>CAYVGW010000144.1:0-8374 GCA_964450895.1 uncultured Occallatibacter sp. | reverse complement strand
CGGAAATCGCGTCTTGAGGCTTGTTTTGTAACAGGGCACGGCTTTAGCCGTGCCGCAAGTCGCCAAAAATGTGTCGGGCTTTAGCCCCTGCGTAATCTCGTCCAAATCAAAAGACTGATGCAAATTTCCTTAACCCCGGCAGCGAAAGCGAGTAAAAACCGATGAGCGGCACAACCAAACTCTCCTTCGGAGAGAAATTCGGATACGGGCTGGGCGATCTGGCCGCCAACTTTGTCTTTCAGGCCATCATGGCCCTGCAAACCGACTTTTACACCAAGACCTACGGGCTGGAGCCGAGTCAGACAAAATGGATGTTCCTGATTGTCGGCCTGGGGTCGGCGGCCTTCAATCCGGTCATGGGCATCATCGCCGACCGCACCAAAACGCGCTGGGGCCGCTTCCGCCCCTGGCTCCTCTGGACTGCCTTTCCCTTCGGCATCATCGGGATTCTGACCTTCACCACGCCGCACTTCAGCCTGACCGGCAAGCTGATCTACGCCTGGGCCACGTATTTGTTCCTGCGCCTCATCTATGCCGCCAACAACGTGCCCTACGCCTCGCTGACCGGCGTCATGACCGACGATCCCGACGAGCGCAACAGCATCACCTCCATCCGCCAGTTCTTCGCCAACGGCGCAGGCTTTATCGTCGGAGCGCTGGCCGTTCCCATGGTCAAGTACCTGGGCGGCGGCGACAGCGCGCTCGGCTACCAGTTGACCATGGGCAGCTTTCTCACTCTCTCCATCGTTCTCTTCCTGATCGCGTTCTCGGTTTCCAAAGAACGCATTGTGCCGGACGCCGCTCAAAAAACCTCCGTCGCGCGCGATCTCGGCGACTTGCTTCACAACTTTCCCTGGGTGATGCTCTTTCTGGCCACCGTCTTCTATTTCACAGCCCTTCTGATTCGCGGCAACATCATGCTGCCCTACTTTGAAAACCTCGCCGGCAACCGCCTCCTCTTCAGCTATTTCAACGGCTTCGGCCTGGTCGCGGTGCTCACCGGCGTCACTTGCTCCACGTTTCTGGTCAAGAGAATGGGCAAGCGCGCCCTCTTTCTTGTCAGCATGTTGGTCACTGGATTCTGCTGCATCGCCCTCTACTTCTTCCCGCCCACGGCCACCGTGCCCATTATCGGGCTGGAGGTCGTGCGCCAATTTGCCTTCGGCTGCTCCGGTCCCGTGCTGTGGTCGATGATGGCCGACGTGGCCGACTTCGGCGAGTGGAAGACCGGCCGCCGCGCCACCGGCACCGTCATCTCCGCCGTCGTCTTCGCCTTATGGGTCGGCGTTGCGCTGGGCGGCGCCATCGCCAGTTGGCTGCTCGAACTCTACGGCTTCGACTCCAAGGCTCTGCTTCAATCCGCCCATGCGCTCGAAGGCATTCGCCTGATCGCCTCGGTCTACGCCGGCGCCTTCTTCCTGGCCGTGGCTCTCTGCATGGCCTTTTACCCCATCTCCCGCCAAAAGAATCAGAAGATCGCCGACGAGCTGGCCCAGCGCCGCAAGAGCTTCGGAAGCGCCTCGTAAGCGTCAACTCCTTCAGAATCAACCAAGGCCGGGGCGCTTGCTCCGGCCTCATTTGTTGCTCAAGCCTTTTCGTAGCGCCGGTCTCCAGACCGGCTGTCATGCGGGCGTCCTCGCCCGCATTTGTTCAGAAAGAATGACAAACCAAACATTCTTAGCATAAAAGTTCCCCAAAACAAAGAAATTCCCACTTCCGCAATTTGTGCCACCATGCTACATTTAAGTCACTAGAGCCGGAGGTGGGAAATATGGAAGTTTTGGAATGTCAAGAAACAGAGACCGTCTGGGTTCGCCCCACGTTTGTTGAGGATCATCGGGTCCGCATGCGCCTTGGGGCGAAAGGGCGCCTGGTGATACCTGCTGCGATGCGCGAATCGTTGAGGATGGCGGAAGGCGACATGCTCATCTTGCGTGTGGTGGACGGCGAACTATGCATCGCCACGAGGAAAAGCCGTCTTCAGCGTACACGTGAATGGCTTCGGCAAAATGTCCCGCCGGGAGTCTCGCTTGCAGACGAGTTCAGCGCGGAGCGGCGCGAGGCGGCCAAGTATGAATGAGGTCGTATTCAATGATGGAGAGGGGTGGAAATGATGGGAGCTTTAGCGTTTGCAGATCCAACGGAAGACATCGAGCAGCGAGAATTCGCCGTACAGACAGAACCGGCGAAACTTCGGACGCGGATGCGGATGGGGGGAAAGGGCCGGATTGTGATTCCGGCGGCAATGCGCGAGGCGCTGGGGATGGCGGAGAACGAGGTCATTGACCTATGCGTGGAGGACGGTGAGTTGCGCATTGTGACACTTCGCGAGACAATCCGGCAGGTGCAGGAGCGGGCGAGGCAATTTATCAAGCCAGGAACTTTGGTTTCAGACGAATTGAGCGCGGAACGGCGCGAGGCGGCCAAGCATGAATGAGATTGTACTCGACGCCTCTGCCATTCTAGCTATTGTTTTTCACGAACCGGGCGCGGAGAAGCTGACGGGCGAAATTATGGACAATGCCGTCGTCAGCGCCGTCAATCTTGCCGAGGTGCAATCGAAACTCGTCAAGAAGGGGTATTCTCCCGCGCAAGGCTGGCAGGACGCTCTTAAATTAGTGCCATCTGTGCAACCCTTCATCAGCGACCACGCCCGAATCGCCGGTGATCTGATCGCAATTACGGAAAAGCTGGGCCTTTCGCTCGGCGACCGCGCCTGCCTTGCGCTGGCGATTGCGCTCAAGGCTCCGGTTTACACCACCGAGCAGCTCTGGCGCGGCCTGAAGCTGGGCGTGCCGATTCATGTGATACGGTGAAGCGGGGCTTGACGAGGCGGGCTGGCCGTCCTAGACTCACAGAGGTTTGGCCCTGCGGGCTTTTGCCCCGCGCAACAAACCGCCCGGCCAGCGGCACAGGAGAGTTTATGACAACGGTATCCCTTGAGCAGGAGATCAATCCCTGGGAAGCACAGGCAACGCGCTTTGATCTGGCTGCGCGCAAACTGAATCTGGAAGAGGGGCTGTGGAAGATGCTGCGCATGCCTTCGCGCGAAGTGATTGTGCATTTTCCCGTAAAGATGGACGACGGCAAGATGGAGATGTTCACCGGCTTCCGCGTGCAGCACTCGATCGCTCGAGGGCCATGCAAGGGCGGCATCCGCTACGCGCCCGACGTCACGCTGGACGAAGTGCGCGCGCTGGCCAGTTGGATGACCTGGAAGTGCGCGGTGGTCAACATCCCCTTTGGCGGGGCCAAGGGCGGGGTGATCTGCGATCCCAGGAAGATGAGCCAGGGCGAGCTGGAGCGCATGACCCGCCGCTACACCTCGGAGATTATTGATCTGATCGGGCCGGAGAAGGACGTGCCCGCGCCGGATATGAATACCAACGAGCAGACCATGGCCTGGATCATGGACACCTACTCCATGCACATGGGCCATACGGTGACCAGCGTGGTCACCGGCAAGCCGCTGAATCTGGGCGGCTCGCGCGGGCGGACCGAGGCCACCGGGCACGGCGTGCGGACCATCTGCGACGAGAGCCTGCGCTACCTGCAAATGCCCATCGAGGGCTGCCGGGTGGTGGTGCAGGGCTTCGGCAATGTCGGCTCCAACGCCGCGCGCCTGCTGATGGAGCGCGGCTACACGATTATTGGCATCGCCGAGAAGGAAGGCGGGCTGATGAACCCCAACGGCATCGACATCCGGCAACTGCTGGAGTACAAGCGGCGCAACAATACCACGCTGGGCTTCCGCGGCGCGGAGGCTGTGCCCAGCGAAGAGCTGATGCTGACCGAGTGCGAGATTCTGATTCCGGCGGCCATGGAGAATGTGATTACCAGCCGCAACGCCGAGCAGATCAAAGCCAGGATTATCGTCGAGGGCGCCAACGGGCCGACCACCGCCGTGGCCGATGAGATTCTGGCGGAAAAGCGCATCTTCATCATGCCGGATATTCTGGCCAACGCCGGCGGCGTCACGGCCAGCTACTTCGAGTGGGTCCAGGACCGGCAAGGCTACTTCTGGAAGGAAGCGCAGGTCAACGAGCAGATGGACGCGATTCTGCACGACAGCTTCGAGGACGTGGTGCGCTACGCCGAGGCGCACAACGTGAATAACCGCATTGCCGCCTATATGCTGGCCATTGACCGGGTGGCGATCACCATCCGGTCGCGCGGGATCTATGCGTAGGGCTGCCGCATGGGCGCTGTGCTTCGCCGCTTGCTGGAGCCTGGCCGCGCAGGAGGCTGCATCGACAAAGGCGGACGACGCGGCATGGCGGCAAGAGCTGGCGGCGTGGCGCGCGCAGCGGGCTGCCGAGGTTTCCGCGCCGGATGGATGGCTGACGCTGGTGGGGTTGGAGTGGCTCAAGCCAGGCTTCAACTCCTTCGGCGCGGCAGCCGGCAATAAGATTCAACTCCGCGCGCAGGCCCCAGAACACATGGGCCTGCTCACCGTCAGCGCCAAGACGGCGGGCGCGCCGATTCTGCAATTGCTTGCGCCCAGCGGCGGCTTTCCGCAGGAGCTGACGGTGGATGGCCAGCCCGCGCGCGAAGGGCAATTGGCTGTCACGAATGCCAAGCCTCCGGTCCTTGCTTGGCACGGCCTGACGCTGGCCGTGCTGCCGCGCGGCCAGCGCTTTGCCCTCCGCATCAAGGACAGCGATGCGCCGGCTCGCTCCAGCTTTCACGGACTGAACTGGTACGCGCCCGATGCGCGCTTCCGCGTAACGGCGCGCTGGATTCCCTTTGATCCGCCGCGTACGGAGCGGATTCCCAACGGCATGGGCGGCACGCTCGATCTGCCCACCCCGGGGGTGGCCGAGTTCATGCTGGATGGCCAGGTACTGCACCTGGCGCCGGTCATCGAGGCGCGCGACCCCAAAACGCTCTTCTTCATCCTGCGCGACGCCACCAGCCAAACGGCTACCTACCGCACGGCGCGCTTTTTGCACACCGCATTGCCCGACCACGGCCTCAGCCAGCCGGGGCTGCTGACGCTGGACTTCAACCGGCTGGAAAATCCGGCTTGCGCCTACACCACCTACGCCACCTGCCCCGAGCCGCCGGAGGTGAACCAGCTTCCCGTGGCAATCGAGGCGGGCGAGCAGTTGTATGCGCGGTGAGAATGCCGCAACCTTTCCCGCCGCGCCTGGTCTAAGTGGAAAGACGCATCGGCGGCTTGTCGCGCGCCACACTCCATCCCCGAGGATCTTGCTTCATGCACGTTGCGCGCATCTTCCCGCTTGCCATCCTTCTTGGTTCTCCGCTCTACCTTCTTGCAGCGCAAGCGCAGCAGGCTGCCCAGAAGCCTCTTCCCGATATACATCAGTTGATGAACGAGGTTCACGAGCACCAGAAGCAGCTCGACAAGGTGCGCGAGAATTACACCTACACCTCGTCGCAGACCACCGAAGAGATCGACGCCAAAGGCCATGTAACCAAGACCGAAACGCGCGAGGAAGAGGTCTTTTTCGTCAACGGCCACGCGATTGGGCGATTGGTGAAGAAAGACGGCAAGCCGCTCGACGAGAGCGAGCAGAAGAAGGAGACCGAGCGCGTCACCAAGGCCGTCGAGAAGGCCCAGCAGCCGGAGACCAAGAAGCAGGAAGAGCAGGAGATGAGCGTGAGCCGCATCCTGGAGCTGATCGACGTGCGCAATCCCCGCCGCGAAAGCTATCACGGCCGCCCCACCATCCTCTTTGATGTAATGGGCCGCAAGGACGCCAAAACCCACGGCCTGGAAGAGGAGGCCTACAAGAAGCTGCAGGGAACGGTATGGATAGACGAGGCGGATCGCCAGATTGCCCGCATCGATGTCAGCTTCATCGACAATTTTCATGTTGGCGGCGGCCTGGTGGCCAACCTCGAAAAAGGCTCGCGCTTCAGATTTGATCAGGCTCCAATCAACGGCGAGATTTGGCTCCCTGCCGGAGCCGAGGTGAACGCGCAGGCTCGTCTCTTCCTCGTCAAGAATCTGCACCAGCACTATACCGAGCGCAACTACGGCTTCCAGCGCTATCACGCCGTGGCCGAGCAGGGCAAAGAAGCCAGCATCGTCGAAAAGAAGCCATAGAAGCCCGCGGAGATGAAATCTCTGCAAGTCAAAGCCGCCGCCAACTCGCTAACTTGCCAAGTCCGCGAAGCGGACGCTAACCCGCTGAATTGATTCCCACACTCCTTGCTGTAACTTCCCCTATTCACTCAAATCCAGCCCCATCGCAATTTTGTTTCATTCCTGGTTCATCCGTTACATTGAAGATATGTTTGCGCGCAAGCTCTCCATTCAACGCATCGCCACGGACGGCGTCCCGCTGCCCTGCCCCATCGCCTGGATCGACAACTTCGCCATGCGCAACTTCACCAACGACCCGGTCTTCGACGACACCCTGCCCGTGGCCGATGGCCTGCTGGAAGCCGGAACGCGCGTCCCGCTTGCGCGCCTCCAGCCGGCGATGGAAGACTGGTTTCGCCGTAAGAGCTACCTGAAACCGGACGAGCGGCTGGAAGTCAAGGAGATCGCCGGATTGTAGCGCCGGTCTCCAGACCGGCTGTCGTGCGGACGTCCTCGTCCGCGCATGTCCTGCTTGAATGACAAATTCATGCGGTCTAATTACCCAACCAAGGGACGCTCAGCACGAAAATGCACTACGATAATCGAGTGACGCCTCCTTCCATCCACGCTCCCACTCTTCTCGTCCACGGCGGCGCATGGGCCATTCCCGCCGATGCGGCTGCGGCGCACCAGAATGGCGTCCGCGCGGCGCTGGAAACCGGCTACGCCATCCTCTCACGCGGCGGATCGGCGCTGGACGCGGTGGAAGCCGCGGTCACCGTCCTCGAAGACGACCCCACCTTCGACGCCGGGCGCGGCAGCTTTCTCACCTCCGACGGCCGCGTGCAACTCGATGCCCTGCTGATGGACGGCGGCCGCATGAGGGCCGGCGGCGTAGCCTGCGTGGAGCGCCTCCGCAACCCGATCCAAGCCGCGCGGCTGGTGCTGGAGCGCAGCCCCCACGTCTACTTCGTCGGACCCGGCGCCGAGCAATTCGCAGCCGCCCACGGCATGACGCTCATCGAGAACGCCGAACTGGTTCTCGACCGCGAGCGCGAGCGGCTCGCCCACGCCAAGCTCCGCGAGGCCGCCGGCCTGGGCGACGACACCTTCTCCGGCCTCGACTCCCCGCTCCACCCTGTCCTCCACGACGACAAAAGCCCGGAGACCGCCTTCCCCGTTCACCACGACTCTCCGGGTGCCCCAGGTCTCGCTTCTGAGACCTGGGAAACCACGAACCCACAGCCCCGTTCCGCCTTCGACTCCCACGACACCGTCGGCGCGGTCGCCCTCGACGCGCGCGGCGATCTGGCCGCCGCCACCTCCACCGGCGGCACGCTCAACAAGACGCCCGGCCGCGTGGGCGACTCCTCGCTGATCGGCTGCGGCTGCTACGCCGACAATCTCGCCGCCGCTGTCTCCCTCACCGGCTGGGGCGAGCCGATCATGAAGCTGGTTCTGGGCAAGTGGGCCACCGATCGCGTCGCCGCCGGCACGGCCCCGGAGACCGCCGCGCAAGAGGCCATCGCTTATCTCTACAACCGCCTTGGCGGCCATGGCGGCATCATCCTGCTCGGCCCTGATGGCCGCTTCGGCCTGGCCCACAACACTCCGGCGATGGCCTGGGGCGTGGCTACACCGGCGGGGTTGCACATAGGCCTCACCGTCGAATGACAGGGCGCCTCAGGTCAGGATTTTCGGGGCTGGGAAACTTCAGAGCCTGAAATTGAAGTGAACTAGAACACGCTGGGCGAGGTTCATCGTCTCCCAAGGCCCCGAAAGCGAAGGATCGAGGCCACCCTCCCCCTTGAAAAGTAAATGCCCGCAAGTGCTAAAGAGGCTGCGGAAAAACTCAATTCAGGCAGGTCTTGTAACAAGGGCACGACTTCACAGGCTGCGAAAAAACTCGATCTTGGAATGTTTTGTAATCAGGGCACGACTTCACAGGCTACGGAAAAACTCAATTCAGGCAGGTTTTGTAACCAGGGCACGACTCCACAGGCTACGGAAAAACTCAATTTAGGCAGGTTTTGTAACAAGGGCACGACTTTAGTCGGGCCGCAAGACGCTGATAATAAAGGATGGGCTTCAGCCCCTGCGGGATGTTTTTCGAGGGTTTCACTCAAATTCATCCCTTTTTCTGCAGCCTCTAAAGCCCAGGAGATTTTTGGGGGCTGGCGGCACGACTTCACAGGCTACGGAAAACTCAATTTAGGCAGGTTTTGTAACAAGGGCACGACTTCACAGGCTACGGAAAAACTCAATTTAGGCAGGTTTTGTAACAAGGGCACGACTTTAGTCGGGCCGCAAGACGCTGATAAT
>CAYVGW010000143.1:0-10409 GCA_964450895.1 uncultured Occallatibacter sp. | reverse complement strand
AGGTTGCTCATGGATTTTCAAAAAGAACTGATTGCCGAATATGACCGCGAGGTTGCCCGTACGCGCAAGATGCTTGAGGCCATCCCCGCCGATGCCGATCTGAGCTACAAACCCCACCCTAAATCGATGACCCTGGGACGGTTAGCGGGGCATCTCACCGATATGACCGGAGACTGGGCGCTGCACACTCTGCTCAAAGACAAGCTCGAGTTCCCGGCTGACCACAAGTGGGATCCGTATGCGCCGGCCAGCAAAGCGGCGCTGTTGGAAAAGTTTGACGGCGGCCTGCCCGCAGTCCGCGCGGCCATTACTTCCGTTTCTTTGCCCAAGTGGGACGAGCATTGGCAGTTCATCTTCGGCGGGCACGTGTACGTCGATCAACCCCGCTGCCAGGTCTTCCGCGAGATGGTGCTCAGCCACATGATTCACCATCGCGCGCAGTTGGGCGTGTATCTGCGGCTGCTCGACAAGCCGATTCCAGGCACCTATGGGCCGTCGGCGGACGGGATGTAGAAAGGCAGGGATCAGGGAGCAGGGATCAGGGATCAGAATGCGGCATTCATTCTGTCTGCGTGTTAGCCTTCTACAGATTTATATGCTATGCGCCTGTTCCCTGATCCCTGTTCCCTGCTTTACTCTTGCTCTATGACCTTTTCCTTTCCCAAGATTTACCCCATCCTCGACGCTTCTTTCCTCCCTGCCACGGGCCGCGCGGAGTTCCTGCGCCGGCTGGGCGGCGAACTGGCCGAGGCGGGCGTCACGCTGCTGGAATACCGCAACAAGAGCGGCGCGGAGGCTGAACTGCTGGCGGATGCGGCGATTCTACGCGCCGCGTTGCCTCTCGGAAAGGTCAAGCTGATTCTGGATGATCGAGCTGATCTGGTTGAACAGATTGGCTTTGATGGTGCGCACGTGGACGCGGGCGACCTCACTCCCGCCGAGGCGCGCTCCCTCCTTGGCCCGCAACGCATCGTCGGAACCTTCGGCGGCGGCGCGACGGGATTGCTTGCTGGCATCCTCGAAGCTCCGGCGAATTATCTTTCCATCGGCCCGGTCTTTGCCACACGTACCAAGCAGACATCCTCGCCGCTGATCGGCATGGACGGCATCCGCCGTCTGCGCGCCGAGGCGGGTCCGGCTCCGGTCCTCGTCGCCATTGGCGGTATTACACTGGCCACGGCAGCCGAGGCGCTGGCTGCCGGAGCCTCGATCGTCGCCGTCGCCGGCGCGCTCTTCCGCCAGCCCGACCCGGCTGCCGCCTTCAAGCAGTGGATGATTGCTTTGCCAAGCAGGACAGCTTCTACCTGAATGCTTGGTTATTGAATCGACTTCAGATAAGCGACCAATTGCCAGCGTTGCGCCGCAGGCAGGCTGGACCACGAGGGCATTCCGCGGCGCAGATCGCCCTGGCGCAAGAACCACTCGATGTCCCCCTCGCTGGCCTCGCGGATTTGTTGGCTGCGTAGCGAGGGATGCTTGTGGCCATCGCCCTCGGCGTGGGCCTTGTGGCATTGCTGGCAGTGATCGCGATAGACCACCGCCCCGGCGTGGATGGCCTCCGCCTGCCCAGCTAGAGGATTCGTGCGAGTGTGGTCCTTGGCGGGAATTCCCTCCCAGTGCGACGCCGTGGCGGCGCCCAGAGCAACCGCCGCGCTCAACGTCATGCAAAGAACTACCAAACTGCGCCGCATCATTGTCCCCCTCCATGTGAAACGTGAAACCACTGGCCAACCTGTTCAAATTCAAAGGCTAACCCGGCGCGATAGACTCGCGCGAGGCTGGTCCCAGTCAGGCCGAAGCCCGGCGAAAAGCTCAGGCGCATGCCCTTGGGCAGTTGCCAGCCGATCACCGGGGCAATATAGTGCGAGGTATCGCGCAGCGTCAGTGAAAAGGTGTCCCCCAATCCACCGTAGGCCTCCGCGCCAGCGATGAACTTCTCGGCGCAAAAAATGCACTCCCGGCCGCTGGCCGCACCGCGCAGGAAGCGCGTGGCACCGATGGCGTAGCCGAACTCCCAAGGCGCATGGCTCAAGTCCTTTTCTGTGATGAAGTTCTCGCTGACGTTCCAGTCCTTGAGGTTGGAGGAGAGAATCAGCTTCAACTCCGCCTCGTGCTGATGCTCTTGGCGCAGTGTGCCATTGGGCGGCGCCAGATCAGCCTGTCCATCGTGGCCGACAAACTCCAGAATCGTTTTGTCCGCGCCGGAGGTGTTCTCGTACTCCACGTAGAAGACAGGATTGAGGACGTGATCGCGCATCAGCGGACGAAGGCGATTCTCCAGCCGCCAGCCGGTGAAGACAGTTGAATCGCTGCCCGTTGCCTGACCGTCCAGGTAAAGCTCGGTGGTCCACCAGGCGCGCGTGCCGTACTCCAACTCCATCGCCGTGGCGCCATATCGATTGCCGCTCTCCGGCTGGGCCAGTGCCGTCTTGGTCTCGATTTCCAGGTTCCCCGGCTCCTCCAGATCGTGCGAATAGGTAACAAAGTAAGGCTTATCCTGCGCTCGGCCAAGGGCTGGAATCAGCAGCGCCAGCAGAACCGCCGACTGGCAGCAACGCTGGAAGAGATGTGTGTGTGCGGGGAAGATCAACAGAACCTCCGTGAAATACGACAGAAATAGTCGCATATTTAGAAATAAGACTAATATAGTCCGATATGAATTGCAAGAGTCCCAAGTTGGATAGGGGAGGGAAGCGAGTTCCTTATTGGAATTCAATCAGATAAAGTTGACAACAAGTCACTCAATGTGCAATTCTTGCAGAGTCGGAAATTCTATACAAGGCAGGTTCCTCCATGGCAAAGATTATCGGCATCGATCTGGGCACCACCAACTCGTGCGTCGCCGTCCTCGAAGGCGGCGAGCCCAAAGTCATTGCAAATGAAGAGGGCGCACGCACTACGCCCTCCATCGTAGGCTTCTCCAAGAGCGGTGAGCGCCTGGTCGGCCAGGTCGCCAAGCGTCAGGCCATCACCAACCCCGAAAATACTGTCTTCTCCATCAAGCGCTTTATGGGGCGCCGCTACGATGAAGTCAGCGACGAGATGAAGATGGTCCCCTTCAAGGTCGTCCAGCAGGGCGACCACGTCGGCGTGCTGGCGCAGGGCAAGGAGTACACCCCGCCGGAAGTCTCGGCGATGATCCTGCAAAAGCTCAAGAAGTCCGCCGAAGCCTACCTGGGCGAGCCGGTCACCGAGGCGGTCATCACCGTCCCTGCTTACTTCAACGATGCCCAGCGCCAGGCCACCAAGGACGCCGGCAAGATCGCCGGCCTGGACGTGAAGCGCATCGTCAACGAGCCGACCGCCGCCGCGCTCGCCTATGGCCTTGACAAGAAAAAGGATGAAACCATCGCCGTCTACGACTTCGGCGGCGGCACCTTCGACATCTCCATCCTCGAAGTCGGCGAAGGCGTCATCGAGGTCAAGTCCACCAACGGCGACACCCACCTGGGCGGCGACAACCTCGACCAGCGCATCGTCGATTGGCTCATCGCCCAATTCAAGGAAGAGAACGGCCTCGACCTCACCTCCAAGGGCAACGAAATGGCCCTCCAGCGCCTCAAGGACGCCGCCGAAAAGGCCAAGATCGAGCTTTCCACCACCGTCGAAACCGAGATCAACCTGCCCTTCATCACCGCCGACGCCTCTGGGCCCAAGCACTTGGTCCGCAAGCTCACCCGCGCCAAGCTCGAACAGCTCGTCCAAGACCTGCTCTACCGCTCGCTCGAGCCGTGCAAGAAGGCCATCGCCGACGCCGGCGTCACCGTCAGCCAGATCGACGAGGTCGTGCTGGTCGGCGGCCAGACCCGCATGCCCAAGATTCAGGAGATGGTCAAGGAGCTCTTCGGGCGCGAGCCGCATCGCGGCGTCAACCCGGACGAAGTCGTCGCCATCGGCGCTGCCGTGCAGGCCGGCGTGCTGGCCGGCGAGGTCAAGGATCTGCTCCTCCTCGACGTAACCCCGCTGACCCTGGCCATCGAAACGCTGGGCGGCGTAGCCACGCCGATGATCCAGCGCAACACCACCATCCCCACCAAGAAGACCGAAACCTTCTCCACGGCGGCGGACTCTCAGACCGAGGTCGAGGTTCATGTCTTACAAGGTGAACGGCCTCTCGCCGCGCAAAACCGCACCCTGGGCAAGTTCAAGCTGGGCGGCATCATGCCTGCCCCGCGCGGCGTCCCGCAGATCGAGGTCACCTTTGACATCGACGCCAACGGCATCCTCAACGTGACCGCCAAGGACAACGCCACCGGCAAGGACACGCGCATCACCATCACCTCCAGCTCCGGCCTCAGCAAGGACGAAGTCGAGAAGATGGCCAAGGAAGCCGAGGCCCACGCCAGTGAGGACAAGGAGAAGCGCGAGGAGATTGACGCCCGCAACTCCCTCGACGGCATGGTCTATAACATCGACAAGATGCTCAAGGACTCCGGCGACAAACTCGGCGGCGCGGAAGCCGCTCCGGTCAAGGAAGAGGTCGAGAAGATTCTGGCCGAATCCAAGAAGCTCCTCGAAGGCACGCCCAGCTCGAAGGACTTGAAGGCGCAGCACGAGAAGCTCACCCATGCCAGCCACAAGCTAGCCGAGATCGTCTACAAGGCGACCGCCGCGCAAGCCGCCGCCGCTCCAGGCGCAGTCCCCGGCGCCTCCGAACCCGCCGCCGAAGCCAAAAAGAACGACGGCGTTATCGACGCCGAGTATGTGGACGTGGACGACAAGAAGTAGGCGGAGTTATTTGATCCCACCGCTGTCACCAGGAAGTGGCAACGGTGGGATCAGATGGAGATTAAAGTTATGAGGAATCACTGATGACCAAATTGCACGAATTATTAAATATGGAGATAAGTGAAGATGAGGAACGCCAGCTCTCACCAAAAGCGAATGCTTACGTAGAGAGTGCGGGCAAGAGGGATGTCGCCCGGATTGATTTTAACAGTAAAATGGCAGTGTTGTGCGCCGGATCAATAGCTGTATTGGCGTCCGGTGTTGTGGCAGTAGTAAATAGCACTACGCTCCAACCCTTGCTCCCGACTAATTTTGTAGTTTACGTTATTTTTGCTTCAAGTTGCCTCTGGCTATCCCTTGTTTGTTGCACCATTCATAATTATTTCGAGATAGCTCTACTGGAGCATGATAGCGA
Source organism: uncultured Occallatibacter sp. (assembly GCA_964450895.1). Taxonomy (GTDB): domain Bacteria; phylum Acidobacteriota; class Terriglobia; order Terriglobales; family Acidobacteriaceae; genus Telmatobacter. The sequence continues at coordinate 5,266 of CAYVGW010000143.1, read as the reverse complement.
ATCAAAGAATGAGGATACGATTTTGGCAATCGCAGATATTTACATGAAACAAAAAGGATTTACTGAAGAAGATAGAAAGAAAGAGATTGCAAGATCACCGATTAAGAAGGATGCAGGAAAGAGAACGCATCGTGGAATCATCATGCGGCGTATTCAACGGCATTTAACATTGGCCGGTGTTGTTTTATTCTGTATCGGTTATCTCGCTGTTGTAGTATTCATCTGTATTGTGGCTTCATCTGTTTGAAAATAAGGTGTTTTTACATTTTTTGTTCCAATAGGAATGGTTGTTCCAGATTTTATCTTGAAATATGGGCAACCCGTCAAAAACTAATCACAAATATTCTGCACGCAGAGTAGGAGGTTTTATCATGGGAAATTGGGCCGACAAGGCAAACAAGAAGCTTGACGATCAGTACAATGAAAGGCAAGTTAAAGACGAGCTTCTCCGCGAAAATCAACAGGCTCGCGAGCTATATGGAATGACTCGCTGGGATGAGGTTAAGGAAACCGTAAAGAAAAACTGTAACGACTTTAATCTAAAGGGTAGAAGTCGAAATAGAAAGCTTACAGTTCAGAACACCATCATCACTGAACTGGCCGTGGTAGCCGAAATAAGCGGAAAGATCGGAAGACTCGATGCCTCGTATGAAGAAACATCTGGTAAATTATCATGGCGTAGCGGAAAAAGGCATGGCTATTGGACAATTGAGGCTGCTGATAACGGTAACGCTCAATTCGTAGGAGACCGTGGTTCTTTTCGTGTCGAATGGATCGCTGAAGAAATGCTTTCTTCGCTGATTGATTAAAGTTGAGGGCCGGGTGCTGAGTTCCCCCGGGTTCACAAAAGCTAGGGACCTGGAATCCTCATCTCGGTTTGGAATCGACTCCGAAATCGTAGGCACCCGCAGTTGCAATCGAGATCAACGGACTCTATTGGTTCATGGTGACAGATGACCGGGCAATCTGGGTATAATGAACCATGCCGCTCAAGTTGGATTCCTTGGCTGAAGTCTATCGAGCGAAGACCGATGAAGAACTTTTGATACTTGCATCAGATAGCGATTCTTTGGTCGAAGAAGCGCGAGGTGTACTCGCGAATGAAATTCGCTTGCGAAATCTCACTTCTCAACCTCAAACAGTTGATGCCGAAGAAGTTGTTTCATGTCCAAGCTCATCCAAATCCATTTTTGTCTCTTCCGCGATAACGCTGGGAGTGATGGTTTTGATTGCGACATTTTTGCTTAAAGTTTTCCAGCTTCCATTCGAGGTTTCACTGCCAGGTACGCTCATTGTATTTCTTATTCAATTCATTATTTCAGTCAGGAGAAAAAAGAATCGGAGCTAACGGCCGGGTGCCCCATCCGTCCGCGCTCTTTGCGGACGGGTGGGAACCACGAACCCAAATCAGCCGCTTTGGTTCAATCGTCCACTGGTTTTCGCCGGCCCGCGGTGGATGAAACGGGCGATCTTGGCTTCTATCCGCCAGCTTGCCAAGGGGTAGCCAATCGCCCGCGCCGTAGGCGCAGTGGTGATTAGCCCACCGTTTCAACGGTGGGGAAGGATCAGCCATCATGCCGCCGGAGTCCCGTAGGCTGGGTGGGCGCGTCAACCCCACACCGCCTCCGCCTCCCATAGGTGTGATTCACTCTGCGGTTGCCGCGCATAGCCCTCGCGATCGCGTTCTTTACAGGCAAGTACCTCTAATCTCTGGAGATGTTCCCGCAACGCATCGCGCACCAGCGCGGAACGGTTCTGCTTGGTTCGCCGCGCGGCCAGGTCGGCGGAGCGAAGGAGGTTCGTGTCGAGAACAATCTGGACTGTCTGCATACTGTGGACTCCACTCCACAGTGTACTCCACATTCCAATTTCCAGAGCCAAGGTATTTGATCGCCACCAAATTTCTACTACGGATGCAGGGCAATTGCATTTGGATTAGAAGCAGTCGTTTTGAAAGGGCACGGCTTAAGCCGTGCCGTAAAGGAAGGGAAAAACCCTGGGCTTTAGCCCCTGAGGGATGGTTTTGAAGGTGAAAACCATCCCTCGGCGGCTAAAGCCGGAACTTTTATGCCCTCGCAATCGGCACGGCTGAAGCCGTGCCCTTTCAAAACCGTTTCGTCTCACGATTTCAAATCCAAATGCAATTCCCTTGACTACGGATGTGACGCCCAAACGCTCCACGGACGAATCGCATATACTGAAGAAGAGTTAAGCGCATTCAGCGGCGCGGTTGAAGGGCGTATGCTGCTGAAACAGTTCACGGTTAGCTCGGTTCCGCACGCAAAAAACAATGACTCCGATTCGTGAATTGTATTCGGCTGGTCTGCTGGTCTATTTTGTTGCAGCTTTGGCAGGGCTGGCCGCTCATCTTCGCAAAACGGCCGCGACCTGGATCACGACTTCGCTGTGCATGGCGAGCGTGGCCGCCGCGGGGTTGGAGCTTTGCGCATCGGCGGGCGCGCTGATCTTTGGCGCGGAATTCAGCGGATCTTTGCCCTCGGGGCTGCCGTTTCTGCAATACAGTGTCCGCCTGGACCCGCTCTCCGCTTTCTTCCTTCTTGCCCTCTCGCTGCTGGCCGTGTGCGTGGCTGTTTATTCTATCGGCTATTTGCGGCATGGTGTGGCGGCGCGCCGCCCGGGGCTGTTTTGCTGCTTTTTCAATCTCATGCTGGCGGCGCTGACGCTGGTTTTCACATCCTCGAATGTCATCTTCTTTCTGGTGTCCTGGGAAGTGATGGTGGCCACCTCGTATTTTCTGGTCATTACCGACCACGAATCCGAGGAGGCGCGCGAGGGCGGAATGCTCTATATGCTGATGTCGCGCGGCGGCACGGGGATGCTGTACCTGGGTTTCCTGCTGCTGGCGACAGCCGCCGGAAGCATGGAGTTCCAGGCCTTGCACGGCGCGGGCGGGCGGCTGAATCCGGCGCTGGGCGCGGCGGCCTTTCTGCTGCTTTTTTTGGGTTTTGGCGTGAAGGCGGGCATTATTCCGCTGCATATCTGGCTGCCGGCGGCGCATCCGGTCGCGCCCAGCAATGTCTCCGCGCTGATGTCCGGCATCGTCATCAAGACGGGCATCTACGGCATGGCTCGCGTCTTCTTCGATTTTTATGGCGATGCGCCGGTTTGGGCGGGGATGCTGGTGCTGGTGGCGGGCGTGGTGGCGGCGCTGCTGGGCGTTTTGTATGCGCTGATGGAGCATGACCTGAAGCGCCTGCTGGCCTATCACAGCATTGAAAATATCGGGATCATCCTGATGGGCTTTGGTTCGGCGCTGCTCTTCCGCTCCTTCGGCCATCCGCAACTGGCCGCGCTGGCGCTGGTGGCCGGGCTGTTTCACACGCTCAATCATGGCGTCTTCAAGTGCCTGCTCTTTTTGGGCGCGGGCAGCGTGCTGCAGGGCGCAAAGACGCGCAATATGGAGGAGATGGGCGGCTTGATCCGGCGTATGCCGTGGACGGCTCTCTATTTTCTGATTGGGGCCGTGGCCATCTCCGGGCTTCCTCCGCTGAATGGTTTTGTCAGCGAGTGGTTCACCTATCAGGGGCTGTTGGCCGGTTTTGGCGCCACTTCGACCTTGATCCGCGTGGCCTTTCCGATAGCCGGCGCACTGCTGGCGCTGACCGCGGCGCTGGCGGCGGCCTGCTTTGTGAAGGCCTTCGGAATCACCTTCCTGGCCTTGCCACGCAGCGAGAAGGCGGAGCAGGCCACCGAAGCGCCGCGTTCGATGACCGCGGGCATGGCTGGGCTGGCCATCGCTTGCGTGGTTCTGGGCGTGGGAGCAACCTGGTTCATTCCGCTCTTCGCGCCGATTACGCTGCAGGCCCTGGGCGTGCAGATCACCGGGCAACTGGTCTCCGGCAGCGGCCTTCTGCTGACGGCGGGTTCGGTGCAGAGCGGCAGCGTTTCGCCGCTGATGATCGCTCTGTCGCTGATTGCGCTGGGCCTTGTGCCGCTGGGGCTGTGGCTGGTGCTGCGGCGCAGCGCCGGAGTCAAATCCCGGCACGTGACCGGCCCCACGTGGGATTGCGGACTGCCCGGGCTGACGGCTGCCAACGAATATACGGCCACCGCATTTTCCAAGCCGTTGCGCATGATCTTCGCGGCGCTCTTTCGTCCCAAGCGGGAGATTCAGGCGGATTTCGATGTTTCGCGCTACTATCCCAAGGCCATTCACTTCGAGTCGGAGATTCTGCCCACCTTCGAGACGCACATCTACGATCCCTTGCGGAAGAGCATTCTGAAGCTCTCCGAGCGGGTGCGCGGGATTCAAACCGGCAGCATCCACGCTTATCTGGCCTACATTTTCGTCACGCTGATTCTGCTGCTGATCTTTGGGGTGCGCCAATGATCCAGCAAATCCTCCAGGCCGTCTTTCAGGTTGCTCTCGTGCTGCTGCTTTCGCCGCTGGTGACGGGCTTGAACCGCCTGTTGAAGGCGCGCGTGCAGACGCGGCGCGGGCCGGGCCTCTTGCAGCCGTACCGCGATCTGAACAAGCTCTTCAGCAAGGGAATGGTGATTCCCAACACGGCCTCCTGGATCTTCGCCGCGACTCCCTTTGTGCTCTTCTCCACCGTTTTGCTGGCTAGCCTGCTGATTCCCACCATCGCCGCGCAGGCGCCGCTGAGCTTGTATGGCGGCGTGCTGGCGGTGGTGTATCTACTGGCCCTGGGGCGGTTTTTTCTGGCGCTGGGCGGGCTGGATACAGGCAGTTCCTTTGGCGGCCTGGGCAGCAGTCGCGAGATGACCATCTCGGCAATTGCCGAACCGGCGCTGATGCTGGCCGTCTTCTCGGTGGCCATCGGGGCAGGATCGACGAATCTCGGCATCGTGGCCCACGCCGGCATCGGGCAGAGCTGGCGCTTTCTCGCGCCCTCGCAGATGCTGGCCTTTGCCGCGCTGTTCATCGTTCTGATCGCCGAAACCGGGCGGATTCCCGTGGACAATCCGGCCACCCACCTGGAACTGACGATGATTCACGAGGCCATGATCCTGGAATACTCCGGCCCGTATCTGGCGCTGATCGAATGGGCGGCGTTCATGAAGCAGTTGGTGCTGATGACCCTGCTGGTGAATGTCTTCTTTCCCTTCGGCCTGAGTGCAAGCTGGGCGCCGCTGGCGCTATTAGCCAGCTTGGGCTGGTTTCTTTTCAAGCTGCTGGTGCTTTCGCTGATAGTAGCGGCCGTCGAGGTGACCAACGCCAAGATGCGCCTCTTCCGCGTGCCGGAGCTGCTGGCGATTGCTTTTGTGCTGAGCGCGCTGGCGC
>CAYVGW010000142.1:0-10553 GCA_964450895.1 uncultured Occallatibacter sp. | reverse complement strand
ATCAAAGCTCAGCTTGCCCACCGGCACATGCACCAGGCTGGTCTTGTCGGCGCGATACTCCACCTTGCCGGCCTTGATCTCCTTGACCGCCGCCGCCACGTCCATGGTCACCGTTCCGGTCTTGGGATTCGGCATCAAGCCCTTGGGTCCGAGAATCTTGCCCAAACGGCCGACCACCTTCATCATGTCCGGCGTGGCGATCAGAGCGTCAAAGTCGGTCCAGCTTTCCTTCTGGATCTTCTCCACCATCTCTTCGCCGCCCACAAAATCCGCCCCCGCCGCCGTCGCTTCCTTCTGCCGGTCGCCGGTGCAGATCACCGCCACCGTCTTGGTCTTGCCCAGCCCATGCGGCAGCACCACGGTGCCGCGCACCATCTGGTCGGCATGGCGCGTGTCCACGCCCAGGCGCATCGTCAGATCAACGGTTTCATCGAATTTGGCGTACTTGACCTGCTTCAGCAGGCTCACCGCCTCAGGCAGGGCATACGCGGGCTTGACCACAGCCGCGCGCGCCTTCACTATGTTCTTTGAATCTTTTCTGGCCATTCTTCCCTCGTCTCCCACCGCCTCTGCCAGCCCCGCTTTGCGGAGAGCCTGGTGCCTCCTGCCCGGAAAACGCGTTGCGCGCTCCCTAGCCAAGCATCGAACAGACCCAGAAACCGTGGTTCTTGTGACAGCCCAGAGATTTCCTCCAGGCACATTTAAGAATCATATCGAAACGGCCCGAAAATTGCAAACTGCCCGACGCACACCCGCCGCCTCCCAAAGTCCGCTTCCAGTAAGACAACACTTGAAAAAAATATCCCCGCTGCGAATTTCACTTGACATTCGCGATTGCACAGGTGAACTATGTTTGTGTTCCCCATCACATCCGCAAAGGAAAATTCCATGATTCTCAAGAGAGCTTTACCGATACTGGCGCTTCTTCTGGCCTTCTCCGCCGGAATCGTCGAGCAGGCCGCCTCCGCGCAAGCCGCGCCTGCGCGCAGACCCCGCATCGCCGTGCTCGACTTCGACTATGGCACCGTGCAAAGCTACACCAGCACCATGTTCGGCAGCAATGTCGATGTGGGCAAGGGCATTACCGACCTGCTGATCACCGGATTGGTCAAGGACGGCACCTTCTCCATCATCGAACGCCAGGCCCTGGAAAAGATCATGGCCGAGCAGAACTTCTCCAACTCCCAGCGCGCCGACCCGGCCAGCGCCGCCAAACTCGGCAAGCTGCTCGGCGTGGACGCCATCATTGTGGGCAGCATCACCCAGTTCGGCAATGAGACCAAGAAGGTGGGCGTGGGCGGCGGCGGCGGCAGTTGGGGCGGCTACGGCCTGGGCGGCATCGGCCACTCCAACTCCAAGGCCAACGTTGGCATCACCGCCCGCATCGTCAACGTCGAAACCGGCGAGATCATGGGCGTTGCCGAGGGCATGGGAACCTCTTCCCGCTCCTCGACCTCGCTGCTGGGCGGCGGAGGCCACGGTTGGAACAGCGGCAACGGCAACGTGAACTTTGGGGCAAGCGATTTTCAGGCGACCATCATCGGCGAAGCCACCAAGATGGCCGTTGACAAGCTGACCGCCGACATCGTCTCCAATGCCTCCAGAGTCTCGGTACACACCATCACCGTCGAGGGTCTGGTCGCCGCCGTCGATGGCGGCCAGATCATCCTCAACGTCGGCAAAAAGGCCGGCGTCAACGTGGGCGATCAGTTGGAAGTGGTCCGCGTCACCAAGGAGATCAAAGACCCCGAAACCGGCAACGTCATCCGCCGCCTGACCGCGTCCATCGGCATTATCAAAGCCACCGATGTGGATGACGCCTCGGCGGTTTGCTCACCCGTCTCCGGCTCCGGCTTCCAGTCCGGCGACCGCGTCAAATCCGTCGCCCAATAAGCCTGCGCTCCAACCACAAAGCCGGGTGCCCCAGGTCCGGATCTTCGGACCTGGGGATCAAAGAAACTCCTGGGCAAGGCGCAAGATAGCTTCCGCTGCTTTCATGCAGCTCAATCGAAACCCGCCGCCCCTGCCTCGCTTCCGCCCGCTGCAAGTCAATCCGAAAAAATCCCGATTCAAAAAGACCTCCCAAACAATCTTTCCTAACCGCCCCCGCAAAAATCCTGTCTAATGGTTCGCATGGGCAAGAACGATCACGCCGCGGTCCGGGCCATTCTGGCGGGCGACAAAGAGGCCTATGGAGCGCTGGTCAAGCTCCATGGCGCAAGCCTCTTCCGGGTCGCCTTCCGCATCACCGGCAATGAGGCCGACGCGGACGACGTGGTGCAAGAGGCCTTCCTGCGCGGCTATCAGAAGCTGGAGAGCTTTGAATCGCGCGCGAACTTCGCCACCTGGATCTATCGCATCGCCGTCCGCTGCGCGCCGGACCGGATCGGCAACCATCGGGCGGCAGGCAGCCGCGTCGCCGAGGCCAGCGATCCGGAGCAGAACGAAGTGCAGGTGGCCGATAGCGCCGCCAGTCCAGAGCGCCTGCTGCTCGACGGCGAGGTCGCCGCCCTGCGGCAGCAGGCTCTCAGCAGCCTGACGCCCATGGAGCAAGCCGCCTTCGTGCTGCGCCACCTGGAGGATTGCTCCACCGAAGAGATTGCCGCGGCGCTGGGCATTGCGCCCAATGCGGCCAAACAAACGGTCTTCCGCGCCGTGCAAAAGATGAGGAGCCGGCTGGCTCCGTTGAGGATGAAGCGATGAAGCACTTGAGTGAAGAAGAATTGATCGAGCACTACTACAAGGAAACAACCTGTAGCGCCGGTCTCCAGACCAGCTGTCGTGTGGGCGTCCTCGCCCACACCAGTGTGGGGCCCCGTGGGTCGGTAATGCCGGTAGGGAACGACAAGGAAACAAGCGTGGACCAGGAGGTCCACGCTACAGCCGGCCAGGAGGTCGCCGCTACAATTTCATCTCCGGCGGCCCGGCAAACGTCGCAGGGGGACTATCAAGCGGATGCGGGCATCGAGAAGCACCTGGCGCGCTGCGCGGCCTGCGCCCAGGCCTTCGCTGCGCTGCGAAGCGATCTGGCGGCGATAGCCTTCCCCGCGCCTCCGGCCCGCGACGCCGCTTATGGCGAGCGCGTCTGGGCCGCGATCTCCACTTCCCTGCCCCGATTGGAAGCGCGCCCGCATCGATGGCTGCGCATGAGCCTCTTACAAGGCCTGAGTTACGCCACCGCCTTCGCGCTGCTGCTGGCCTGCACCTTCTACGCCGGCCGCCAATGGGAGCATCATCAGCCGCGCATCACAGTCGCGCAAACTCCCCCCCCGAGCCGGCCCGCGGCCCGTCCGCCGGAGCGCGTCGTCGTCGTGGTTCTCAGCGATCATCTGGACCGCTCCGAGCGCCTGCTGGTCGAGTTGAAGCACGCCGACGCCGATAGCGCGGAGTTGATTTCTCCAATGCGGGATGAGGCTCGCAACCTGCTTGCGGCCAATCGACTCTACCGCAAGGAAGCCAAGAAGCAGGACGATCCGGCGCTGGCCGAGGCGCTCGACCGCCTGGATCAGCTCTTCGACGAATTGGCCAATCAGCCCGGCGGATTGAACGCCGCGGCCATCACCCGCCTGCAAAACCAGTTGAACTCCGACAGCCTGCTCTTTGAAGTGCGCGTACTGCGCTCCAGAGCTATGGACCAAAAACCGGTCGCCAACCCACGGCCGCATGGAGGCACGATATGAAAACCGCTCCCTTTGTCTCTTCTGCTTTATTCGCCTTGCTTCTTGCCGCGCCCGCCGCGGGTCTTGCCCAATTCTCGCAGGGCCAGAGCTTCGTGGGCAGCCTGCCACCCTCTGGGATGGAGGACGCCTTCCTGGCCGCCAGCGCCCCCGACAGCGCGGCCTTCGCCGATGGCGCACGGGCTATCAATGAGAGCCGTTGGGCCGACGCCGTGAACCTCTTCACCCAGGTCGCGCAGCAGAAGAGCGTACACGCCGACGGCGCGCTCTACTGGAAGGCCTACGCCCAAAACAAACTGGGGCAATCCGGGCAGGCGCTGGAGACCTGCGCCCAGTTGCGCGGCGGCTTTCCCTCCAGCAGTTGGATCCACGAATGCGGAGCGCTGGAGATTGAGATGCGCGCCAAGAACGGACAGCCCGCCCAGCCCAAGGCCGCGCCGGACGAGAGCCTGAAGCTGCTGGCGCTCAATGAATTGATGAAGACCGACAAACCGCGCGCCCTGGCCGGACTGCAAGAGATTCTTGGCAGCGACGCCAGTGAAAAGCTCAAAAAGCAAGCGCAATTCATCCTCAGCCAGCACTACTCCGATGCCACCTATGCGCAGATTGTGCGCATCAGCTACATGGAAGGCGATGTGCGCGTCGCGCGCGGCCCAGAGAACGAAAAGGCTACCGGCGCAACCTGGGAAAAGGCTGTAGCCAATCTGCCGCTGGAGACCGGCTACAGCCTGGTCACCGGCGCGGGGCGCGCGGAGATCGAACTGGAAGACGCCTCCACGCTCTATCTCGGCGAAAACTCGGTCCTTCTCTTCAACGATTTGCACACCACCAGCGGCATTCCCTACACCGAACTGGCGCTGCTCTCCGGAACGGTCACCCTCAACGTTCAACCCTATGTGAACGGCGAAGTTTTCATCTTGAAAACCCCCACCGGCAAAGTCAGCGCGAAATATCCCGAAAAGACCTTTCTCCGCGTCAGTAGTTTCGCCGACGGCTATACGCTGGCGGTGCAAAAAGACGCGGATGTCCATCTGCCCGGAGTGGCGCACCAGGAGATGGCCAAAGGTCAGACCATGACTCATTATGAAGGCAGCCGGGCTGTCTGGCTGGGAAACAACGATCCCGGCTCCTTTGCCGAATGGGATAAGTGGGTGCAGGGGCGCGTTACGCAGCGCTCAGCCGCCATGGCGGATGTGATGCAGGCCTCCGGGCTGAATGAACCGATTCCCGGCCTCGCCGAAATGAAGGGGCAGGGCAGGTTCTTTGATTGCCAGCCCTACGGCACCTGCTGGGAGCCGTTTGCCGCCGCCCGCCCGCCGGAAAACAACCCGCAGTTTGCGGCTCCTGCCTCTGACGGCCAAGCCGCCTCGAAAAAGCCGCGCTCCACCGCGGGCAGCGCCGCCCCGGCGCTGATGAGCAGGGATGAGGTCGAGTTCTTCCCCTGCTTCCCCCTGCGTGCCTTTGGCTACTGGCCGTATTGGGGAGAGAATCCGGATAACGCCGATTCCTCTTATCCAATGGACGCCCCCTGGAACCTCTACGGTTGGGCCGTCTGCCACGCCGGAGGCTGGGTTCATATGCGCAATCACTACGTCTGGGTCGCCGGCCACAAGCGCCATCATCTCGGTCCAGGCCGCTGGATCAAAAACGGGCGCCACGTGGCTCTGATCCCCATCCACCCCTGGGACGCAAAAGGCCGGCCCCCGCTCAACCGAAAGGAAGAGGTGCTGGCGCTCAACCATAAAAACGGCCTGCGCTTTGAACGGTTGAAACTGGATCCAGCCGGCCCCATCAAGCTCCTCAATGCGCCCCCCAAGGAGTTCAACAAGGCAATCTATCCCACCCTCGCCCGCGCCGAGGAGCCGCACATGGAAGCTCATATGCTGAAAGACGCCTTCCTTGCGAAGAACGCCGGCAACCCAGGCGCAGCGCTCAAACCAGTAGGCATCCCGCTGAGCTTCGACCACAAGACGCAAAGCTTTATGTTGGTCCGGCGTACAATGCAGGGAAACCGCCCCGTGACGCAGTCCGTGCCCTTCGATAATCGTGGCGGCACTCTCCAGGAGCGGGCCGGCAATTTTGGTGGAGGCAGCGGTTCCCGCAGCGGCGCTTCCAACATCGGGGGAGGTTCGCACGGCTTCAACGGTGGTTTCAACGCTGGGGGCAGTCGGACCGGTGGAAACGGAGGAGGTTCCCGTGGCGGCAGCAGTGGCGGCGGGAACCATGGCGGAGGAAGCTCCAGCGCCGGCGGCGGTTCTCATAGCAGCGGAGGCAGCAGCAGCAGCTCCAGCAGTGGAGGCTCGCATAGCAGCGGTGGCGCCAGCAGCTCCAGCAGTTCCAGTTCCAGCGCTGGCTCCAGCGCGGGTTCCAGCGGCGGCGGCCATCACTAGAGAATTTTCACAGATCACATTAAGGTCGTTCCGCGCCCCATCCTTCCCGCGCTCTTTGCGGGAAGGATGGAAGACCACGAACCCCAATAAACGTATATCTGACCACTGATCACTGACCACTGCCCACTGTCCACTGACAGCCCAAATCAGTCCTTTTTAACCTTTGCCTTTCCGGCTGGGCTTTGCAATTGCTGGCCAACGAAGAGAGATTCCAGCTTCCCAAAGTGGCGCGCGCCACTGGAGGAACGGTGCGCGGCTTTGTCCGCGCGGAATGCGATCTCCCGCGAAAGGCACTCTCCCGCCCATGAAATATCCATCCCGCGCCTTTGCCAAGCAGCCCGTCCGACCGCATCGCGATGAAAAAGCGGAAAAAATTCAGCTTTTGATGGCGCTGGTCCTGCGCGAATATGAGGCCAATCACATGGCCGAGGTCGAGCGGCTCTGCCTGCAGATTCTCGCCCTCGACGTGCATCATGCCGATACTCTGTACATCCTGGGAATGGCCAGTTACAAAACCGGGCGCAACGAGGTGGCCGAGCGCATGATCCGCCGCGCGCTGGCCGTCAATCCGCTCCAGCCCTTCTATCATTTCAACCTCTCCAACGTGCTGCGCGCGCTGAACCGCAACGATGAATCCATGGCCAGCCTGGAGCGCTCGCTGGAGTTGAAGCCCGATCTGGTGGATGCTTTGTACAACCTGGGCAACGCGCGGCTGAGTCAGGAAAAGCTGGAGGAGGCCGGCGTGTTGTACCGGCGGGCGCTGGCCCTCAAGCCCAACTATACCGAGGCCTTGTGCAACCTGGGCGGCGTCTGCCGCAAGCAGGGAAAGCTCGAAGAGGCGGCGGACAACTTTGAGAAAGCCCTGCGCCTTGCGCCGGATAACGCCGATCTCCATTGCAACCTGGGCGACGCCCTTCATGCGCAGGGCAAGGTCGCCGAGGCAGTCGAGTTTTACATGCGGACGCTGGCGCTCAATCCGGAGCATTCCAAAGCCTGTAACTGCCTCTGCAATGCGCACTTCGACCTGGGCAATCTGGCCGAGTCGGTCCACTGGTGCGAGCGCACGCTGGCCCTCAAGCCCGACTTCGGCGACGCACTGATGAATCAATGCCTGCTGCAACTGCTGCTGGGCGACTACGCCAACGGCTGGCGCAACTATGAGGTGCGCTGGAAGGTCTACACGCCCCGCCTCTTCAATGAGCCTTTGTGGCTGGGCGCGCCGCTCAATGGCGCCGCCATCCTGCTCTACGCCGAGCAAGGTTTGGGCGATTCGCTTCAATTCTTGCGTTATGCGCCGATGGTGGCGGCGGTTGGGGGCAAAGTGATTCTCGATCTGCCGCCCAATCTGCACCGGCTGGCCAAGCAGACTCCCGGAATCACCGCGCTGGCTGGTAACGGCGAGCCGCTGCCGCCCTTCGCCTGCCGCTGCCCGCTGATGAGCCTGCCGCTGGCCTTTGGAACCACCGTCGAAACCATCCCCGCCCGCGTGCCCTACCTCTTTGCTCCCCCCGATGCGCTGCAAACGGCGGCGGCGCTGCAGTGGCCCTCGGAGGGCCTCCGCGTGGGCATCGCCTGGACCGGAAATCCCGCCCATCCCAAGAATCGCTCCCGCAGCGTGCCTCTCGATCTGCTGGCCTCGCTCTTCGATCTGGAGGGTGTCCATTTCTACTCTTTGCAGATGGGCCCGCCAGAGGCCGAGCTGGTCGCCCGCAAAACGCGCGCCGTTGACTTGGAGCCATTCACCAAGGACATGGCCGACACCGCTGCGCAGATGATGCAGATGGACCTGATCCTCTCCATCGACACCTCGATTGCCCATCTGGCCGGCGCCTTGGGCCGTCCCCTCTGGGTCATGCTGAACAAGGTGCCGGACTGGCGCTGGCTGCTGGAGCGCGAGGATTGCCCCTGGTATCCCACCGCCCGCCTCCTCCGCCAGCCCCGCCAGGGCGATTGGCACGCCGTGATCGAGAGGGTGCGCGCGGAGCTAACCGAGTTGGCCGCCCGCAAAAAAGCCTCTGAATCCCAGCTCGCCACTCCTGCATCTATTGGATAGTGTTTCTCCGCGGCTTCCCCGCCGTTCTGTTACCACCACCGCATGGCCCGATTGTAGCGCCGGTCTCCAGACCGGCTGTAGCGCGGACGTCCTCGTCCGCGCCCGTTCTGCAGGTTTTTCCTGTACACACGCTCTGAACATTGGTTCCCATTCCACGAAAGGAAGACAGACCCATGAAACTCACCACGCATCTGAACTTTGGCGGCAACTGCGCCCAAGCGCTCCGCTTCTATGAAGAAAATCTGGGCGCTAAAATCACCTTTTCCATGACCTACGAGCAGATGCCCGAACCGAAACACATCCCGCCGGGATGCGAGAAAGCCATCCTCCACGCCAGCATCCAAATCGGCGGCGCCACACTCATGGCCTGCGACGCTCCGCCGGATAGCTTCCAGCCCATGCGCTCCGCCTATCTGGCGCTTGCCGTTGACAGCACCGAAGAAGCAGAGCGCATCTTCGCAGCGCTCTCCGCGGGCGGCGAGGTCTCCATGCCCCTGGCCGAGACATTCTTTGCCCATCGCTTCGCCATGCTTCGCGACCGCTTTGGCGTCTTATGGGAGATCATTCACGAGCGCCCCATGCCGGCCGGCGCGTGAGACAAAACAACGGGTGGCCCACATCTCAATTGCCCCTCAAATTCTGGAACGTTCAGATCTGTGCCACCCGCTTGTCAGAGGATCAGAGCAGCGCCGTCGGCGTAACGGTTTGCACCGCGGTGATGGAATCGTACGGCAGCCCGACGCGCTCATGCGCGCGCCGCACGGCCTCGGCATTTGGAGCCAGGTTCATGCAGAAGGCGCGCCCGTCTTCCAATCCAACATTCACCTTCAGCAGAACCACGCCTTCGGCCATGCAGGCGGCTTCGTACTTGGCGAAAAATCCCTTGAACTGCTCTGCCGTCAAGCCTTCGGGAAAGCTTCCTTTGGTCTTGTCGTGCGTATCCACGAACAACTGCATCTTTTCCATCTGCGACATCTCCTTTGGGGTTTGTAACCCAAAATGGAGATTAGGGCGCGCGCCGGCTCAGGTCTGTAGCTGAAGTTACTTAACGGAAAGATTTTCACGCCCTGCCGCCGTAAGGCCTCTGGTCAGTCGCGCGCCAGCCTTGCCAGTTCAGTGGGTTGCAGCAGGGTAACCACGCCGCGCCCGGTCGAGAGCCAGCCTTGAGCCGTCATGCGGCCCATCAGACGCGCCACCACCTCGCGGGTTGTACCGATATGTCCGGCAATTTCCTGTTGCGTGAGCCGCACGGTTCCGCCGCCTGAGGCGCGAAGCAGAAGAAAACCAGCGAGCCGTTGTTCGAGGGTGAGGGAATGCACCTGGTTGAGTTCCTCCATCAGCCGGAAGACCAGTGTGGAGAGTGTGCGCACGGTCAAATCCCGCACCTGCGCTTCGCTTTCAAAGAGCGAGCGATAGAGGCGCCCCGGCACTACCGAGACGGTGGTGGGCAATTCGGTCTGTACCCAGGCCGGGTAAAGCAGGTCGTTGAAGAGGCTGTTCAAGGCCAGGACGCAGGTCTCCCCCGGCCGGATCGGATAGAGTGTTGCCTGCTTGCCGCCGGGCATCAGGGTGTAGACCCGCAACCGCCCATCCAGCACAAAATAGGCTCCGGAGACGCCCTGTCCCTTCTGGATAATTGTCTTCCCGGCAGCAAAGCGGCGGGTTGCGGCGCCTGCTGCCAGCAAGCGGCGTCCTTTTTCCGAGAGGCCTTTGAATGCGTCGATTTCAACAATGCCTGCCATTGATTCTCCCGCCTGACGGCGAACCCATGGCCGAGCGCAGCGTCATCAATGACACAATACTCGATTGCGGCGGCGCGGTCCACAAAGGTGAGGTGCATCGAGGCTGCTATTCCCTTGGTCCCTTGGTCCCTAGTCCCTAGCTTTCAACGTAATCCCAAAAGGCGTCCGCCAGCTCCGCGCCCAGTTCATTGACCATCCGCCGGGCGGCGCGCTCCACCTCTTCGATCAGCCCATGCAGATAATCGCGGGAGCGGGAGATGGCCACTACGCCAATCGTCGCCGACTGCCAGCTCACCGCCTCATCCATCTCGGCCACCGAGACATTGAAGCCCTGCTTGAGCTGATCCTTCAGCGAGCGCACCACCTGCCGCCGGTCCTTGAGCGACTGGGCGTGCTCGATGCGGATTTCCAAGGTCAATTGAGCTACGGGCATGGAGGCAAAGGGCTTTCTCCGTCAGTGTATGCCGGTTTGCGGCTGGCTGAAAAGAATTATTTTGTTTTGGAGCATCTTGCAAAATTTTCTGCCAAGTCTTGCAGTCAATTTGTGCCCCCAAGCGCACAATAGAACCATGAGCCAGGAAATTCAGCAGCATCTGAACCGGTTTCATCCTATAAACAGCAGTTGAGAAGCCTTCATCCATCTTCAATGTCAGATTTGAGAACCTCTGAATCTTGGCGCTTTGCAACCAGG
>CAYVGW010000141.1:0-10638 GCA_964450895.1 uncultured Occallatibacter sp. | reverse complement strand
CTTGCATTTTATTGCAGTTAATTATCTAGTAACTGAAAACCACCGGTTTTCTCGCGTTTCAAGGCCAAAACCACTCAATTATGCCCGAAAAACTCGCAAATTTCCCCTCCAAAGTGCCCCGATTTGACAGGAAAATTGCCCTTCCAAAAAGTGAATCGTGTACGCCTTATCTTCGCCTATCCGCGTCATCCATCCTGGCTGCTGAAGGTTCGGCGTCACGGTAGTCACATGGACGCTTCTTGCAGGCGTCAGGGATTTTTTATAAGAGGCTCGCTAGTCAGAGCATTTTGGGCAGTTGCGTGGACCGATTGTGAATGGGAATCCATGACTTCAGCGCACGCAAAAAGACGTCCGTCTCACCGCTCCGGCGGCCTTTGGTTGTGCAACTGGCGCAGCGTGTTGCGCAGTTCAATCTGTTGCAGGGCAAGCGTGTCTGCTTGAGCGCGGTCTCCGCTTTGTTCCGCCGTCTCCATCGCCGCGCGCAACTGGCGCAGTTGGTGTTCAAGCGCCCGCTCGTGAATCTCCTGGATGGCGCTCTGGACTTCGGCTTCCTCGGGCGGCTTGGTCTCGGTCAGCAGCGTCTCGGCCAGCAAGGCGCGCTGCGCCTCATCCTCGATCACGTCCATTGGATCGCGCGCCTGCCGCAGCGCCAACGCCTGCAAAGCCGCAAAGCTACCCAGATGCTCGAACCACGCCGGTTGCTCGGCCAACGCCATGGCCGCCAGCCGACGGGCGCGCTCGTTGTCGGGATCGTCGATGGCCAGCGCCCGCAACAGCACGCGCTCGACCTCGGTTAGCGCCGTGACGCGCGTCTCAATGTGGTCGCGGCGCTTGAGCGATGCCTGCCGGAATTCTTCGCGCATGATTGAAGAATCAATTCCCAGCTTCTGCGCGGCATCGTGCATAAACTGATCGCGGGCCAGCTTCTGCGGCATGATACGAATGTGGGGAAGAAGGAAGTTCAGAGCCTTCTGCTTTTGTTCGGGGCTTGCGCCGGGAAAGGCCAGCCGCGCCCGCTCAATCAGGTAGTCGGCCTGCCGCCGCGCCCCGCGCAACGCCGCCATGTACGCCTCCACGCCGCGCTCGCGGATGTAGCGGTCGGGGTCCAGGCCGCCGTCGAGGGTGACGATCTTGATGGTGAAGCCCTCTTCGGTGAGCAGGGCGATGGATTTTTCCGCGGCATTCGAGCCGGCGGCGTCGGGATCGAAGTTGACGACGACCTGCGAGGTGTGGCGGCGCAAGAGAGCCACCTGCTGCTCGGTAAACGCCGTGCCGCTGGTGGCGATCACATTCTGAATCCCGCGCAGATAGACCGAGATGCAGTCCATCTGCCCCTCGACCAGCAGGGCAAACTCCAGTTGGCGAATCGCCGTCCGGGCCTTGTCCAGATTGAAGAGGACCAGGCTCTTCGTGTAGAGCGGCGTCTCCGGCGAGTTGATGTACTTCGCGCCAGCCTTTTCGCCGGTCTCCAGCGTCCGCGCCGTAAAGGCGATCACCCGCCCGCTCTCGTTGCAGATGGGGAAGGTGACACGCTTGCGGAAGCGGTCGTAGATCGGCCCCAGCGTGCCGTCCTCATGCTCCTTGGCGCTGAAGAGGCCGCAGGCGCGCAGGGTTTCCTGGTCCGCCATGCCGCTCAGCCGGTCGCGCAGCGCGTTGAAGCTGTCGGGCGCGTAGCCGATGCGGAATTTTGCGATTCCCTCCGGCGTCATGCCTCGGCCGGCCAGGTACTCGCGCGCCACGGCTCCCTCCGGCCCGCGCAACTGCTCCTCAAACCACCCCGCCGCCGTCTCGTGCAGCTCCAGGAGCTTGCCCCTGAGCCGCGCTCCGGCGGCCTCTTCCGGCGAGGAAAACTCCCGCTTGGGCAACGGAATCCCGCACTTGCCCGCGACGATCCGCACCGCTTCGGGGAAGCTGACGTTCTCGATCTTGGCGACAAAGGAAAAGACGTCGCCCGAAACCCCGCAGCCGAAACAGTGGTAGAACTGCCGCACCGCATGGACGGAAAACGAAGGCGACTTCTCTTTGTGGAAGGGGCAGAGGCCGCTATAGTTTTGCGCCCCGGCCTTGCGCAGCCGGATGTACCCCTCGATCACCTTGACGATGTCGGCCTGCTGCTTGACGGTTTGGGAGAAGTCGATCACGGCGCCTGTATAAAGGATAAGGCCGGAGGGGCAAGGCGGAGTGGGATATGCTGAATCTCAGGATTCCTGAAAGGAGTGGCCAAGATGGATGCGCATTCATTGACGGCTTCGCATCGCGTGAAAAAAGCAGGATTCTTCGCCGTATTCGGGATCATGGTGATCGTTGGAGTTGGAGCCTTCTGGCAACTCTCAGCTGCACATCGCAAAGTTGCGAAGCTGCAGAAGGCGCTTGGAGAGGCCGATCGCGTGGAAGTTTATGCTGAGGAGTTGACGCCTCTAGGTGGAGAACTGCGCATGCAAGAGCGGCGCAGTTATGCATCAAGCGACCCTAAAGACCTCGCGGCGCTGAAAGCTTCGTTCAATTTTAAAGAGCCAGTGCATTGGTTTGTAACTCCCTGTAGCCCATCCACTATCATTCGTCTGTTCCGTGGAATTAATAAGATCGGTGAACTCGGGCTCATCTGTGGCGATATAGTCCGGTTTTCTCAGTGGGAATACGAAACGCAGCTCACCAATCCTGAACCATTGTTTGAATGGCTGGATAGCCGTGGAATTACAACTCCCAGACACCAATATGATGAGGGAATCGCACAAGGGAAAAAGTCTCGCGCCGATGAAGAGCGTTGGATGAAAGCAATGCCGAGCAGCATTGCGCAGATTTGGCCAAATTTTCATCCCGACGAGATGTATCGCGGCGACATACGCCCGCTGGAAGCCGCTGTAGCCAAGGAGTTTCCAGACAAACGCGCAAGGATTCTCCGGTTGATGGCCTGGTATGGCAGCGGTGCTGGCCCCTGGTCTGGCTATCCCGTTTATGAAGTTGTACCTGAGCAGATGCTCTTGAAGTATTCAACACAGGAGTTGGTGGACGCAGTGGCCGGCGCAGCACTGAATGAACAAGAAATTGAAGGCGCCGCTCGATTGTTTGGTAGTTGGGATTTCAACAAGACGCGTCCCGAAGATAACGCTTCGCTGCCAGCAGATCTCAAACGCAAACTTCTTGAGCACTCGCTCAAAAGCACGGACAAGGACAAGTTAGAGCGGGCAAAACGCGCCTTCGCTACCAATTGATCTCCATGACAGAGTCGGCCTATTGCCTGACGGTTTGGGAGAAGTCGATCACGGAGCCTGTATAGGGGATTAGGCCGGAGGCTTCTGCCAGCCATCTATTGACACGCGCCCGTTTCGCTCCTAGGCTTGAAGGTATGGATGTTCAACTATCAGCGGATCAAAGAGCGTTTTTCCACATGGCTGTGAAAACCGGCAGGCTGAGCCGCGAGGAAGATGCGGTTGAGGAGGCGCTGCTCTTGTGGGAGGAGCGTGAGCGTACCCGCGCGGAGATTCTCGCGCTGATTGATGACGCAGAGGCATCTCTCAGTCATGGTCAAGGCCGCGTCATTACGCAGGAATCCATGCGTGAGCTTGCCGACGATGTGAAGCGCCGAGGACGCGCGCGGCTGGCCGCCGAGCAGGCAGCGAGTATCTGATGGCGCATCGCATAGCACCTGAAGCCGAAGCCGATCTGGATGATATCTGGTGTTATCCTAAAAACGGCAGTTCAAGCGCAGTTAGAATGACTAACTGTTTCAAACCACAAAGAATTGCAAACATTGATGATTTCACCATTTGGGTGAAGTGCGGAGCAGTTCAAAACCCATGATTGAGAAGGAGCCGATCATGAGTTGCTGGCAAAGCCGGCGACTCCGCAGGGGCTAAAGCCCAGGTCTATTTTCAGACGTTTGCGGCCCGACTGAAGTCGTGCCCTTGTTACAAAGCAGATGGTTTCACGGGCTCCCAAACTCGACGCAAGACACGGATGTAGACGTTCAACAGCCGTTTTTAGGGTTATATAGCCAGAAAGAGCAGCAGTTTTGAAATTGCGGATCGCTTCATCGAATTCCTATCTGATCGATTTTATCTCCTTGCCAATCATCCATACATCGGCCGCCGCCGCGATGAGGAACTGCGCCCAGGCCTGCGGAGTTTTCCAGTCAGAGAACCTATTATCATTTACCGAATTCAAGAAGAAGATGTATTGATTCTGCGTTTTTGAGAGGCAGTAGAGATATTGAGGCGCTGTTGGGCAAGTTATAGAAGATTGATAGCACTGCATGAAAAGTAGAAGTTACCGGCTTCACTCACCGGCGCGAGGTCGATTCATAACCGGACTCGCCCTGCCTATTTTGCATCCGCCGCGCCATCTCACGCCTTGAACCAAAGCGCCGTCTGAGGCGTCTATAGTGTTGTGAGGCTGAAGAGTTGCAACGCTAGGGATTCCTGTTGCTATCGGTGCGTCCCGGCGTGAGTCCAACGAAACTGAGTGCTCCCCCGCATGACAGTCAAGTGGTCCGAAGGAACCGGAAAGAGGAGAATTTCGTACCTCGAAAGCATGAAGCGCATGACTTTCGCGGCGGCGGCTTGTCTGGGAATGGCATTCTTCACGGATTCGGCTGCATGGGCCGGCAAACAAACGGTGATTCCCTCGGAGCCTCCCAAGACTCAGCCGGCCCCCGCCTACCGCGTGCCGCTGCTCGCCGAAGGCGTGAAGCTCTCCGACTTCGCGGGCATGAAGCCGCGCCCGGAGTTGAAGGACAAGCTGCTGAAGATTACCGGCTTCATCCAGAATTCTCCCAGCGATGGAAAGCCTGCCACGGAAGAGACCGAGGTCTGGCTGGGCTACACCAAAAGCACCTTCTATCTTGTTTTTATCTGTTATGACCATCATGCGGATCAGATTCGCGGCCATCTGGCGCGGCGGGAAAACATTCTGAGCGACGACAACGTTTCGGTGCTCTTCGATCCCTTTCAGGATCACCGCAAGGGCGTTCTTTTCACGGTAAATCCGGCGGGCGTGCAGGCGGACGCATCCTGGACGGAAGGTCAGAACCAGGATTACAGCTACGACCAGGTCTGGGATTCCGAGGGGCAGGTAACGCAGGATGGCTGGATGGCGCTGATGGCCATCCCCTTTCGCAGCCTGCGCTTCCGGCCTGATAGCTCGGATTGGGGCGTGGTCTTTGCGCGCAGCTTTCCGCGCAACAGCGAGAACGACTTTTGGCCGCGCATCGCCGCCAATATCTCCGGCATTCTTACCCAGGAAGCCACGCTGAAGGGCATTCAGGGTGTAACCGGCTCGCACAATCTTCAAATCAATCCCTATACGCTGGCCCAGAACGAACGCACGCTGAATACCTTTGATCCGCTTAATCCCTACTTTAGTTCGCGCCACCTGGAAGCTACCGGCGGCGGCGAATTGAAGGCCGTTCTCAGGGACAAGATCGTCTTGGACGCCACCGTCAACCCGGATTTCAGCGACATCGAGTCCGATCAGCCGCAGTTCACCGTCAATCAGCGCTATCCGGTCTACTTCCCGGAACTGCGCCCGTTTTTCCTGGAGAATGCCAACTTTTTTACCACACCCTCGCCGCTGATTCTGCTTTACACCCGCAACATTGTGCATCCGGAGTTTGGGGCGCGGCTGACCGGCAAGCTGGGCCACACCAACATCGGCCTGCTGGCCATCGACGACCGCGAACCTGGCGAAGCCGTCAGCGCCGGCGACCCGCTCTACAAGAAACGCGCCTACATTACGGTGGGACGCGTCTCGCAGGATCTCGGCAAGGGATCGAGCATTTCCGCGTTGTACACCAACTACGAGTTTGGCCAAGGATGGAATCGCATTGGCGGGATCGACTCTGCCGTGCGCTTCAACGATAAGTGGACAGCCGTGGGCCAATGGGTGGAAAGCTCGACCAAAGGAACCCTTGACAGTCCTGGCTACTCCGCCGGACCAACCTGGAATTTGATCGTGAACCGCTCCGGCCACTCCTTCAACCTTCAGTCAAACTTTCAGGATTTCAGCACTGGATTTCAAACCCAGCTTGGATTCATCCAAACCTCGAATATTCGCAGCGGGCAAACTTACTCAAACTATCAGTGGTATCCAGTACACAGAAAGATCCAGGTCTTCGGGCTGGAAACCAGCCAGAATGTAGCTTTCAACCATCAAGGCGACCGCGTCTACCATTACTCGAGCTTCGACGCCTTTGTAGTTCTGCCGCGCAACTTCGTCTTTGCGCCGGTGGTGGGCGAGAACTCCGACACGGTGGGGCCGCCAAGTTACTCCGTGCTCACCCAATACAGGAACTTCACCGAGAATTACGGCGGGATTGTCGTCCGCGGCGCGCCGTGGGCGCAATTGAACTATAACATCCGCGCCTTCCGCGGCGGCAGCGTGAACTATAACCCGGTTGCGGGCAAGCCGCCGTCATTGTTGAATCAAGAGTGGGCGCAGGTGCTGTTTACCGTGGCTCCCATTCGCCAGCTTACCGCGGATAACATCTATCTAGTGGATCGCGACCACTCGGTGGCAGACGGCGCGCCTGTCTATGAGGTCCAGACCTTCCGCACCAAGGTTAACTATCAGTTCACGCGAGCACTTTCAGCGCGAGTCATTGTGGAATATGACTCGACGCTGGCCAATTCCGCCGAGACTTCTCTTCAGCGGACAAAACAGGTCGGCACCGAGGCGCTCTTCACCTGGCTGCCGCATCCCGGCACGGCGGTCTATGTCGGTTATAACAACGACCTGCAGAATCTGGACCGGCGGCTCTGCAAGGGCTTTCCCGGCGGAGTTTGCGATTCCGACAATACCATCGCGCCACGCTCCAACGACTTCTTGAATGATGGCCGGCAAATCTTCATCAAGGCATCTTACCTCTTCCGCTTTTGACCCCCCCTCGAAGCCCGCCATTTATCTGTTGCAACAAATATCCTCCGCGTGCATCCAATCTTCTGTAAGGCAGAGGAGGTTCCCCTTGTCGCTTCGTCCCGTGAAAGAGATTTTGCAGAGCAAGCCTACCGTGGAGGGCGCCGGAGTGAAGCTGCGCCGCGCCTTCGGATTTGGAAAGAGCGCGGAGTTCGACCCGTTTCTCCTGTTCGATGACTTCCGCGGCGACCATCCGCCCGATTATCTGGCTGGATTTCCCTGGCACCCCCACCGGGGCATCGAGACCATCACCTATGTGCTGGCAGGCGAAGTAGCGCACGGCGACAGCCTGGGCAACCAGGGCCGCATGACCGCCGGCGATGTGCAGTGGATGACCGCCGGCAGTGGGATTCTGCATCAGGAAATGCCCAAGGGCGACGCACAAGGCCGCATGCACGGATTTCAGCTTTGGGCCAACCTGCCGGCTGCGTTGAAGATGACCGACCCGCGCTACCAGGACATTCCGGCCAGCGCCATCCCCGAAGTGACCGAGGACGACGGAAGCCGCGCGCGGGTAATCTGCGGCGAGTTTTGGGGCAAGAAAGGTCCGGTCGAGGGCGTAGCCACGGAGAGCAGCATCGCCGCGCGCTATGTGGATATTTCGATCCCACCCGGTAAAGCCAAGCGAATCAAGGTAGAAATCACGCGCCATGCCTTTGCCTATGTCTTTGCCGGTTCTGGCAGCTTCCGCGCCGCCTCCGCGCCGCACGCCGTGCTGACCGAGTCAAGCGTGGACCCCAACGCGCCCGCGGTCTACGACGCTCGCAACCATTCGCTGGTGCTCTTTGATCGCGGCGACGAAATCGCGGTGCAGGCCGGCCCGGAGGGCATTCGCTTCCTGCTTGTCTCCGGCCAGCCGCTGGAGGAGCCGGTGGCCTGGTACGGGCCGATCGTGATGAATACCGAGGAGCAACTGCGGCAGGCCATGGCCGAACTGCATAGCAACAGCTTTATCCGGCACAAGTAAGTTCAAGTTACTCCAACTCCGGCAGTTCAGCCGAAAGAATCTGCCCGGGAGTCACTCCGCGCTGCCGCAGCACGCGCAGGCTGAGCGCATCGTGGCGCTTGGCCAAGCGGCGGCCGTACTGGTCTGTCATCAATTGGCAATGAAACCAGGCCGGATTCTTGAAGCCCAGGGCGCGGTTGAGCAGAATCTGCCGCGCCGTGGACTTGAGCAGATCCTCGCCGCGCACCACCTCGGTGATGCGCATCGATGCGTCGTCAACCACGCAGGCTAACTGGTAACTCGGAACGCCATCCCGCCGCCAGACGGCGAAATCGCCAAAGTCCACGCCGGCCACAAAGCGCTGCGGGCCGAGATTTTCGTCGACAAACTCGATAGACTCGCCGTCAGGAACGCGGAATCGCCAGTTACTTCCATCCTGGAATTGAGTTATATCCGCTTGCAGCTTCCGGCAAGTTCCCGGATAGAGAGGCTCATCGTCCAGTGCCTCCGCTGCTTCAACGTTTGGGAGCCCCGCCCTCGGCGCGTTGTTGTTTTTGCGGCTAGGGTGGGAGAACCGATTTTCATGCGGCGCGCTGAGCGCCGCCTCCAGGTCCTTGCGCGAGCAGCGGCAGGGATAGATGAATCCGCCGCTCAGCAACGTGCGCCCTGCCTCCAGATAGAAGGAGCGGCGACCGCTCTGCGCGTAGGGCGCAAAAGCTCCGCCCAAATCCGGACCCTCCTGCCAGCGTATCCCCAGCCAGCGCAAATCCTCCAGCGCGGCCTCCGCATAAACGCCCCGGCTGCGCTCCGGGTCCAGGTCTTCCATGCGCAGGATGAGCGAACCGCCCGCGTTGCGCGCCCGTTCATAGGCCGTCCAAAAGGTGCGCGCGTGGCCCGCGTGCAAGTAGCCGGTGGGCGAGGGCGCAAGACGGCCGCGATAACATAGCATCGAAGTAGAAGAATCTCTCATGCTCTGTATCAGTTTAATAAGTTGCGGCCGAACCGCAAAAAAATCAGGCTGTTCCAGATGAAAGATCCGGAACAGCCTGCGAAAGACGAAAGGTTTGAGAGAACTTTAGTCCCGTGGCCGAGTGGATTGGTGGTTTTCCAGGTCTCAAAATCGAGACCTGGGGCACACAGATTCCTGGAGATGATGATAGATTCATAAGGTTACAGCACGAATCCGCTTTAGTTACTGGAGGATGACCACGTTCATGCTCCACGGGGTCAGCATCAGGGTCAGCGGCAGGCTCTGCGCGCCAAGATTGGTGGTGGTTGGCGCAGCCCAGACAGGGGTCGTTGCGTCCGTTTGGTCATAGAGCGCCTTGTCGTAGGTGATTTCAGTGACGGTTGTCGCGCTGGATTGCCCGGAGATGGTGATTTCCACGGGCTTGCTGGCGGTTTCGTTGCGGTTGAAAAGCACCAGCGCCGTGCCGCCGCCATGCGTCGCCGCATACGCAACCACATCCGCCGTATCGCCGGCCACGCTCGCGGTCAGCACGCTTTCACCGTTGACGGCCACGTTGCTGAAGAGCTGAAAGGCGCGCGCGGTGGGCGACAGCGTGCCCGCGGCCAGGGTCTCGTTTTTACAATTGTTGTAATCGGGCAGTCCATCGGAGAAGACCATATAGCCGCCGAAGTCCTGCCAGCCATAAAGCGAACTGGAGAAGTTTGCGCCTTGCCCTGATAAGGAATCCTCGCAGCCGCCAAAGCCAATCCACCAGGTCAGCCGCGTGACACCGCTATTCATCATCTCGCCCAGCACCTGGCCGGCATAAAGCCCCTGCGTGATCGACCAGCTCTGCTTTCCGGGGTTGGTGTAGGGTCCGCCGATCTCGCCTACATAAATGGGCGTGCCCGGAGTCCCCCACTTCACCAGCTCCGCCTTGATGGTGTTGATGTTCGTGGTCAACTGCTGCGCCGCGGTATTGACCAGGAAGCTGTCGCTCTCCGACCCCGGTGTCTCCGGATAATAATGGTATTCCACGAAGTCGTAGTACCCCTTCGCGCCGGACATCACATCCTGATCCCACGGAGCGTAAGCCGGTTCCACGTCGACGCCGACCTTCACACTTGAGTCGGCGGCCTTGATGTCTGGATAATATCCGTTCACCGTTGCCGCGGCGTAGGTTGGACCGTCATGCTGCGCAGAATGCAGATCCTCTTCCCAGCTTCCGTATTCTTCGTTGCCCACCGTCATATGACTCAAATTCGCGCCGAGGGTCTTGGCCTGGGCCACCCATGCGGCAGCCTCGGTTGGGTCGCCTCCTCCAGTGCATGCGCTATCGGTTCCGTAATTCGCCGTGAGCGCCAGGTCCAGCTTGCCTGGAGTTATCAGATCGGAGACCACCGTGGAAAAATCGGTGTTTGTGGCGACATAGCTTGCACCGAAACATTCACTGTTGGTTGCCCAGTGATAGTAATCAGAGGCCGAACCGCCCGGCCAGCGAATCGCTTTGATGCCAGCCGTGGCGAAGGCCGGCAGGATTGCGGAAGTGGACTGATCGTACCACATCCCCATATTCATGCCCAGAATCTGATCGGTTACGGCTGTGGTCGTATTCGGCGTACTTATCGTGACTGTACTCGGCGTGGTCACTGTCACCGCGGTTGATGTGCCTGAAGTGGAGTTATAGGCCGCGGAACTGCTTGCGTCGGGAGTATAAGTTGCCGTGAAGGTATCCGATCCCGCCGTTAGCGAGCTGGCAGGAATATCGATCTGCGCACTGCCGCCGGTTAGCGTCACCGAGCCGGTGGGTGTCGCACCGCTCCCGCTCACCGCG
>CAYVGW010000140.1:0-10652 GCA_964450895.1 uncultured Occallatibacter sp. | reverse complement strand
ACCGCGGTGCGGGTTACGGTCTGGCGGGCGCGCTTCAGCGACGATACATGGTTTGCCATTGCTTATCCTTAAAATCTTGAAATCTCAGGCCCTGATCACGGGCAGGTTGACGCGGTCACAGAATGCAACTCATGCCGCATCCCTCGCAATTTTTAAGTTTACGGGAAATTCCGCCGCAGGTCAATTTGTGTGTGCCTGGTTTTCCGGTTCTATTCGGTTTGGCTCGACTTTTGATTCATCCGCCTTGGGGGGTGCTGACGCTGCCGCGGGCAGAATCTGCACCAAAGAGGGTGCGGCCGCCGCCACCGGACCTGTAGCTGCTTCATGCTGCCGCTGGCCGGCTGCGCTCAGATCCACAGGAATCCCTCCCGGCACGATGACCGGTGCGTTATAGACGTAGTCCAGCTCGCGCGTCAGCCGGTAAACCACGGGAATGGCAACCAGCAGGATCCCGAAGGCCACCCAGCTTCCGTCCAGCCCAAAGCCGCCCCCGGTCAGCCAGAAAGGCCCCATCGGATTGCCTTGCACCACCGGCGAGTGACGGACCTCGCCGCTGATGGCCAGCCCAAAGAGCAGCGCGCGGCTGGCCTTCCATCCAAAGTTGAGACCCCAGCTCACCCATAATGCGCGGCTGCGCAGATAAGCCGTTGAAAGCGCCAGGCTCAGCGCCGCCGAGACAGCAATGCTGGCGCTGGTCGAACCCGGCATGTGTGCCTGCACAATGGCATAAAAGGCAGCAAAGCCCAAGGCCGCGCCCAGCGATCCTACGGCCCGTTCAAAGTGTTGGAAGGCGTAGCCGCGAAAGGCAACCTCCTCGGCCAGCGCAAGCAGGGCAAAGAAGGCTACTTCCACCAGCAGCCAGCCCCAGGCGGAAGGCCCTAGCACCAGCACAATGGCGATTCCGCCGCCCACCAGCAACGGCAGCACGCAAGCCACGGCGGCCGCCCAGCCCACCGCCAGACCCAGCCCAGCCTCGCCCAGCCAGCCCGTCCGCCGCGGCAGCCCCTGCGCGCTGATCGAATGCGGCTCGCCATCCAGCCAGAAGCCCATGCCCGCGTAGCCGGCCAGCAGCAGGAAGACGAGCATAGCCTGCCCGACCAGCGGCACAAACTGCTCCGTCGCCACTCCCCGCGCGCCGCGATGCGCCAACTCCTCCGCGAGAAAAAACCAGAACACGGCGAGAATAAACCGAATATAAGCGCGGAATCGGCTGTAGGCGGGTTGGTGTGAGCTCATGATCATCAACCTTCCGTGTAAAACTGCGCGATGTTGCGAAATTTTGCCTGGCGCGCGGCCACCAGCTCGTTTACCGGCATGGTCTTCAACTCCGCCAGTTGCCGGATCAACACGCCGCTCAGCATTCCGGTGCCGGCCGCGCGGTCGGAGTGAATCCCCTCCGGCGGTTCGGCGACAATCTCATCCACGCAGCCCATTGCAGCCACCTCTGGGGCACTGATGCGCATCGCTTCGGCGGCGAGCTGCTTGTGCGCCGCGTCGCGCCACATGATCGCCGCGCAAGACTCCGGGGTAATCACAAAGTACAACGCATTTTCCAGAATCAGCACGCGATCCGCTACGGCCAAAGCCAGCGCGCCGCCTGACCCGCCCTCGCCGCTGATCACCGAAATCGTCGGCACCCGCAGCCGCGCCATTTCTAATAAATTGCGGGCAACCGCCTCGGCCTGACCACGCTCTTCCGCGCCCAGCCCAGGAAAAGCACCTGGCAGATCAATGAAGCTGATCACCGGCCGCCCAAACTTCTCGGCAATCTTCATCGCCCGCAGCGCTTTGCGATAGCCTTCGGGGTGTGGCATTCCAAAGTTGCGCCGCACTCGATCCCGGGTGCTGCCGCCCTTGCGGTTGCCGATCACCATCACCTCTTGGCCTGCGAGCTGCGCCATGCCGCACGCCACGGCCTCGTCGTCGCCATAGGCGCGATCGCCGTGAATCTCACTGAAATCAGTGAAGATGCGCTCAATAAAGTCCATCGGATAAGGCCGTTGCGGATGACGCGCCCGCTCGATCTTGATCCACGCCGGGCTGGCCGTCTGCGCCTGTGGGGAAGTTCCTGCTGTTTGTTCGCTCATCAATTCCTGTCGCGGCCCCGGACGGGTCTTCAGGCGCGGAAAAATTGCGCGCTCTACCGCTATTGCTGATTCTACGGGGCACGGGCCGCTGAAACAAATCGCCACAGCCAGGAAAAGAGAGCGGGGCAATGGCTCCCTCCCCTCGCCGCATTGATATACTCTTGCCAAGCCGGGCAATAATCCGGCTGTCTTCTATCTCAACTCACGGCGTTAAAGAGAGAGAGAAACCATGAACATCCGATCGATTGTTTTCAGCCTGCTTCTTTTTCCACTGACCGCTTCCATGGTTGCCCAAGCGCCCCAGACGCCAGCAACGCCTGCCAAGACACCTGCAACGCCGGCTAATCCGGCCGTCAAGGCAAAGGCCAAAGCACGACCACAGATTTCCGCCAGTTTGGCTGCCCGCAGACAGCTTGATGCGTATCTGTTGGAATTTCAAAACAAGCCCGACGACGCTACTCTGCGCGAGAAGATCCTTGCGCTGGTCCGCACCATGACTCCAGAGCCGGCGATCTCCCAGGTTGCGCAGGATAGTTTTTCTCAGGCTACGGCGCAATTGAAAGCCGCCGTCTCGGCGAGCGACTTCAAGGCCGCCGCCAAGCTCTTTGAGCAGGCCGCCGTGCAGGCTCCGTGGTACGCCGATGCGGACTACTTCGCCGGCGTAGCCTTTGCACGGGCCGGTGACTTCGAGGGCGTCAAGCGGAATCTCGAGTTTTTGCTGGCCGCGGCTCATCCAGGAACCGATGCCCAGAAGGGCGACGAGTTGCGTCGCGACCTTGACCGCCACCAATTCGAGCAGCAGTTGGCGGTGGTGATGCAGAAGTTTTCTGCCGATCCCAGCGACGCCGCCCGCATCGAGATCCTCAAACTGGTGCAGGCCGCCAAGATTCAGCCCGAGGTCTCGGAGGAGGCTCGCGGGCATTACGTCACGGCAGTCGCGCTGATGAACGCGGCGGAAGACAACACCGGTTACGAGCAGCGCGCCATTGACGAGTTCAAGATCGCCCTTCTGGCGGCTCCCTGGTGGGGCGAGGCGTACAAGCGCATGGCCGCTGCCCAGACGGCAGCGGGTCAGTTTGAGGGCGCCGCCTCCAGCCTGAACTTTTACCTATTCACGCAGCCCGCCGACGCCCGCGCCGTTCAGGACGAAATCTATAGCCTCAAAGTGAATGAAATGAAGGCGGAAGACGAGCAGACCAAAAAGCAAGCAGAGGAACTGCGGCGCAAGCAGCTTTTGGAGCAGCAGCAAAGAGAGCAAACCGCCGTCAACTCCGGTGCTTTTACCTTCGAGGGAAGCTGGTATGACGCCTCCACGCCCAAGCAATACTTTGCCGGCGGCAAGGACGAACCCGATTGTGATTACACGATCAAGAAAAGCGGCAGTCATTGGTCCATTGAGAACCATTGCCCTCACTTGAAGAGGTCCATTGATCGTGTAGATTCCCAGGCCGGCCAACTCAGCTTCCGCCTGACAGGGCATGATCCCGCCTTTCCCTACTCCGAGGTGGAAGTAACCTTTACCCTCTCTCCCGACGGGCAGAAGATGGATGGCCGGGGAACCTACTACGACAAGGAAAACTTCGCCGCCGGCTACTACTCGGTCCTCTGGGTGCGCCGCCAGTAAGTGTAAAAAGATGAGATGATTATCTGGTTCCGGCCAATGGAGGATGCCGGAACCAGTTCTGATCGTGATGACAGAAAAGTTTGCTTTGTAACAGGCACGACTTCAGTCGGGCCGCAAAAGCAATAAAATGAACGTACTCAGGTTTCCCGAAGGATGCGCGGGTTGTCAGACCAATCCTGAACTGTTCTGGTTTTGCACTACATTATTTATAATTAGGTTCGGATTCTACGGATTCCTTTGACTCCCTTGATCTCTCACTGCTAAAGTCGCTTCTAACGATGTATACCGCTTTGGAATTCTTCGCAGGCGTCATTGATGCTATGCACTTTGACTTTTAGTGCTGAAGGTTATCGTCTTGAAATCTAGGCCCGAAGAGTCAGAGCGACAATGCGAGGAAACGGAGCAGACGACCGATGGCTAATGACCGCTCCACCTTCGCCATGATGACGACAAAAAAGAAGCTGATATTGTCTGGCCTATATCTTTCAAAGTTCGACTCACTTGGCATAAAGAAGCTTGGATTTGATAACTTCAAAGAAGCATTCAATGTCATAGGATACGCTCTGGGTTCTCGGCCGGCCTCCATAAAAAATTATCGCGACGAGTTCGATCCGCTGATCAAAACGAATCCCCGAAAGGGCTGGCATAAGCGTCCCACCCGAAGCCATATCCTCGCAAACTTTGAAGAATACAACGGGCTCGACTTCGAATCATTTTCCGGCCTTGTTAAGTCGTTTTTCGAACCTGACGAGAATGCATGGAGGCCGATTTCTCATACGGAGCAACAGGACGAGGGCGCGTCCTCTTTTGCGCAGCGGCTGATCACAGGTCTTGCCGCGGAGCATTATTTTGAGTCGATTCATGCGGATATTCCAGAGTTTAAGGGCTACGTCGCGGAGAATACAACGCACTTCGGCTGCGGGTATGACTTCCGTCTACGTATAGAGCCAAGCCACAAGGATTTCCTGGCCGTAGAGGTCAAGGGCCTAAGGGAGCGAACTGGAAGTCTGTTAATGACGCCTAAGGAGTACGATGTCGCATCGACGATGAAGGATCGCTTCTTTCTTTTTGTCGCAAAGAATTTCCGGGAAACGCCATCGTACCAGATCTTCCAGAATCCGCTATCAGGACACCTCAATTTCAGAAGGACAGAGAGGGTTATCGTTCAGGTCTCGTGGCTGACGACCGTCTAACCGCGAAACAAGGAGGGAAATTATATGACTGAAGCTTGTGTCGTTTCCGCAAAGAAGAAGCGCATTACCGTTGGGTCCGCGAAGCCAGCAATGAACATTGATAGCATCTGCCAGGAGTGCAGTGAGAGGGAAAATGCGCCGGAGGCCTTCCTCTTGTCGAACACGTCATTCGGTAACTCTCTACTGGCAGTGAGCACTTTTTTTCTGGAGGATGGCCAACTACTGAACTGTCCTGGACTGCCACTGGTCGGGGCAGTGTTCGATCCAGACTGGGGATTTTCCCGCGCGGAATTGAAACAGCGCCACGGGAGCCGTGCTGAATTCCGGGTACCCTCGGGCCATCCCGACACCTTTACGAGTGGCAGCACATGGGGCTACCGTCTGTGCCCTATTGACAATAGCGAGATTCCGGACCTTATTAAGCAACTGGTCCACATACGGACAGAACTTGCGAGGCCCAGAAAGCAACCTAATGCGAAAGCAGGCCTCAAATCAACGGTAACGGAACTCTGAACCACACCTGAACATTGGTGCAGAGTTTGCGATCCGGGCCAGCATAAGGATTGAACATCGAATGGCCGACACCCTCACCAAAGAACAGCGTAGCGCGTGTATGCGTTCTGTCTGCGGCAAGGACACAACGCCGGAAATGATCGTCAGAAGACTAGTTCATTCCATGGGCTATCGTTATGCGCTTCACAAGAAAAACTTGCCGGGGAGACCCGATCTTGTTTTCGTTTCTCGTCGAAAGATAATATTTGTTCACGGCTGTTTCTGGCACAAGCACAAATGTCGCCACGGAATCATCGCGCCGGTTACGAACCGAGAATATTGGAACGACAAACGAGATAGAAATGTCGAAAGAGATAAGGAGCAGATCAAATCTTTGCGGAAAGCTGGCTGGAAAGTGCTTATCATATGGGAATGTTGGACAGAAGATACCGAATCTCTTCACAAAAGATTGGGAAAATTCCTCTGAAATGCTTTCTTGACCCACCGCCGATTACCCCCATCCTTTCGCGTTTTTTGCGAAGGGGGGGGAATCCATGAACCCTATGGTGCGGAAGCGCCGTTCGCCGAAACGGCCGGTCCCCGCTTGCGAAAGACCACCCTCAGCTCCCGCCGCCAATGCTCGGTGAGCGCGATCAGCTCCCACTCAACCTGCGGGGAAAAGTAGCGCAGAACCGGCTCGTTGGCGGGATGAATGCGCAGCGCGGGAGCGGCCAGCAGCAGACGCGGCGCAAGCGGCGAGACCTCAGCGCCCGCAAAGTATCCCTGGCGCTCAAAGGCTGAGAGCGGCCGCCCGCCCTCGCAGCCCGCCGCCGGCTGGCGGTCGTCGTTCAGCGCCCGCACGCGAATCCAATAGTCCAGCGCCTGCAACGGCAGATGCAAATCCTCGTCGGCCTTCAGCTCGATCACCGTTAGCCGCCCGGTGCGGTCCAGCGTCAGCAGATCCAGAAGGCCGCGGTCGCCGGTGGAGAGCGCCGGCACCTGCGAGTACAGCAGGTCGCCGCGCAGCCCCGGCAGAAGCTCGACGATCTCTGCCCGCAGCCGCGCCTCCAGCCAACGCTCCGGCTGCATACGGAAGAGCGGGTCGGTGTGCGCGCCGTCGCCGTGGCGGCTCAAAAACAGCCGTTCAAACAAATCCCGGCAGAGCGGCTCGGATTCGGCGGTGAGCGGCGTCTCGTGAGCGCCCGCGCCGAAGGTGATCTCGTCCTCGCGGGCAAAGGAGTTGGCCGCAAAGCCCTGCCGCACCCGCGCAAACTCCAGCCCGTGCAGCAGCAGCCCGACTTCGGTCGCCGAACTGGCCTGAACCTCGACCCGGCTTCGCGCCGCCGCCGGAACCAGCGCCAGCAGCCGGTCGATCCCCGCCTGATTGCGCTCGATGGCCGCCGCCGCTGAAAAAGCATGAACCAGCCGCGAGTCCAGATTGCCGGTATCGCGGAAATCCACTGCCGCAAGCTCTTCGCTGCGTTCGTCCAGCGTAAAAAGCTGAAAATCGGCGGCGGCGTGATTCAGCCAGGCCATGCGCTCGGCCGTCGTCCGCCATGCCCCGGCCGGCAAAATCACCTTCAGAGCGCCAAAGTGCCGCCGCCCGTCGCCCTTTTGGCGGCAGTGGTCCAGCCAGAGAATTCCCAGAGTCAGCACGCCGTCGATCATCGCCGCCGATTCCGCCTCGCTGACGCCGATCACCGCGTCCGCCGCCGTCCCGCGCAGCAGCCGTCCGCGCACATACGCCGGGCCAAAGCTATGCTCCAGGTCCATTGCCGAGCGCAGTCCATCTACCTTGGAACCAATGAAATGCCGGGTCAGCACGCGCTCCAGCAGGCGCTGATAGTTGCGCCGCGCCGCCTCTCGGGTGGTGGGGGTGCGCCGGTCGCTGGTGGGAACCAGCTCCAGCGTTTGCGGCTTGGCCGCGCCCATGCGGCGGGTGGCCACGCGCAGGCATTGCGCCCGCTCTTGCAGGCCAACCACCGTGCGGATCAGGTTGCGCTCCTCGCTCCACAGTTGCAGCAGGCAGCGCCCGTGCTGCTCGCTCACCGCATAGCGGGCCGCGCGCATATCGAAGAGCACACGCCCATCCTCCAGCAGCGCCGCCGCCGGATGATCGGCCAGATACTCTTCAATTGCTTGCGCCAGCTTTTGCGGTGTCGCAGCCTCCGCGCCGGCGTCCATCGGACTCTACCACCCCTGCCGCGTGCGCAGAGCGGTGATGTGCGCAACGTGGTGGCGCGAGTGCCAGTCGTACATCGCCAGCATTTTGACCAGCATCTCCCGGCCGCGCTCCGGGTGGTTATAGCCTTTGCGGAAATCCTCTTCGCTCAGCGACTCCAACAACGCCACCCAGCGCTCATGAACAGCCGTGACCATCGTTAGCGAGACCGCGACCGGCAGACGGCTATCCGCCAGGTCTGCCCATGCCTTCTCGTTGTAAGGATTGATGGTAGGCCAATCTTCGGTGAGCGCCAGCTTGCAGCGCGTGTAGGCCATGGCGTGGCTGTCGGCCAGATGGTGCGTAACCTGCCGCACCGTCCAGCCGCCTTCGCGGTAAGGCGTGTCCAATTGCGCGTCGCTCAATCCGGCAACTGCGGCCTTCAGGCGCTCGGGCAGCATCTGCAGCGTATGAATATGCGCGGCGCGAATCCCCGGCAAACTGGTGGCCGAAGGTGTAAATCGGCCAATCGGAAAACGCAGATCGTCCAACTCTGTCATAGCGAAAACCCCGCCATTTCACTTGCGTAGAGAATGCCTTGTCGAATGGAAGCCAGCAATCAGGCGGCTTCCCCCGGCTCGGTTTTATGCGTGATGATGATGGTTGTGGTGATGATGGTGGCGCGGATACTTGTGGTTGTGCTTCGACGCAAACGCGGGGCTGGCAAAAAACAGCAGCAGCAGGACGGCGGCAAAAATCTTCTTCATGGTCAAAATGTACCACGATCCGGAGGCTAGCGTTGATGCGAAATCGCCGGGAATCAAATCAGAAACGGGGCCATCGACCAGCCTGTAAACCCAAAAAACGGCGTAAACTAAATAAACGATGAACATACCGGCCACCTCCCCGCGCCCCAGCCACAAACGCTACTTTTTTGAGAAATTCAACATCACCGAGCGCCTGCTGGAGCGCTGCCTGGGCGAGGCCCTCTCCGCCGGCGGCGACTACGCCGATCTTTATTTCGAGTCGGTTACGGCCACCTCGCTGGGCGTGGACGAGCAGATCGTCAAATCTGCCAGCCAGGGGACCAGCGCGGGCTGCGGCATCCGCGTTCTCAGCGGCGAGCGCACCGGCTACGCCTACACCGACAACCTCAGCCCCGAGCGCCTTCTCCACGCCGCCCGCACCGCCGCGCTGATCGCCTCCGGCCCGGCCAAGCAGCCCGTCCAGGGCTTTCTCGATGCGCCCCAGGCCGATCTCTACCCTGTCCCCCTCGGCGGCTTCGATCTGGATCTGGCCGCGCGGCTCGAATTGATTCTCCGCGCCGATCGCGCCGCACGAGCCTTTGACCCGCGCATCGTCCAGGTCCGCGCCGGCTACTCCGAGGAGCTGCGCCGCGTCCTGATCGCCGCCAGTGACGGCGCTTTCGCCAGCGACACTCAGCCCCTCTGCCGCCTCAACGTCTTCGTCATCGCCAAAGACGGCGAAAATACCACCAAAGGCTCAACCGGCGGCGGCGGCCGCGCCGGACTCGACCAGTTCACCGGCTCCAAAGACCCTGAGCACCTGGCCCGCGAAGCCGCTCGCGCCGCCATTC
This sequence comes from uncultured Occallatibacter sp., assembly GCA_964450895.1. Lineage (GTDB taxonomy): Bacteria > Acidobacteriota > Terriglobia > Terriglobales > Acidobacteriaceae > Telmatobacter. The sequence goes on along the minus strand of CAYVGW010000140.1, from coordinate 1,498 downwards.
TCCAGCTCACTGCCGTTCCGGCCCCTGCCGGAGAGATGGAAGTCGTCCTCGGCCCCGGATGGCCTGGAGTCTTGCTCCACGAGGCCGTTGGCCATGGTCTCGAAGCCGACTTCAACCGCAAAAAGACCTCCGCCTTCACTGGCCTGATCGGCCAATCGGTGGCCAGCTCCAAGGTCACCGTCGTCGATAACGGAACCATCGCCGGCCGCCGCGGCTCGCTCAACGTCGATGACGAAGGCACCGCCACGCAAAATACCGTCCTCATCGAAAACGGCATCCTGCGCGGCTACCTCACCGACAAGCTCAGCGCGCGCCTGATGAACTCGGCCAACACCGGCAGCGGCCGCCGCGAGAGCTATCAGCACATCCCCATGCCGCGCATGACCAACACCTATATGCTCCCCGGCGACGACGCCCCCGAAGACATTTTGCGCAGCGTCAAGCACGGCCTCTACGCCGTCAACTTCGGCGGCGGCCAGGTGGACATTACGAATGGCAAGTTTGTCTTCTCCGCCAGCGAGGCTTACCTGATCGAAGACGGCAAAATCACCGCCCCGGTCCGCGACGCGACTTTGATTGGGAATGGCCCCGATGCCCTCAAGCACGTCTCCATGGTGGGCCACGACCTCAAGCTCGACGAAGGCATCGGCACCTGCGGCAAAGACGGCCAGAGCGTCCCCGTAGGCGTAGGCATGCCCACCATCAAGCTCGACAAAATGACCGTCGGGGGAACAGGAAGATAGCCGGTGCCAAAAGGCCGCTAACTTGCGAACTCGCCAATCACCGCGTAGCGGTGGCAAACTTGCTACCTTTTCAAACAACTTCCGGTCAGACTCACAAACCTGTCATCCTGAGCGAAGCGTTCTTCAGCGGAGCCGAAGGATCTGCGGTTGCTTTTTGCAGTTGACAATATCTCATTTCTGAGATATGTTCAGTCATGGAATGGCAAGTTGAGGTTCTCAACGATACAGTTCGCAGTGAACTCAAAGCCCTCCCTTTGGAAATTCGGGCGCGTCTGTTTCGGGTGGAACGTATGATCTCTCAGGTTGGCCTTGAAAATCTGCGGGAACCTTATGTCAAGCACCTTGAAGGTAAGCTATGGGAGATGCGCGCGACTGGAAGGGATGGCATCGCACGGTCCATCTATGTCACGGCCATAGGACGCCGGGTTGTGATTGTTCGCGCTTTCATCAAGAAGACACAGCAAACGCCGCGTAGCGAAATCGATCTTGCCAAGCGGCGCGCAAAGGAGGTTTTATGACGATTCCATTCAAAGAAATCGCGGATGAGTGGATGAAGGATCCGGAATTCAAGGCAGAGTATGATCGTTTGGGTCCAGAGTTTGAGATTGCCACGGAGCTGATCCAGGCACGTATTCGTTCCGGTTTTTCGCAGGTTGAACTGGCCCAGCGCATGGGAACCAGCCAGTCCGCGATTGCCCGTCTGGAAAGCGGAAGAACCCTGCCCAGCGCCAAAACCCTGATCCGCTTCGCCGAAG
>CAYVGW010000139.1:0-11078 GCA_964450895.1 uncultured Occallatibacter sp. | reverse complement strand
GCGCGCCGCCTGAAAGAGGGCGTCGATCTCGTTCTGCTTGAGCGTCTTTTCCATCATCTGCGCTACCCTCACAGGGTTCAGGGATCAGAGATCAGGGGTCAGGAAAAAACCACGCGCCCCTCTGCATTCCCTAGTCCCTTAGTCCCTAATCCCTGATCCCTGTTCCCTGTTCCCTAATCCCTGTCATCACCGCCGCACCCGCTCCGCCGGCTTTTTGCCGCGCAGCCGGTCAAAGGCCCCATGCGCCGCCAAATCCTTCAAGGCGCCCCGCAGATGCACCACCGCCGAGGCATGAACCTGCGAGACCCGCGACTCGACCACCCCCAGCGCCAAGCCAATCTCCCGCATGGTCATCTCTTCGTAGTAGTAAAGGCTCATCACCAGCCGCTCCCGGTCGGGCAGATTCTGGATCGCTTCGGCCAGCCGCTCCTCCAACTCGCCCCTTAAACAGCGAAAGAGCGGGTCTTCCTCCGGACGGCCCGGCACATAGGCCAGCTCCTCCTCGCCCGAATCTTCATTCCGCTCCATGTGCAGCGTGCCGATCTCCAATCCCTTCAGATCGCCCAGCAACTGCTGATACTCTTCCAGCTCGAGCGCCATCTCCTGCGCCACCTCGGCCTCGTTCGGCGCGTGACCGAAGCGCGCCGTCAGCACGCGGATCGCCTCCTCCACCGCCCGCCCTTTCCGGCGCAGCTCGCGCGGACTCCAATCGAGCGTGCGCAGACTGTCCAGAATCGCGCCGCGAATGCGGAACTGCGCGTAGCTGCGGAATTGCACTTTCTTAGCCGGATCAAATTTCGAGAAGGCGTCCATCAGCCCCACCACCCCCGCCGAAACCAGATCCTCGATGTCCACATGCTGCGGCAGCCGCTCATGAATCCGCCTTGCCAGAAAACGCACAATCGGCAGATGCTCCAGAAGCACCCGCTCCTGCTCGCCATTCAGCACTGGAAATTGCGCCCCTGGCGGATAGCCGCTCCCCGCTGCGCTGCGCCGCGCCGTTGCCTGACTCGTGGCCGTATTCGCGGCTTCCATCCCCATGTTTCTCCCCTTGATGACTCTTCCGCCGCTGATGTAGCAGTTGACGCTCCGAAAATGATGGTTTTTCCTTTAGGAAAAAATCACCCGGCGGTCATTAAATTCCACTTAGGTAATAGCCGTCAGCCGTCAGCTATCAGCTTTTAGCTGAAAGCTGAAAGCTGATAGCTGATAGCTGAAAGCTGAAAGCTGCTCTCCTCACCGCACCGTCCCCACCGGCCGCAGCCGCACCTCCGGCGGAATCTCCACGGCCGAGACCACCGCGAGGCGCGGCAGCACCGGCTCCAGCCAGCGTTTCACGTAATAGCGAGCCGGACTGGGGCATAACACCACAGGCAGCGCCGCGGCGGTGGCGGAGGGAATAAGCCGCCGCAAAGAATCGGCCAGCCGGCGCACCACGGGCGTTCCCGGCTGCGGCCCGCTGGCCAGCATCCTCTGCCCCGTCTCCGGCGAAAGCGTCACCAGAATCTCCTCTTCCAGCGCCCCATCCAGCAGCAGCACCGGCAACTGCCCCTCCCCGTCCAGCAGCGGCTGAATCAGACGGCGTCCCAGCGCCTGGCGCGAGGCCTCGACCAGCGCGACAATCCCTTTGTTCACCGCCGCCGTTTCCAGCATCGCCTCCAGCACCGTCCCCAAATCGCGGATCGAGACCCGTTCGCGCAGCAACTGCTCCAGCACCCGGCCCACCTCGCCCAGCGAGAGCAGCTTGGGCACCAGCTCTTCCATCAGCTTGGGGTGGCTCTCGTTCAGCGAGTCCAGCAGCCGCTTGGTCTCGGCCCGGCCCAGCAGTTCGTGCGCGTGCTGGCGGATCAGCTCGCCCAGGTGCGTGGTAATCACCGTCGTCGCATCCACCACCGAGTAGCCGGCGGCGTTGGCCTGATCCTCGAGCTGCGGCTGAATCCAGATCGCCGGCACGCCGAAGGCCGGCTCGCGCGCCTCCTTGCCGGGCAGCGGGCGGCGATTGGGGTCGCTGGAAACCGCCAGCAGCAGCGCCCCCTCGGTCTGCCAACGCCCAATCTCCATCCCCCGCAGGCTGAAGAGGTACTCGCGCGGCCGCAGGCGCAAATTGTCGCTGATGTGTACCGGCGGCACCAGAAAGCCCATCTCCGCCGAAAGATGGCGGCGCAGCGCGCGCACCCGGCTCAGCAGTTGCCCGCCCTGCTTCTCGTCCACCAGCGGAATCAACTGGAAGCCGATCTCCAGCGTCAGCTCTTCCAGGCGCAGCAGATTGGCCAGATCCGAGCTGACCGCCTCGCCCGCCTTCTTCTTCTCCCCCGCCGCCGCGGCCTCGGTAAGCGGCGGCGGCGCAACCGCTATGCTCGCCGCGACGCGCCGCGCGGCGATAAAGAGCGTGCCCGAAACCAGCAGAAAGGCGATCTTCGGCAGCCCCGGAATCAGCATCATTGCTCCCGTGACCAGGCTGGCCAGATACAGCGTCACCGGCTTGCCCAGCAACTGCTGGCGAATCTCGCCGCCCAGTTGCCCGGCCGAGTTGGCGCGGGTCAGCGTGATCCCCCCGGCCACTGAGACCAGCAGCGAGGGGATGATAGTGACCAGCCCGTCGCCCACCGTCAGCACCGTATAGGTGCGCGCCGCCTCGCCCAGCTCAATCCCCTGCTGGATGGTGCCAATCAGCAATCCGGCGATGATGTTGATGCCGGTAATCAGAATCGTGGCCAGCGAGTCCCGCTGATTGAAGCGCGCCGCGCCGTCCATCGCGCCGTAAAACTCGGCCTCGTGGGCAATCGCCTGCCGGCGCTTGCGCGCTTCCACTTCGTCGATCAGCCCGGCGTTCATGTCCGCGTCGATGGCCATCTGCTTGCCCGGCAGAGCATCCAATGTAAAGCGCGCCGTCACCTCGGCGGTGCGCACCGCGCCATGCGAGACCACCAGAAATTGAATGGCGATCAAGGCCAGGAAGATCACGAAGCCAACCACATAATTGCCGCCCACCACAAACTGCCCGAAGGCCTCGATCACCTTGCCCGCCGCCCCCGTCCCCTCCTGCCCATGCAACAGAATGCGACGGCTCGAAGCGATGTTCAGCGAGAGCCGGAAGAGCGTCAACAGCAGCAGCAGCGTGGGAAAGACGCTCAGCTCGACGGCCCTGCGGATCTGCATGGCGGAGAGAAAGACGATAATCGAGGCGGCCATGGACATCGAGAGCAGCAGATCCAGTCCCGCCGCCGGCAGCGGCACCAGCATCACGAAGATCACGCTGATGGCCACCAGCGGCAGCACATACTCCCGCAGCCGCTCCAGAATCGAAGCGGCGCCCACCCCCGGCACGGGCATCGCGGCCGTGCTCATCGCACACCTCCCGGCGGCCTACCGGGGCCGGACTGGGCCGCCCGCGCCGCCGCCTCACGGACCTTGCGCTCGCGCATCTCCGTCTCCAGCCGCTGCCGGTAGAGATAGGCCAGAATCGCCGCCACCGCCGCATACAGATCGGCCGGAATCGGCTGCCCTACCTCCACCGAGCGGTAGAGCGAGCGCGCCAGCGGCGGATTCTCGATGATCGGAACCCCCGCCCAGCGGGCCTCCGCCTTGATCTCCTCGGCCAGCAGATTCCGCCCCTTGGCCAGCATCTTGGGCGCCTCCATCGTCACAAAATCAAAGCCCAGCGCCACCGCATAATGCGTCGGATTGGTCAGCACCACCGCCGCCTTGGCCACATCGGCCTTCACCTTGCGCCGCCGCGCCTGCCGCTGCAGGTTGCGAATGCGCCCGCGTATCTGCGGATTGCCCTCCGTCTCCTTGTACTCGTCTCTGAGATCCTCCCGGCTCATCTTCAATCTGGATTCCCGGCTCTGCCACTCCACCAGATAATCAATCAGCGACCAGGCAAACAACAGCCACGCCGCCGCCAGCAGCAGCCCGTACACATCCTCCCCCAACTGCTCCAGCCGGTTGACGGAAAACGGCGGCTGATGAATCTGCCGGGCCACGCGCTGTACCGCAAAGACCGCCAGAATCGCCGCCGGGATCAGCGACTTGCCCAGCCTTGCCGCCGCCCGCAGGGAAAAGAGATTTTTAATATTCGAGACCGGGTTGATGCGGTCCAATTTGAAGCCCACCGCGCCCACATAAAAATTCACCCCGCCGGTCTGCAAGACGCCCACGCCCAGCGCCGCCGCCGCCACCGCCGCCATCATCAGCCCCGGCGGCCCCAGCAGCGCGAAGGTCAGCTTGCGCAGCGCATAGATCGTCGGCAGCAGTTCGCTCGGCTCCCAGCGCGCCGGCATCCCCAGATCCAGAAACGCCGCAAAGCTCTGCCGCCAGAGCAGCAGCAGATGGCTGCCCATAGCTCCCAGCACCATCACCCCGGCCAGCGTACCGGCCGCCGCCGACAGCTCCCGGCTGTGCAGAATGTCGCCTTCCTTGCGCGCCTTCTCCCGCCGGTGTTGCGTGGCTTGTTCTGTGGGCTCTCCGGGCATCGGCTAGCTCCCCCAGGCCAGGGCCAGACCCGCGGCGCTCACCGCCGCCACCGTCTGTCCAGAGGCCGAGATCAGCCGCTCCGCCAAATCCAGCAGCCCGCTGAAGCGCGCCTCGATAAAACGCGGCCACAGCGCCAGCGATGCCGCCAGCAGAACATAGCCGGTCAGCGTCTTCATCGGCACCGTCAGCATCATCACCGGCAACTGCGGGCTGAGCTTGCCCAACAAAGCCACCGCAATCTCCACCAGCATCGTCGCCGCCAGCACCGGCGCGGCCAGCTCCACCGCCGCCAGAAAGACGCCCCCGGCGGCCCGCACCATCTCCAGCGCCGAGGACGGCGCCAAGGCAAAGCTCCCCAGCGGCGCCACGCGGAAGCTGCGCACCAAGGACGCCAGCATGATCCGGTCCAGCCCCGCCGCCAAAATCACCAGCGTGCCCATCAGTTGAAAGAGATCGCCCAGCAACGGCGTCTGAATCGTCGAGGTCGGGTCCAGCAGATTGACCATCGAAAAGCTGAACTGCACCCCGACAATCTGCCCCGCAAATAACAGCATCTCGTTGAGCAGCGTCAACGTAAGCCCGTACACCAGCCCCACCGCCGCCTCGCCCAGCAGAGCCGAAAAGCTGATCGCCGCGTGCGCATGAGGCGACGCGGCCACCAGAGGCGCCAGCAGGTACGCCACCGCGCCCACAAAAACCGCCTTCGTGCGAAGGGGAAGCGCCGTCGAAGAGAAAAACGGAGCAAAGGCCACCATCGCGCTCACCCGCACCAGGGCCAGCGTCATGGCAGACAGAAAGCTCGTCCAATCCGGCATTCATGCTCTCTTTCAAGCGGTGTTAGCGGTGTTAGCCGCGCTTCGCGCGTGTTTGCGGAGTTAGAACCCGTAAGCCTTGCTAACTCCGCTAACTTCACCCCACAAACCGGTGAAAATCGGAAAACAGCAGCCGCGTATACTGGGCCATCCGCTCCAGAAACCACGGCATCCCCACCAGCAGAATCAGCGCAATCGCCCCCAAACGCGGCACGCTGGTCAATGATTGCTCCTGCAAACTCGTCAGCGTCTGAAACAAGCTCAGCAAAAAGCTGATCACGATCGTCGCCACCAGCAACGGCGCCGAGAGTATCAGCGCCTCCTTCATCAACTGCCGCAATAGCTCACTCACCATGTCCGGCGTCATGGAAATCCCCCTCAAAAGCTCTTCAACAGCGAGTTCGCCAGCAGATTCCACCCATCCACCATCACAAAAAGCAGAATCTTCAGCGGCGTTGAAACCACCACCGGCGGAAGTTGGAACATTCCAATCGAAGTCGTCACCGAGGCCGTCACCATATCGATCAGCAAAAACGGCAGAAACAGGACCGCCCCAATGGCAAAGCCCGCCTTCAGTTCGCTCAACATATACGCCGGCGCCACCACCCGCATGGGCAGATCGTCGGGCTTGTTGGGCCGCGGAACCTGCCCCGCCGCCGCAAACAGCGCCAGATCCTTCTCCCGCGCATAATGCAGCAGAAAATGTTTGATCGGCTGCGCGCCCCGGTCGATCGCCTCCATCCCCGTGATTTGCCCCAGCCGGTATGGCTCCACAGCCTGCTGGTCCACTTGATTCAGCACCGGCGTCATCAGAAACCAGGTCATCATCAGCGCCAGCCCCAGCAGCGTCGGATTCGACGGCGCCGTCTGCGTCCCCAGCGCCTGACGCAGAAAGTGGAAGACCACCAGCAGACGCACCATCGGCGTCACGGCCATCAGAATCGCCGGCAGCAGCGTAATCAGCGTCAGGACAAAGAGAATCGTCCACGGCGTCGAGTCGCCCGGATGCAGCTTGGCATTCAAGTCAGGCAGCAGCGGCGCCGGCGCGGCCATCAGCAGAAGAGCTACCATGAGACCCGCCCCGCGCCAGGATGTGTTGCGCCCGTCTGCCGATTCGCGGATTTCGCCGTGGCCCGCCGCTCCTCCAGAACTCGTTCATCCAGAGCATAAAAAGCCGGCGCGCCCTCGGGAGAGGTGGCCACCAGAAAACGCCGCCCCTCGGCCTCCACCAGCGCCAGCGACTGACGCGGCCCCAGCGCGATCCGCTCCATCAGCTCGAGCCGGGGCGCGCCACGCCCGCCCCGCCGCAGCCGCCCCAGCAGCCATCCCGCCACTCCCCCAATCGCCGCTTTCCCGCTCGTTCCCATCCCTTAGTCCCTCAGTCCCAAGTCCCTGCCTTCTTCACACCAGCCGCGTCACCCGCACCGCCAGCGCCGTCTCCACCACCTCGAACTCGCACCAGGTCAGTTGCACCGCCCCAGCCGCCAGCGGCATATCCTCGCCATGCGCCCAAAGCGTCTCAATCACCGAACCCGGCTCCAGCGCCAACAGATCGCGCACCCGGAAATCCCGCACCGGCACCGCCACATCCAGTTCCACAGGCAGCCGCGCCAGCGCCGCCGTCAGTGTGATCCCTCCCCCCTCCGCCGGCACATGCGGAGACGGAATCAGCGCCCGCTCAGCCTCCAGCTCCGGCTGGCGCGCCATCTCGGTGGTCTGCGGCGGCGCAACCGGCGGCGGAGGAGGCGGAAGTGTTTGAGTGGCGGCCATTCGCTGAGAATTCAAGCAGAAAGATGACCAGAAACGAGACAGAGGGATTGGTAGAGGCTAAGAGAAGCCTCCAAGCCCCGTACCCCTCTCCTCCTGCGCAGCCCGGCTCGCAGCAGCATGGGATGACAGGCATGAACTGCCGCGAACGCGCTCATTTGCTCTTTCCGCGAAGCGGAAGCTAACTTGCTGTACTTGTTCCATCAAATCTGGTCTCCCACCCATTCCGCGTTCTTTGCGGAATGGGTGGGAGACCACGAACCAACTCGGCCACCACCACCGCTGTTACACTGGAAGTACAATCTTTCGCGGATTCCCGGCTCACCCAGCCCGCTACTCCGCCACCAAGCGAGGTCCTTCTCCATGCCTGATTCGAATCCAGCCCAGCAGATCACCGCCACCAGCCTGCGCCTCAAGATCGGCCTCGCCGAGATGCTCAAAGGCGGCGTCATCATGGACGTGATGAACGTCGAGCAGGCGCGCATCGCCGAAGAGGCCGGCGCCACCTCGGTCATGGCCCTGGAGCGCGTCCCCGCCATGATCCGCGCCGAAGGCGGGGTCGCCCGCATGGCCAAGCCCGCGCTGATCAAGCAGATCATCGCCGCCGTTTCCATCCCGGTGATGGCCAAGGCCCGCATCGGCCACTTCGCCGAGGCGCAAATCCTCCAGGAGCTGGGCGTTGACTTCATCGACGAGAGCGAAGTTCTGACTCCCGCCGACGAGGCCCACCACATCGACAAGCACGCCTTCACCACGCCCTTTGTCTGCGGCGCGCGCAATCTGGGCGAGGCTCTTCGGCGCATCGCCGAGGGCGCGGCCATGATCCGGACGAAAGGCGAAGCGGGGACCGGCGACGTCGTCCACGCCGTGCAGCACATGCGCCAGATCACCCGCGAGATGCGCCAGCTCACCGTCCTCAGCGAGCAGGAGCTCTACGCCGCGGCCAAGGAGCACCAGGCCCCCTACGAGCTGATTCGCATGGTCGCGCAAACCGGCAAGCTGCCCGTGCCCAACTTCTCGGCTGGCGGCATCGCCACCCCCGCCGACGCCGCTCTGATGATGCAGTTGGGCGCGGAAGCCGTCTTCGTCGGGTCAGGTATCTTTATGAAGGGCAACTCGACGCCGCTGGATGTGGAGAACAACCCGGAGGAGCGCGCCGAGGCCGTCAGCCGCGCCCAGGCCATCGTCATGGCCACCACCCACTACAACGACCCCAAGATTCTGGCCGAAGTCAGCGAGCAGGTCACCGGCACCATGAAAGGCCTGGCCGCCGCCGCCATCGAGCTGAAAGACCAGCTCCAAACCCGCGGCTGGTAAGCACCTGCGGCGGGGCCAGAGGCTCGCATAGGATTTATAGCTTTCCCTCCTTAGCGGGAGGCACAGGTCCGGCCATCACCAAAAGCTGGGTTTCCCAGGTCCGGATTTTCGGACCTGGGAAACGACGAGCCTTGATTTGCTGGCCGCAGGCTTCTGCCTGGGATTTTAATCTTCACGCAAAAACCGCTAATCGTCTCCGCCGTCTCCATCACCTGCATTGCCGCTGTTGCTGGCCGAATCCATGGCTTCGGCTTGGCTCTCCGTGGTCGATGCGGTGACTTCTTCGCTCTGGGTCGCGGCGGACTCCTCTTCAACCTGCGCGGTGGGCTTGCCATCTTCCTCGGCAACCACCTTGGAAGTCGCCGCCATTTCCGCGGGCGGCGTAGCAACGCGCAACCAGCTTCCCTTGCTGAATGCGCCTTCGCCGCTCCCTGAATCGCCCACAAACTCCCACGTGGAAAAGCCGTTGCGGTCGTGGCTGCGCGTGTAGTAGCGGCCATCCGCCGCGCGGTAGATCTTGCCGAATTCCTTACTGGGCGGATGATTCCTGGATGAATTCCCCCTTGAATTCACGCCGACCCAGACGAAAACCAATACAACTACGGCAAACACAATAACCCCAGTGATTCTTTGATTCTTTTCTATCGTCATGGCTCTTCTCTTCTGAAACGCAGTGATTGCAGCGGTCCGGCGCGCTCCCCATATCCTAACATCAAGCCGGCCAACGCCGAGCGGCGTGTGGCGCAGGCTTGTCCATTCCAAAATAGTTGAGTCTCTCGATTTTCTTGCGAAATTGCATTCGGAGGGACGAGTTTTGGAGCGTTGTCGGCTGAGGAAATCGACCGAAGCTTCACAGTTTCACAGTTTCACATGAAAAAAGGGGGGGGTGGGGGCGGCGCATTTTCAGTTCAAACGCATTGGCAGTAACCTTTGTTTACAAGGAGATAGATAAACAGGCCGGCGGGAAAAGCGTGTAAAAAACGTTGATTTTCTATCATTTTCCGGGCCTTTTCCGGCGATTTTCGTCTATTTTTGGCCTGTTTTTGATGAATTTTGCCGGTTCCGTGCAACGGAATTTCTTGACTCATCAGCCTGAGGTGAAAGTCCCCTGAAAACCATCCCTCAGGGGCTAAAGCCACGTTGATTACACGCTACTTACGGCACGGCTAAAGCCGTGCCCTTTCAAAACCCGATTTTCACCACAGGCGGTCATGGTTCTATTGTGCTCTTTGGGGGATAAATATACTGCATGGCGCGGCAGGGAATTTGGTGAGAGGCACTCTCCTCCACGGCAATCGCATTTGAAATCATCTGGAGGGAGGAGGGGCATTTATGGCCCTGAATTCATCTCTGAAACGACAGGGCTGAACAGGCTGCGGAAAAGGGCGGTAATCGCGTGAAATTCTCGAAGAACATCCCGCAGGGGCTGAAGCCCATCTTTTTTATCAAGCGTCTTGCGGCCCGACTAAAGTCGTGCCCTTGTTACAAGACCTGCTTGAGAGGAGAGGGACTTACGCGGCATGAGGAGAGGGACTTACGCGGCATGAGGAGAGGGGCTTACGCGGCATGAGGAGAGGGGCTTACGCGGCATGAGGAGGCTCATTGCCCGGTTCGCCGTCAGCCTGCCGCGCCGCTCCCGGCTCGTCCAGCCACAGCCAGACGATCCACCAGATCAGCACAGCCACGAAGATGGCTTGATTGATCGTCACCAGAGTTGCCGCCTGACTGACAAGGCTCTGATATACCTGCCGCGCGTTGGGCGGTTGCGCCTGGACGAGCTGCTGCACCGCCGCCTGCATCCGGTAGATGTACTGTTGCAGCGCCAGCAGAGCGGCGGCCGCCACCGCAAGCCCGAGGGTGATGCTCTGCGTGTGGCTGCGCCATCCGGCTTTGAACTGCCGTCCAAAGACCACCACCAGCACGCCCAGACCGACCGTCAGCAGCGCAACCAGCAATTCGCCCTTCTGTGCGATCAGTTGCGCCAGCCGCAACTTGTCCAGCAGGGTCTCCACCGCAAGGCTCTTCCCCACTGGCCAAGGCCCCCAAACCACCAGTACGCCGCCGGCCAACAGCACCAGACCCACAGAATTGACGATCCACAAGGGCCGATGCAGCCCTGCAAAAGCGCGCCGCGCCAACTCCACCAGCACCAGCAGGCTCGCGACCACCGACAGGTTGGCGAGCGTGAGCATGAGCGTCTGCAACGAGAGTTGCGCCATCCGTCCCGAGAGCAGAACCTCGGCCATCATGCGCAAGGCCAGCAAGCTGATGCTGGCGGTGAAGAACGGATAGCGCTGCGCGCGCCCGCGGCCCAGGATGACCACCAGCAAAATCAGTTGCGCGGCAAAGGTCAGAGTCCAAATAACCCGTTGCATGACTTCAACAGGAGACGCATGATAGAGCGCGGAAGCAATCAAATTGGGGAGCATATTTAACCTCGTCCGGGGCGGCGGCAAGCTGCGCCGGCCCTCTTCCAGTTTAACCGCCGGCGACGGCTGCACGAGCGAATCGCTGAAAGATGGACGACTCCGCGCCATCAACCCCAGGCAATCGTATTTGAAATCATCCGGAGGGAGCAGGGGCTCCTGAATTCATCTCTGAAACGACAGGGCTGAACACGCTGCGGAAAAAGGGCTGAATTTGCGTGAAACCCTCGAAGAACATCCCGCAGGGGCTGAAGCCCATCTTTTTTATCAAGCGTCTTGC
>CAYVGW010000138.1:0-11330 GCA_964450895.1 uncultured Occallatibacter sp. | reverse complement strand
TGCAAACTGCAACCAACCATTGGCGGTCATTAAAACTTCTCCGGGAAGAGCAGGGTGAGGGTCAGGTAGCCCAGCAAGAGGGCCGACAGGATCAGGGCAACGGCGGTGGTGATGTCGATGGTCATGGGTTACCTCAGCTTCTGGCAGGCCTTGACGTAGAGAAACGCCAGACCGAAGAAAACAACGGTGAACAACAGCATGGTTACATCTTGCATAAGGACTCTCGATTCCATGAGCTTGGGCGTTGGGGAAACCGCCTGCACAAGAATGATTCTGGCTCTCGCCTGGTTTGATTCTCCGAAAGATTTCGTAAATTATGCGTAAGGATGCAGGCGGGAACGGAAATCCGGCGGAAATATGGGAAGACAGTGGGCTTCATCCCAATTTGAACGTGGTTTTTATGGCGATCGGCAAATTATCGCGCCGGTCTCCGGACCGGTTGTACTGGCGGCTTCCAAGCCGCCAGAGGTGATAGGTGCGGGTCTGGAGACCCGCACGACAGCCGCTCTGGAGAGCGGCGCTACAAAAAAGGGATCTAATCCGGCGGAATGCCGCGCGGTCCTTCTCTTGTCTCCAATCCCAGGATCTGCTCTCCGGCCGGCAGCGCGGTCAAACAGCGCTGATAGAGAAAGTCCTCGCACAGCATATGTTTGTAGAGCCATTCAATGAGGAAGCGCGGAACCTGAACGCTGGCCGCGCGATCTCCTTGCGCATGACGGGACTCGAATTCACTGATCTTGACGGCAAACTCCCGATGCTGCTGGCGATGCTGCGCGAGCCGGGCGTACTGAATGCTCTCCAGCATCTTTTCTTCCGCGGAATGATAGGCTTGCGTCTGCTCGGCCAATTTGCGCAGCAGCCGGCCGGCTTCCGTCTGCGATGGATTCTTCATCACCGTTGTGTAGAACTCGTTCAGTGTCTCGATATAGGCAATGCGATGAATATCCAGCGCCTTCACGCCCAGCGCAAAATCCGGGTTCCAGTCCAAAAAAGGCATACAGCTCTCCTTGCCCAACACGAACGGAAAATCCAGAATGAGGCATTGCGGGATCAAACAATGTGCCGAAGAGCACATTTTCCAAAAGAGGAACCGGTGGCGGGAATACTTCGCCGGTGGCGGGAATGCCCAGAAAAAAGATGCCCGGAAAAAGTAATCGGAGGGTGCAAATACTCGGACTAATAGACGGGCGGCAGGGTGGGATCGCGGAAGACGGATTTGCTGCGGCTGATGCCGGGGACGGAGCCGAAGTTGGCCAGCGTGAAGCTGTAGAGCCATTGTCCGTCTTCGCCGCGGATGGAGCCGAGATCGAAGCGGCGGTAGCCGACCGTGACGCCGCAGCAGTTCCAGTTATAGGTGGCCTGCGTGCCCCAGTACTGAAACTGGCCGGAGACAAAGTCATATCCGCCGTTGGCGGCCAGATTGAAGCCCGTGCCGCTCTGCTTGCCGATGGCCAGGAAGGGCTGCACCTGCTGGCTCTTGATAACGGTGGCGGAGCCGGCGCTCTCTTCGACGGCGTTGAGCATGGCGTGGCCGACGCCGAGGGTGGTGCGGTCCCAACTGTAGCCGGCATAGAGGTTGTCGGCGGTCAGGCGGCCGGCCTTGGGATCGTAGTCCAGATCCCACTGAATGCGCAGGTTGTCGATGGCCTCGAAGCGCAGGCGCGAGGTGATGGGCGCCAGATTGCGGGCCGAGGTGAGAAAGGCGATGGCGCTCATCTCCAGCGTGGAATCGAAGACATTGCGGCTGTTGTGGATGAGCGCGCCGCCGAAGCGGGGATCGATGAAGAACTTCTGCGCAATCTGCCAACTGGCCCACTCGCGCGGCTGCCGTGGGCAGGCTTTTTCCTGACCTTCCGTGCCTTCCGGCAGGCAAGGCTTTTCATTGGCGGGGCGCAGAAAGAGGCGCTGGGTGAGCGAAAAGCCCACTTCATTGGTATTGGTGGCGATGTCGGTGGTGTCCACCAGCAAAACATTCCGAGCCTGCCTGCCGATGCCGCCGACGTAGTGGTAGGTGAACTCCGGCTCGATGACGTGGCGCATTTGCCGGTTCCAATGGGCGAGCGTGAAATCCCGCTCGAAGGCCGGCGGGCGCAGATCGATGGAGGCTTCAAGATCGATGCGGTTGAGCGAGTCGTGGCTGATGGTGGGGACTCCGCCGTTGGCAAATTTCAGGTCAGGCGTCTGGCTGAGGGTGTAGGCGGTTTCGCGCAGCGCGCCTTCCGCCGTCAGGCTCCAGCCTCCGCCGGTGAGAGGCAGAAAGAGATGCGGATAGAAGTCGATGCGTCCCGCGTTGCGTGCGTGGAAGCTGGCGCCGAGGGTGGCGCTGCCCGGCGAGAGCGGCTCGCCCGGCTCGGAGCGGGTCAGGTAGCTGAGCGACGATCCCGTGCCGAAATAGAGCAAGGATGCGCCCAGCGGATGATCCAGCAGGTCGATGCGCAGAGTGGGCAAGTGAAGAATGCGGGCCTGGTTGCCGTTGATGGCACTCTCGTTGGTGGTGCTGGAGGTTCCGGCAAAGGTCTGGAAGCGCGCCGCCTGGACGGAGGGGACGAACCAGTTGTGCGCGTGAGTCAGCGAGACAACGCTCTGCACCTCGGAGGTGGTGGCCAGCGCGTAGTTATCGTTGAAGACCAGCCGGTAGATGTAGCTGGAGAGATATTCGACCTTGCCGGCCAGGCGGGTCTCGGCATCCAGGTCCATGCGGCCCTCGGCGTTGATGTCCATGCCTCCCTGATCGAGCAGCGTGGTGGTGGCGGGCTGCGAGGCGGTTGCCGGAGTTGTCTCTTCAATGCCGCGATCCAGCAGGGCATTCCAGCGCACGGTGGCGTGGTTGAGTCCTGCGCCGCGGTAGCGGAAGTCGCCGTTGGGCGCCCAGCCGCGCTTGCTCCAGTACTCCGCGCCAACGATCATGTCCATGCTGCGGTTGATGACCCAGTAGTACTGCTCGCCGATCACCAGCCCTTTGACGCCGGAGTTTTCCCCGGCGGGGATCAGGATGCCGCTCTGCCGGCCCGTTTCGTCGATTGGATGGCTGAGGTAGGGCAGATAAAAGAGCGGCACGCCGAGGAATTTGAAGAGCGCATTGGAAGTGGAGGCCTTGCCGTCCTGCAGGTTGATGGCGCGGGAGATGATCTTCCAATCCGGCTTGGGCAGGCGGCAGTTGGTCATGCTTCCGTCGATGATCTTGTAATGGCCCTCGCTCAGTTCCAGGAGCACTCTGCCGGTGAAGGTGAAGGGCGCGGTGGTGGAGTAGATTTTGCTGTGGCCGGCGGTGCGGATGCCCTGCGAGCCATGCACATTGAAGAAGCGCGCGGTGTGCAGGTTCAGGCGCATGTCGCCGTGATCGGCGTTGATGAAGACGTCGTTGGGGCCGCCTGCCAGTTGCAGGTTGCCTTCGGCCTCCAACTCCGTGGTGGACTGGTGGTAAACCACCTTGTCGGCGCGCAGAATATAACCGCGATAGCGGACCACCACCCCGCCGGAAAGCGTCCAGGTGTCTCCGGCGCGGCTCTGGCTCTGCGCCTCCCACTCCACCGGCACGCCAGTGGGGGGCTCCGGCTCCGGCTGGGCGAGAGGCAGAATCTCCTGGCTGGGATCGTCGGGCAGAGGGGATGGGGGTGCCACATTGGTCAACGCCTGCCCCCGCATTTGCAGGTGACAGAGGCCGAGCATCGTGATAAAAACTAAAGAGCGAAGGCGCATCCCGGGACCTAGGTCAGGATAGCAAAACAGGCCGGCTTTCTTCTCAGGAACGCACCCTCGCAGCTCTGGCAGCAGGCACAAACCGGTACTTTCCCGCCGCGCCCGGATCCCCTTGATCCTGGGCGAGCCTGACTTTATGCGCGCCCCCGTTCTTCTTTCAAGATCAACGTCCTCGATGCCTGGGCAACCCAGGGCTTCGAGGGCCGGAACCGTCGCCTACAGCCGGAAGCCGCCGGCCTGAAAGCGGCCAGGAGGAGAGCAGCGCCGTGAGTACATCCGTCCTTTATCCGAACGCCGCAACCGCATGGAAGCAGGAAGTACACCAGCGTTTGGCCGCGCACCGGCAGCGCAGAAGCCTGCTGACCGCCCAACCGGCGGAGCCGGCGCATTGGGCTGTCTCGCGCGGGCGCGGGTCCTTGGTGGCGGCCCGCGTGGCCGCGCGGTATGCCCATGCTCCCAGCTACAGTGAGCTTCAGAGCGTGGAAGCGCCGTTGGCCGCACCCGCGGTGGGCGCGCGCGCCGTGGTGGCTGCGCCTCAGCCGCTGCTGGCCCCGCCGGATGCAGAATCTTGGAGGACGTGGGAGACGTGGGAGACGTGGGAGGCGCCCCGCGCCAGCATCGCCGAAGCGGAAGCGCTTCCCGCCGTTTCCCTGCCCTGGAAGAAGGAGGCGCAGTTGGCGGTGGTCTCAGGAGCGCTTCCTGAATTGGCCGCCGCTCCAGAGAGCGCGCCGCAACTGCCGCCGGAGTCGCTGGACGCCTGGGAGAGCGAGTGCGCGCAAAATGTCTGGCATCCTGACCCTCGGCTGAGTCCGGTTGCTTCCGATGTGGTGCGCAGCCCGCGTCCCACGCTGATGGATCAGTTCTATGGCGGGCAGGGTCCGGTGGCGGTCGAGCCGGATCTGCCGATCCCCGCCAACCTGATCGAGTTTCCGCGCGAGCTGGTGGCCCAGCGCAAGATGCGCCCGCGCCGCGCGGAGAGATTTGCAGCCGAGGGGATGGAGCGGCAGTTGAGCATCTTCGAGGTGGATCCCGGCGCCTATGAGGCTCCCAGCGAGCCGGCGGCAGCGCCCCCGGCCTTGCCCCAGACGGAGTGGTCGGGGATCAAATTGCAGGCTCAGGCGCCCCTGGCGGTCAAGCGCGAAGAGCACTCCGCGCCGGAGGTCGATGTGCATCTGGCGCCGATGGGGCACCGGTTGATGGCGGTGCTGGTGGATGGCGCGCTGGTCACCGCTGTCTTTGTCGCGTTTGCCATGCTGGCCGCGGCCGGCGCGGGAGCATTGCCGGCCTCCAAAGTTGTCGCCTTCAGCGCGGCCGCGATTCTTCTGCTTCTGGGCTTTGTCTACCAGTCGCTCTTTCTTCTGCTGGCCGGAGCCACGCCGGGAATGAAGTATGCCGGCATCTCGCTCTGCACCTTTGATGGCCGGATACCGCTTCCGGTCGAACTGCGCAGCCGGTTGGGCGCGCTGCTGCTCTCCGTGGCGCCGATGGGCGTGGGCGTGGCTTGGGCGCTCTTTGATGAGGACCACCTGTGCTGGCACGACCGGCTCTCTGGGACCTACCTGCGCAAGGAGTAGATAGGGGCGGAATTGCGGTATGGTTTCCCCGGTATCAGAATCGAGGCCTGGGGCACCCGGCACATTCGTGTTCTTGAGCAGGGGGCGTTTCTGGCATATACTGATGTATATGCCATCTTTTCAGGAGGCGCAATGCAACGAACAGCCAGGATTTTCATGAACAACCGCAGCCAGGCGGTCCGGCTTCCCAAGGAATTTCAGTTCTCTACTCCAGAGGTCTTCATTCGCAGACAGGGCGACGAGGTCATTCTTTCCGCGCGCCCCAACGACTGGTCTGCATATCTTGCATCGGGCGCCGTTGCCTCAAAGGAGTTCATGGAGGGGGTTGAGGATTTGCCGGTTGAGGAGCCTTCTTTCTGATGGCTTTCTATATGCTTGACACCGACATCTCTTCCTACATCATGAAGCGCTCGGACGAAGCAGTTCTCAGAAAGCTGCAAACGGTCGCTGTCCGTGATGTCTGCATCTCGGTGATCAGCAAGGCTGAGATGTTGTATGGGATTGAGGTTTCGCCGCGGCGGAAGAAGGATCAGGCAGCGCTGGATGAGTTTCTGCGCTATGTCGAAGTGCTGGATTTTCCCGCGGGAGCGGCATTCGACTATGCGCTCATCCGCGCCGAACTCAAGCGCCGCGGTACACCAATTGGCGGGAATGATCTGCTGATTGCGTCGCATGCCCGTTTCCTCGGGTTGACTCTGGCAACGAATAACACCAGGGAATACTGGCGTGTTCCGGGACTCAAGATCGAAAACTGGACTGCACCAGTGAATTAGACAAAAAACGCTGCCGGAAAAAACCCCGGCAGCGTGGAGGATGAAAAAGCGGCGGAGGCGGCAGCTCAATCTGCGCGAGTCAGCCGCCTCCGCGGAGGATTACGAGTGAGCCGCTCGATAAGCGCCGTGGCCAACCGGCTGGCTCTTGCCGACAAATTTCCCGCCGGGTTGATTGCCGTCATCGAGGCGGAATTGGCGGATCATGCCGTCCAGGTCGCTGGCCAGCGAGGCCAGATTCTTGAGAGCTTCCACGGCCTCTTCCGCGCCTTGCGCATTCTCCACCGACAACTGCGAGATATGCCCGGCGGATTCGGAGATCTCGCCCGATGCGGCGGTCTGCTCGGTGGCGGCGGTGGCGATGAGGTGAATTTGGCTCTCCACCTGCCGCGACGACTCGATAATGGCCTCCAGGCTTTTGCGGGCGTGGGAGGTCTCGCTCATCCCGGATTCGACCGCCGCGCGGCTCTCCTGCATCACCTGCAGGGTGTCGCGCGTCTCCTCCTGGATGCTGCGGATGGTGCCGGAGATCTCTTCGGTTGCGCCCTTGGTGCGTTCGGCCAAGCGGCGCACCTCGCCGGCAACCACCGCGAAGCCGCGTCCATGCTCACCCGCGCGGGCGGCTTCAATGGCTGCATTCAGGGCCAGCAGGTTGGTCTGCTCGCTGATCTCTTGAATCACGTTGACCACCTTGCCGATCTCCTCGGAGCGGTGGGCCAGGGAGGTCATCTTGTCGGCGACGGAACTGGTGGCGCCGGCGATCTTCTCCATCGTGACCGTGGCGGCGCGCATCACCTCGCCGCCCTGGTTGGCCGTCTCGGCGGATTCGCGGCTGGCGGAGGCGGCGCTTTCGGCGTTGTGGCTGATCTCGCCGATGGTCGCCGTCATCTCCTGCGCCGCGGCGGCGATCTGGTTGGTTTTGCTGGATTGGGTGTGCGCATTGCCGGCCGTCTGCACCGAACGGGCGCTGATCTCCGTGGTGGCCGAGGAAAGCGTCTCGGCGCTTTGGGCTACGGAGAGAAGAATGCCGCGCATCGAGGCCACGCTGGTGTTCAAGGCCACCGTCAGCCGCCCGATCTCATCATGGCCTGACTCCTCCACGCTCACCGTCAGGTCTTTCTCGGCCACGCGCTCCAGGGCGGTTGTGGCGGACTGCAAAGGCGCGGCGATCACCTTGGTCAGGATCATGCCGATTCCCGCGCAAAGCAAAACGATCAGCAGAGTGGCGGCGGTGTTGATCCAGGTGGCGCGATTCGAGGATTGGGTGACTTCGGTGGACTCCTCCGTGGCGTACTTGGTATTCAGATTGAAATCGTCGTTGATCCCGGCCATCGCCGTATTGAACTGACCGAGGGTCGCAGGCGCAAGGCCCAAGTCCAGCGCGTCGCCAATCTTGCCGGCGGCTTGCAGAGCGACGACGCGCTTGCTGGCTTCAACGTATTGATTGTAGGCTGCGGAGAACTTGTCGTAGATTTCCCGTTCCCCGGGGTAGCTGATGGTCGAGACGTACACCTTCATGGCCGCGTCGTACTGCTCCAGGGCCTTTTCGCGCTTGGCCAGGTTTTCACTGGTACAGGCCGGGGTGGTGCAGAGCAGCAGATCAAGATCTTCGCGGCGCAGAAGATTGGCCGATCCACGGGCATCCGCGAGGGCGACAAGAGCCGGAAGCGAGTTGCTGCTGACATCCAGGTTCTTGGTCGAGATGGCGCGGAAGGTGAGGTCGGAATAGGCCCCGAGCAGAATGCAAAGGCCGCAGACGGTGCCGAAGGCGAAGAAGAACTTGCGGGAGATGGGAAGGTTGCGCAACCACTGCATGCTAATATCCCTTTCTGAAACCACTCTCGCTCTTCATCGGCAGAACCCGGCGGGACTTGAGGAGTTCCCCATGGCGGCGATTCGCAAGCGGGAAAGGGAGGCTTTTCTCCCAAGCTGCTTCATGGCAATCGCATTTGAAATCATCTGGAGGGAGCAGGGGCATTTATGCCCCTGAATTTACGCCTGAAACCACATGGCTTCAGCCCCGGGCCTAAAGGCCAGACTGCCCAAGTCTCTCTTCAGGGGCATAAATGCCCCTGCTCCCTCCGAAAAGCCGCCCGCATGAGTATCGCGAGAATGATAGGCGTGTGGCGAAGTTCAAATGCGATTGCCCTGACCTCGCGATGCAGTTCGTCGCAGACAGGCAGGAACCGCTCAACGCAACAACAGCTCCGATCCGGGGTGCGGAGCGGAGCTGTCCTCGTCAGCGCAGAGAAACGGAGAATGGTTTCTCTGGCTTTGCGCTATAGCATTTCTCCGAATGTATAGAGTAGCGCCGACCTCCTGGTCGGCTGTGGCGTGGACCTCCTGGTCCACGCGGCACTCTACAGCAATAGGAGAAATGCTAAGCCCCGCCAGCCGAGGCGGAAACCGCTGCCGAATTGGTCAGCAGCCGCACCTGGACGCGGCGGTTCTGCTTGCGCCCTTCGGCGGTGGTGTTGGGCGCCACTTCCTTGTCCTTGCCGATACCGATCAGGTAAAAGCGATGGGCGGGAATTCCATACTTCGAGGCCAGGTACTGGACCACGGCATCGGCGCGGCGCTGGCTCAAATCGTAGTTGTACTGCGCAGGTCCGGTCGAATCCGTGCCGCCGGTGACTTCCAGGATGAAGCTCTTCGCCGAGCCGAGATTGGCGGCAAACTCGTCCAGTTGCGCCCGGTCCTCTTTGGTCAGCACAGCCTTGTCAAAGCCGAAGGTAACCGCGACATCGCCGGCCGGCTTGTAGTCGTCCAGCCCCTTGACCACGCTCTCCAGCGAATCGGCGCGATGCACCGCAAGATTGGCGGCGCTGTCGGCATCGCCCGCGGACCGGGCCGCATCCTGCGCGTTCCTGCTGGCCGCGTCCGCCGAACCCTGTGCCTGATGAATGCCGGCCTGCGCGCGGTCATCCACATCGTGCAGATTGCGGTTGTTGTCCGCCGTCTTGGCGTCCAGCGTATTGGCATGATCCACCAGCGGCGCAATCTGATTGCGTGTGTAATTCTTGGTGGCGCAGCCCGCCGCGCCCAGCACAGCCAACCCCGCCGCCAAACTCAATATTCCAAACCGGTTCATATTCATCTCTGTTTCCTTTCCGCGTTCCGCCAGCTCGCCGCGCGGCCATTCCGCCGGTCAACGCCGGCATTTCTCTCACCCCAAACACTGCATTTGCGAGGCCAAACCCCCATCCTGCCTCAAAGCTCTGAAAGAAAACACGTTATACTTTCAGGATTTTCAATCTGTTCTCCGCGCCAACGCAGTAGTTTTTACGCGAATCGGTAAGGAATACCGGAACGCAGTATCCTATTCCCTGTTCCCTAATCCCGGTTTCCTGCTTTATGGACCTCTACGAGAAAATCCGCACTCTGCCCACCCAGCCCGGCGTCTATCTCTACAAGAACGCCGAGGGCGTGGTTATCTACGTGGGCAAGGCCAAGAACCTGCGCGCGCGGGTGCGCTCCTATCTGCTGGAGTCCTCCCAGGCCAACGCCAAGACCGGCTCCCTGATGCGCGAGGCCGTCGATCTGGAGTACATCCTGGTCGGTAACGAGAACGAAGCGCTGGCCCTGGAAACCAACCTCATCAAAGAGCGCAAGCCGCGCTTCAACATCCTCCTCAAGGACGATAAAAGCTACCCCTACGTCAAGCTGACCCTGCGCGACCGCTTCCCCAAGGTCTTCGTCACCCGCAAGCTGCTCAAGGACGGCGCGGCCTACTACGGCCCGTACTTTCCCGGCAGCCTGGCCTGGCGGGTCGTCGAGCTGATCCATCGCAGCTTTCTGATTCCCAGTTGCAAGGTGGATCTTTCGCGGTATCACCCCCGCGCCTGCTTGCAGTACTACATTCACCGCTGCCTGGGGCCATGCGTGGAAGAGCTGACCACGCCGGAGATCTACAAGAGCGCCGTACGTGACGCGCAATTGCTGCTGGAAGGCCGCCACGCCGAACTGGAGCGCACCCTCACCGCCCGCATGATGGAGGCCGCCGAGGCCGAGCGCTTCGAGGCCGCCGCCAAGCTCCGCGACCAGCTCGCCACCGTCCAGCAGCTCCAGGAAAAGCAGCGCGCCGCCACCGCCGAGCTGGACGACGACGCCGACGTCTTCGGTTACCACTTCGAGGACGGCTCGCTGGCCGTGAATCTCTTTCACGTGCGAGCCGGAAAGATCGTCGATCGCCGCGAGTTCTTCTGGGAGGATCTGCCGGAGCTGCTGGAAGCCGCGGAAAGGGAACAGGGAGCAGGGAACAGGGAACAGGGAGCAGGGAACAGGGATCAGGATGACGACGAACCCCATTTCCACGCGGGTGCCCCCGGTCTCGATTCTGAGACCGGGGAGACGAGGAAGCCAGAAATACTGGGTGCCCCAGGTCCCGATTTTGGGACCTGGGAGACGACCAAGTCCGAACCCCATTTCCACGCCGGTTCCGTCTTCTCCTCCCTCCTCAAGCAGCTTTACATCGACCGCCAGTACGTCCCGCGCTCGATCCTGCTGCCGGCCGATTTCGATGACCGCGAAGCGTTGGCTCGCCTGCTCACCGAGCGCAGCGGCCATCGCATCGAGATCGCCGTCCCGCAGCGCGGCGAGAAGCGCTCGCTGGTTGATCTGGCTGGCCAAAACGCCAAGCAGTCGTATATTCAGCGCTTTCGCGTGCTGGAGCCATCGCGCAAGGCGATTCAAGAGGCGCTGGCCGAGGCGCTGCTGCTGGCCGAACTGCCCCGCCGCATTGAGTGCTTCGACATTTCGCACATTCAGGGCGCGGAGACCGTGGCCTCGCTGGTCGTCTGGGAAGACGGCAAGATGAACAAGCAGCTCTATCGCAAATTCAAGATCAAGACCGTTGAAGGCGTGGACGATTTTGCCTCGATGCGCGAGGTCATCCATCGCCGCTATCGCCGCTTACTCGAAGAAAACAAAGCCGAGGCTGTCCCGAAACTGGGTGCCCCAGGTCCCGATTCTGGGACCTGGGAAGCCACAAAAGCCTCCCAGCACAAGGAACCCGCCAGCCTCCCTTCCCTGATCCTGGTCGATGGCGGGCTGGGCCAGCTCCACGCCGCCGCCGAGGCCCTGGAATCCCTCGGCCTGACCACCCAGCCGCTGGCTTCCATCGCCAAGCGCGAGGAAGTCATCTACCTCTACGGCAACGAAGACGAGCCGGTCGTCCTCGACCGTCATTCGCCGGTTTTGCACTTGATTCAGCTCATCCGCGACGAGAGCCACCGCTTCGCCGTCGGCTATCATCGCCAGCGCCGCGCCATGCGCGACCGCGAGTCGG
>CAYVGW010000137.1:0-11395 GCA_964450895.1 uncultured Occallatibacter sp. | reverse complement strand
CGGAGCGCAGCGGAGTCGAAGGACCTGCGGTTGCTTTGCGGCGGTAATCTCGCATTGCATTCGTGCCGGATCAATAATGCGGGATGCGCGCATCCAACTATGTGCCTCGCGCCGTAGGCGCAACGGTAATTAGCCCAGCGCTTCAGCGCTGGGTGGGCGGCCCCAACAAATCTTCGGAGTCCCGTAGGGACGGCGCTTTTCAACTCTTCCGTATCTCGCCCGCATTTTTCTTGCTGCTGTAGAATGCAGCATGGCAATCGAGACTGGAGTCCAAGGTAACATGAACAGTTGTTTCCACATTTACCGCCACGCCTTTCAGAAGATAGGCTTTGTATCTATCCTGAATACAGTCCTGCTTGCCTCATCAAGTTGCAAATGGAATGAACTGCCGCTAACTCGCTAACCTGCTATTTCCGCGTAGCGGAAGCTGACTTGCTGCTTTTGTTTCATTCATGAAAACAGATTCTATTCCATTGCATTGAATTTCCCTCCTAAAGCGCACAATGTGAATAGAAGCCGCGAACGGGAATCGATGAACCTTCCGGGACAAGCGCTCGTAAGATCAAGAGCCAACGACAAAGCCCGCTCCTCGGCCTGCCGAATCGTGCTCTGAACGGTCCATGCGAGCCGATTTTCCTCATTTAGCATTTCTCCGAATGGTATAGAGTAGCGCCGACCTCCTGGTCGGCTGTGGCGTGGACCTCCCGGTCCACGCCGCTCGCTACGCTGTGCCATATCTATTCCGAGCTTTTTGGGGAATGGGTGGGAGTGTGTTGCATTTTTTGAGGCCGAGTCACTAAAGAAGGGGCCGGGAAACCGCTGCGGCTTCCCTGCAGACGGTGGCCAGTCGCCTCGCGCCGTAGGCGCAGTGGTGATTAGCCCCGCGTTTCAACGCGGGGTGAGCGCAACCAACTATGTGTCTCGCGCCGTAGGCGCAACGGTAATTAGCCCAGCGCTTCAGCGCTGGGTGGGCGGCCCCAACAAATCTTCGGAGTCCCGTAGGGACGGCGCTTTTCAACTCTTCCGTATCTCGCCCGCATTTCTCTTGCTCCTGTAGAATGCAGCATGGCAATCGAGACTGGAGTCCAAGGTAACATTAACAATTGTTTCCACATCAACAGCCACGCCATTCAAAAGATACGGTCTGTACTTATATTTCCGTACGGCGTCAAGAACCCTTTTCTGCAACATCAAAGGGCCAGAAATAACTTTGGGATGAAGAACGTCACCATTCCTGTCAATCTCTATCGCCACCACAACGGTAGCCAAAAAGCGAGCCGGCATTGCAACACGTGGGCAGATGATGTCAGCTTTGTGGACAAGCAATTTTTCCGCCACTCCCGCTGAAATCTGAATCTGAGACGGCTGTGATGTGCTGGGTTTTGCCTGCGTCTGCGAAAGAAGACCAGGCTCTAAAACCGTTGCAAGGAGGCAAAAGCAAACGAAAATCCTCATGAAAAAGATTTTACTCCTTTGCATTGAATTACCCTCCAAAAGCGCACAATGTCCATTGAAGGCAGGAGTGGAAAAGGATGAAACACACAAAGCAAGCGCAGAGAGGTCGAGAGGGAGCCATGCGACCTCGATCTTGACCCCTCCCCCCCCCTATTTACCGTGAAACTGTGAAACTGTGAACGTCCTTCCAGAAAGTCACCGGCTCGTTCCCGCCGCTTTCCCTCGCGCCGCCGCCGCGTCAATCTCCCTATAGATTTCCACGTTGCGCAGAATGCTCTCCACGTACTCGCGGGTCTGCGTAAAGGGAATCGACTCCACAAACTCATCGATGCCCTGATAAGGTCCCGCCGCCTGCCACTCCTCGACGCGGCTGTCGCCCGCGTTGTAAGCTGCCAGCGCGTACTCGGTCACCCCGCCGAACTTCGTCACTCCCTCGCGCAGATAGCGCGTTCCCAGGCGGATGTTGGTGGCCGGATCGAGCAGTTGATAGGTGGAAAAGCCGCTCAAGCCTTCTTGGCGGGCCATTGATTTGCCTACCGTGGGCAGCAATTGCATCAGCCCGTAGGCGTTGGCGTAAGAGATCACCGACGGATTGAACTCCGACTCCTGGCGAATCAGCGAGGCCACCAGATACGGATCGAGGTTGTTCTTCGCCGACTCCGCCTTGATCGTCTCCCACCACGGCTCAGGGAAGAGAATCCGCCAGTACGCCAGCGGAATCGA
The DNA here is from genome assembly GCA_964450895.1 of uncultured Occallatibacter sp. Classification (GTDB taxonomy): domain Bacteria; phylum Acidobacteriota; class Terriglobia; order Terriglobales; family Acidobacteriaceae; genus Telmatobacter. Next base: position 9,217 of record CAYVGW010000137.1, on the reverse strand, counting down.
CTTGATCGACGACGAAGCCGCCGAGGGCAGCGCCCGCTTGAGCGCACGCAAGGCGCGATATGCCTCGCCGTATGAAGCGTAGATCTGCGCCTCGGCCAGCGCGCTCCAACTGCCGGAGTCAGGATCGGCGGCAATCTCCTCGGCGATATAGTCGTTCAGCCCTGCGTTGGCCAGCAGCCGCGCCTTGGCCAGGTGCGGGCTGTCGGCGGGAAAGCTCTCCACGAGCGCCGGCGCCGGCGGCGGCTGAATCTTGTCCAATTGCGGCTGCGGCGCAGTCTGCGTGTTGCCCAGCGCGGCCAGCCGCTGCCGCGCCATCTGCGCATAGAAGAAGTGCTGGTAGGCGCGGATAATGGCGCGATAGTTGGCCGCCGCCAGCGCCGGCTTATGCTCCTGCGTCTCATAGATCCGCCCGCGCCAGTACAGTGCGCTCACCGCCTCCGTCGAAGTGGGATAAAGCCGAATCTGCTCGTCGAAGAGCCGCGCCGCCTCCGCATAGAGCCCTTGCCGGTAACTCAGCCAGCCGGCCTTCCAATGCGCCGCCGACGCGTGGCTGCTCGATGGAAAATGCGCGGCCAGGTAGCCATAATACTGCACCGCCGCCGGGAACTCGCGGCGCAGCAAATACGTGTTGCCGCTGTCGAAGAGCGCCTCGGCCAGCCAATTGCTCTGCGGGAAGCTGGACTCCATCTCGGCCACAATCCGCCGCTGCTCCTCCAGGTCGCTGCGGTTGCGCGCCAACTCCATCAGCAGATACAGCCGCCGCGCGCCGTTCTCGCCCTGCGTGTCGGCGAGCGCCTCGGCCTCGGCCGTCGTCAGCCGCTTCAGCTTCAGATCGCAGGCCGCCGCGGCCACCGCGAATCCGTTGCGGCTGGTTGCGTCCAGGCCGGCATGACGCGCCAGCGCGCGATACTGCTCGCTCGCCGCCTCGTAGCGTCCGCCGTTGTAGTATGCGTCGCCCAAGCTACGCAGCTCCGCTGTCGTCAAACTGCTCTCCGCGCCCATCGCCGTCAGCTTGGCCCGCGCCGTCTCCGCCTCCGCGCTGAGCGGATGCGCCAGCAGCAGCCGCTTGTAAAGCTCCTCGGCCTGCTGCGTCTGGCCCAGCGCTTCCACCACCTCGGCCAGCGCAAGCTGATAGCCGGTGCGATTGGCCGCCGCCGTCCCCGTTGCCGCGGCCAGAGCCTTCCGCGCCCCCGCCACATCCTTCTGCGCCAGCAGCACACTGGCCTCCAACTCCGGCGCTTCGTCCACAAAGATGCTCTCTGGATAGCGCTCCGCAAAGCCGCGCAGCAATCCTTCCGCCGTCTCTTCGTTGCCCACCTCGTGATTGGCGCGGGCATTCAGGAAGTCGGCATAGTCGGCCAGCTCCGCCCCGGCCTTCTTCGCCGCGCGAAACTCTTCAATCGCCTCTCCATAGCGCTTGTCCACCAGATACGCGTGGCCCAGCGCCAGATAAGCCGCCGCCGCCGCTTCGCCCGTATGACTCTTGGCGTACTTGGTCACCCCCGCATACGCCGCCGGGGTGCGCATCGTCGCCAGTTGCTGGGCCATGGGGCGCAACTCGGTCGAGGCTTGGAAGGCCAGCTTGATCCGCGCCGTGTGCGCCCGCCGCGCCGCGCGAGCCGCCGGACTGACGGGCTTCTTCGCTTCTTTTCTCGCCGTCGTTGCGCTTTTCGCGGTTTTCTTGCTCGCCGGGGCAGATTTTTTGGCCGTCTGCGCAGGCTTTTTCGCCGCGGAAGATGCCGGTGCGGCGGGCGCGTCTGTTGCTCCGCCGGTCGTTTGCCCAGCCACCGGCTGCACCACCATCAAAAAGGAGAGCAGGCCAGCCAAGCCGCGCGAGGCCAATTGCGATATAAAAGCAGGGGAAGACAATACCGTCATACTTTCACTTTAAGCTGCTTTCACGCCGCGCGCGGCAATCGGGAACCATCGCCGTTACCGCATTCACCACGAAGCGGGACTCACCCTCCAATAAAATGCTAGGTGCCGGTGCTTCAGGTCTGGATTGTCAGACCTGGAAATTCTTCCTCAACCCCATCCACTCACGCCCCGGCGTAGGCTTCAACGTTCCGCTCAATCGTCTTGCTCAGTTCGAGCCTAGCCTTGGACAGGTCGTGCATCTGCTGGAGGTTGAGCCAGAACTCCGGGCTGTTGCCGAAGAAGCGCGCCAGACGCAGCGCCGTGTCTGGCGTGACCGCCCGCCGGCCATGAATGATGTCGCCGATGCGCGTAGCGGGGACGCGAATTCTCATCGCCAGCGCGTTCTGCGTGATGCCGAGAGGGAGTAGAAACTCCTCGCGCAGCATCTCGCCCGGATGCGTCGTCACTCGTTGCAACTTCCATCCCGTAGCGGGTCTCTTAATCGTCATTTTCATCCAATCTCAGCCACCAGACCTACAGTTTAACCTCGCAGGTGACGGGCGGTGTTCCTGTTCCGGATTTTCGAACCTTGGAAACCACAATCCTGGCGCGCCGGATGTTGACTTGGCGCGCCGATTCCAGTAATCTTGTTACAAGGGAAAGCAAGTCCACTGGAATGAATAAGATGTGGGCGAGAGAGTTGGATCGCCCCCTTAACCCCGTGAACACAACCACTTGGAGAGGTTCTATATGGCAATCGCTGCTCGAACCCGTATTCGTACGGTTGAATCACGAAAACTATCCGTAGGATCGTCAAGAGAGAGTGCATTGCAATCCATCGTTGCAATCCTTGAAGACCAGATGACGGATATGGGACTCAATGAAGAAGAGAAGAATGCCAAAACCGCTGAACTTGTTTCATTTGTAAACGATGCGGCTACTTCGAAGCTTGTGCCAAACGCCAAGCTCTTAACGCGGCATCATAACGTGGCTCTCCAGGCTTAAGCCCGTAAAGATTCAGTGCGTTTTTAAATGTCTCTTCGTCGCCGATCTCTGTAAGAGTTCGCATTGCGTCCAGTGCAATTCGTTCTCGGACTCTTGCCTTACCCTTGGGCGTCCTTGGTTTCGCGACTTCGAACGGTTTCTCTTTTCGCATCGATCACGACTCTCATCCCTAACAATAGCACATTGAATATTTTCGTGGCTGTAGATTTCTTAAAATGTGAGTCCATCACTATCAACCTTTGACTGCGAGTGCCTGTTACACCTACCATATCTCCAGCTTGAAGCTGCGATACGCGCGAATCAGCTCGAAGTCGGCGTGGTTAGAGGTAATCAGTGTTGCGCAGTGGGAGCTGGCGGTCAGCGCAATCAGCAGATCGAAGTGCAAAGAACCGGCAATCCACGCGTTTGGCCCATAGCCCCGCCGTCCGTTACACTCATCTGTAGCGACTCAGGCACAAGCGCCGCACGCGGCGCAAAGGATTTCCGCAACCAACTGTCATGTCAACCATCCAATCGATTGCAGGACAACTCGAAGAGCATCCGGACGTAGCACTGATTGCCAAGGTGCGCGGCGGTGACATCTCGGCCTACGATACGCTGGTTCGCAAGTATGAGCGGCAGCTTTTTCGCATTGCCCAGCACATCACCCAGAACCGCGAGGATGCCGAGGATGTCATGCAGGACGCCTTCCTGAAGGCGTATGAAAAGCTGGAGCAGTTTCAGGGGAATTCAAAGTTTTACACGTGGCTGGTGCGGATTGCGGTCAACGAAAGCCTGATGCGCCTGCGCAAGCGGCGCACCGGCAAGATGGTCTCGATTGACGAGGACATCGAGACCGAAGAGGGCAGCGTGCCCCGCGATTTGGCCGATTGGGCGCCCGATCCGGAGCAGAACTACAACCAGTCCGAGCTGGCCGAGATTTTGCGCAAGACCATTCAGGGGCTGCCCCAGGGGTTTCGTATCGTGTTTGTGCTGAGGGATGTGGAAGGGCTTTCGACCGAAGAGACCGCGGAGACGCTGGGGCTGAGCATTCCCGCCGTCAAGTCGCGCCTGCTGCGCGCCCGCCTTCAACTGCGCGAGCGCCTGAGCCGCTACTTCCGCCGCAAGAAGAGTCCAAGGGAAACGGGGATTGCCAAGTGACCTGCAAAGAGTTTCTCGCCCTTCTCGATGATTTGATCGACGGCACGGTGCCGGCGGAGACGCGCGCCGAACTCGAAGCCCACCTGGGCCGCTGCCCGCACTGCGAAGTGGTCTTCAACACCACCCGCAAGACCATCGAGATCTACCGCTGCCACGAGATTTACGAGCTTCCCTCCGGCATCCAGGAACGCCTCCACGCCGCCATCATGGCTCGCTGCAAAAAAGGCTGCTGAGCGTTTTTTGCAGCTTCCATATAAAACAGATGGGTGCCCCACCCTCGCGACGTTCTTGTTTTTGTCGCTAGGGTGGGAATCCATGAACCTCACCCGGCTTCGTCCATTACTAGCACCCAACCCACGGCATGATTTACCCTTGGAGTTGCCATGAAACTCAAGCGCACACTCCTCGTTCCCGCTCTGGCCGTGGCCTTTACCGCCGCGGCGCTTGCCCAGGCCACCTCCAAGCCGGCGGATGATCTGCCTGACGCGCCCGCCGCCACTCCAGCCGCGCTGACCCGTCCCAACGGCCCCACCGTGGTTCTGGATACCTCCATGGGCCGCATCACCTGCCAGTTCTACCAAAAGCAGGCGCCCCTCACCGTGGCCAACTTCATCGCCCTGGCCGAGGGAACCAAGGACTGGACCGACCCGGCCACCGGCAAAAAGCAGCACAACAAGCCGCTCTATAACGGCACCGTCTTCCATCGCGTCATCCCCGACTTCATGATCCAGGGCGGCGATCCCGCGGGCAACGGCACCGGCGATCCCGGCTATAAATTCGCCGATGAGTTCGATCCGAATCTTGGTTTCGACAAGCCTGGCCGCCTGGCCATGGCCAACTCCGGCCCCAACACCAACGGCAGCCAGTTCTTCATCACCACCGTGCCCACCCCGCACCTCAACCAACTCCACACCATCTTCGGCCAGTGCGACGCCGCTGGTCTCCTCGTCGCCCAGAGCATCGCCCTTGTCCCGACCGACAGCAACGATAAGCCCACGACCCCGGTCGTGTTGAAGAAGGTGACCATCGTCCGCGAGGGCCAGCCAATGCCGCCTCCGCCAAGTGCCGTGCCGCCGCCCGCCGCCACGCCCGCGCCCAAACCGTAATTCCCAACCGCGATCTGGTTCTCCAGATCTCGCTTCTGAGACCTGAGAAGCTAACTCAGATAACTCCGGAAATATTCAACGAATCCATGAAAGGATGGCAAGATGCCAAATCAAATCTCCAAGTTCGCGCGGACCAGGGTTTCTCGTACAATCCACTTATTGGTCTTTTCTGTTTTTCTGCTTTCCGCATCTACCGTTGTATCCCAGACACAGTCTACAGATTCCTCTTCAACTAACGGCACGGATGATTCAAAACCTAAATCGGGTTTGGGTGGTTTCATGTCTGGATTCAAAAGCGGAATGAAGCAGGGACTTCATTTGCCAGGAGAACGGAAGAATGAAAAGAACGTAGTTGATACGTTGGGGCTTCGAAATATTTTACCGACTTATGATCCGACCAAGCCGATAAGCGAACAATATCCTCATGTAGCGCTTACAGTGTTGAAGCTCCCTCCAAATTGGGGGAGTCTATACCAAGATATAGGTTCTCCTAAAGCCGATCTCTTCAGAGGTTGCTTTACTCTTCAAGCCGTAGTTTGGACCGATGCTCAAACTTCAAAAACAGTTGGTCCATTCGACTGGTGCAGTCCAAACGATGTTGAAGTTGTTCCAGGACATACGTACGGTTCACTTAGCCAGCCTCCCAGTAGTTTGGTAATGGTCCCGAACGAATCAACAGGAATTACTCGTACGAATGGGCCAAGACCACCTATCACTTTGGTTCCTAGTGACCATGCTACGATGATGGCAAAAGCAAACAGTTGCACCAATTGCAGAGGTGCCATTGTAGACCTTAACAACGATACTTCAAGCAAATTTGGGTTGATGTTTTGGAATCTACGGGCGGCTATGGGCGAAACTTTCACCGAGCATGATTTTCGTGTCTGGATTGTAGATATCAAGTTTTGATGCCCTGCCCCATGTTTCGTTTCTGAGATTTGAGAGGTTCACCGCTTAACAAGCACCACTTTCAAGGAGTATTTATGACCCTCACCGCAGGCACCTACGCCGTCTTCACCACCACCGAAGGCAAAATCACCGTCAAGCTCTTCGAGCAGGACGCGCCCATCACCGTCAAGAACTTCATCGAACTGGCCGAAGGCGGCAAAGAGTGGACGCATCCCTCCACCCACAAAAAGTCCACCGACAAGCTCTTTGACGGCACCATCTTCCATCGCGTCATTCCCGACTTCATGATCCAGGGCGGCGACCCCACCGGCACCGGCATGGGCGGACCCGGCTACCGCTTCCAGGATGAGACCAAAGGCTCGCCCCACAAGTTCGACAAGCCGGGCAAGCTGGCCATGGCCAACTCCGGCCCCGGCACCAACGGCTGCCAGTTCTTCATCACCGTCGCGCCCACCATGTGGCTCACCGGCAACCACACCATCTTCGGCGAAGTCGTCGAGGGCCAGGAGATCGTGACCAAAATCTCCCTCGTCCCGCACGGCGGCCAGGACAAGCCCAAGACCCCGGTCGTCCTCCAATCCGTAATCATCGAGCGCGTCCGCTAACCCTGTCTTCGGCAAGAATTGGGTGCCCCAGGTCTCGATTTTGGGATCTGGGAATCCACAGTATTCCTCGACTCCTTAACCCATCACAGCCGCGCCAGCGCCTCCGCGGAGCGCAGTTTGCGCTCCAGGTGGCGCTCCAGGGATTGCAGCGTGAAGCGGCGCAAATCCAGGGCCCGGCGCCGGGGCCAGGACTCGCCGGCAAAGGCCGCGACCGGCGCGCGCAGCATCCTCTGCGCCAGTTGCCAGGAATCTGCGCAGAGCTCACGGGCGTTGCCGTTCCGATGCACCGCGCAGAACAGTCCATCCGCGTAAACATTGAATGAAATCTCTTCCGCGTGCAGCGCCTCGCCGCAGGCCGTGCAATGCGCCAGATCCGGCAGCAGGCCCATCAGGCGGGTCATCCAGAGTTGAAAATAGGTCAGCGCCATCCAGGGCTGGGCAATCTCCGCTTGGTCCGTGGTGGTCTGCTCCAGCACGGACAACAGCAGCCGGAAGACCGTCTCGTGGGGATCGTGTTCGGGCAGAATTTCGTCCAGCAGCTCGGCGTAGAAGCTGAGCACTGCCAGTCGCGCCGCATCCACCGGCGCGGAGAGCGGCGAGCGCAGAATCTCCAAATGATCCAGCCGCACCAGTTCCTGGCGGGGACGCTCGGCAAACCAGGCGCGGGCCAGCGTCATCGGCTCCAGAGCGCCGCCAAAGCGCTTGCGGCTCTTCAGCGCGGATTTGGCCACGCCCCGCACCCGGCCATAGTCGCGCGTGAAGAAGCTCACAATCAGGTCGGCCTCATGGACCGGCCAGGTGCGAAGAACCACGGCTTCGGAGGCGAGCACGCTCATGCGTTTCTATCTTCGCACTCCGGGCCGCTTTCTGAATCGGCCGTCCAGGCGAAATCCCAATCCATACGTAAGGAATATGGGAAAATGTAAGGAATATCCAGCGATGTACGGTAAAATTGATTTTGAAAGGAATTTTTATGCCGACTGCGACGATGACCTCCAAGGGCCAGATCACCATTCCCATCGAGCTTCGCAAGGCGCTTGGCTTGAAACCTGGTGTCCGGATCGACTTCTATGAGATCGAAGACGGCACGTACGCCTTCCGGCCCAAGAACCGCTCCATCTTGGATTTGGAAGGCTGTATTCCAAAACCGGACCATGTTATCACGATTGAAGAAATGAATCGAGCCATTCTGGATCGTGCCGCGATGCTCGACGCGGCCACACGTAGCGATGCTTATAAGAATTTCTCAGACGGAGAAGCTGCATGATAGGGCTGGATACGAACATTTTGGTCCGTTTCTTTGCCAAAGATGACCCTATGCAGACTCCCAAGGCTAGGAAAGTGCTCAGTTCGTTGACAGCCGCCGAGCCGGGGTGGGTTGGGTTAGCGACAATTTTGGAGTTGGTATGGGTCATGACAAGCATCATAGGAGTTGGTCGCGAGACCGTTGCAAATATACTATCGGAATTGCTGACTTTGGAAACTATCATTGTGGAAGGTGCGGAGACGATTGAACAGGCGTTACAGAGATACAGGAAAAGCCGGGCGGATTTCGCCGACTGCCTGATCGCCGCCTCCGCCCGCGCCGCCGGATGCACCCGGACCGTCACTTTCGACCGCATCGCCGCTCGTGATGCCGGAATGGAACTGATCGGCTAGTCCCAGCCCGCCCGTCACGGATCTGCTCTACCCGCGCAAGAGTAGAATGAGTCCAGAGGTTCCACATGCCCTCCGCAATGGTCACCTTTAACGGCCGTATCACCCTTCCCCCGCAAGTGTGCAAAAACCTTGGACTGAAGACCGGCGATAACGTCGAGTTTGTCGAAGTCGAGCAAGGCCGCTTCGCCATCTCCTGCCGCAACAGATTGCATTCGGACACCGATCTTCGCCAAGTCGACGCCTCAGAAATTCCCACCGAACACTGAGGAGCCAATTTTGCGTTATGGGAGAATGGCGCGGATATTTGCGCCCAAAAATCCCTTCTCCGCGTGCGGGCGATTCCTTTGCCGGCAGAAACCGCGCAGACAAGAACGCGCATCCCGCCCAGCGGAATGCGCGTTCCTGTCCACTCTGAAGCGGTTTAGCGGCCGAAGTGCTTGGCGTTCTTCTCGGCAAAGCTGGCCCAATTCTCCGGCAGATCATCCTGCGCAAAGATGGCCGAGACCGGACAGGCCGGCACGCAGGCGCCGCAGTCGATGCACTCGACCGGGTCAATGAACAACTGGTCGATTTCGGCGTGGCCGTCTTCGTCCTTTTTGGGGTGGATGCAATCGACCGGACAGGCGTCCACACAGGCGGTGTCCTTGGTGCCGATACAGGGTTCTGCAATGACGTAGGCCATTTTTGATTTCTCCCGGGGGAATTGAAGCTTCGAGGCTGATAGTAGCACATTGGGCGGGAGGCTGACTTCACCCCTGCCAATAATTTGCGCTGCGGGAATTGGATGCAAATTTCCGGCACGCGGATTCCAAAAGTGAATCGCAAGGCTGGCAGGGAAGGGAATTATTCTTGTTGATCCGGCCTGAAAGGATTGCAATATAAAAATTCTGTCATCCTGAGCAACTTGACTTGCGCTGCAAGTTACATCTGCAATGA
>CAYVGW010000136.1:0-11510 GCA_964450895.1 uncultured Occallatibacter sp. | reverse complement strand
GTCCATGATTTCATAACAAAATCATATCACTTAATTACGGATAAGCTCTAAAGCCCGGCTTTCTTATTATGCATTTGCGGCACGACTAAAGTCGTGCCCTGATTACAAAGCACATGGTTGTAAAGCGCATGGTTACAACGCCTGGTTGCATTGCGCATGGTTACAATGCGCCAAGATTCAGAGGTTTTCAAATCTGACATTGAAGATGGATGAAGGCTTTTCAACTGCCGTTTTTAGGATTATGCGAATCAATGGAAAGTCAGCTTGACATTGCGCTACGCCAGCGTTATGCTGATTTGGAAAGCTAACTTTACATGGCGCAGCTCATTACAAACCGGGTGAAAGAACTCCGCGCTGCCGCTGGGTGGACGCAGGAGCAACTGGCGCAGGCCGCCGGGGTCTCGCGCCAGAGCATCAACTCCATCGAGCGCAACCGCTACGTGCCCAGCCTGGAACTGGCGCTGGTCTTTGCCCGCGTCTTCGCCTGTCCCACCGATCAAATTTTTCAGTTGGAGGAGAAATCGTGATTCATCCCATTCTCAGTCGCATTCTCATGCTCGACCATGTTGCCGACGAGAGATTTCACGAGCATCAACGCCGCTCAACCAGCGCCGCTGCCGTCGCCGGAATACTCATCGCCTTTGCCTTGCTCGAATTTCACTTACTCGTCGAGCACCGCATCCCGTGGGATCTGATTTTTGTGGTCTATGCGATGGGCGCTACAAAAATCGCGCTTTTGTTCTGGTATCGCTTCAAAAACTAAATCTTTTTTGGGGAGGGGAACATCCATGTTTCTGCTTGATTTTTGCAGTTTGAAAAAATCTCTGCCGGTTCTCTTTGCATTGCTTGTCGTGGCTCAAATCGATCTCGCTAGTGCCGCCGGCTGGCCGCATCCGCTCTTGTCGTTGTTGTATCTTACGCCGGCAAAGGATGATCTTTGCCGGGGTATGTGTGCGGGAATTGGCACATCGATCGATGTGGTGGCGCTCTTCCAGCTCGCCCGCATCTTTGCCAAACGCGCCTTGCAACGCCGTGAGGATTGAAGTCATTTCACGACAGGTTCACCACAAAGGAGAAAGCAAATATGTGCATCACTCGTCGTCAACTCGATCCCAAAATTCGCCGCCGCATGGTCATCGCCAACATCGCGCTGGTAGTAGGCATTCTGCTGTGGAACTCTCAGCGATGGAATTGGGTTCAAGGCCTCAGCCAGATGGAAGTAAATTGGCTGCACGCCTTCACCGGCTTTTGCTTCGGCTTGTCCATTGCAATCATGCTCTTTGTGCGGCGAGGAGCTTGCTGCAGCCGCGCTTCAGAACCCGAAGATCTATAGAAACCGGGCGCGATCCTCGGGTGCGGGCAGCGGGCAACTCTCCAGCCGCCCCCAGATGCAGTAGCGCCAGCGGGCGATGAGCCTGTAAGCCGGGTTGGCGAGAAAAACCGGAATCCGGCCGAGAACCATGGCGACTGTTGGCCAGGGGGGCGGCAGTTCGCGCAGCAAGATCAATCCACCGGCGAAACGAAGCCACATCTGTTCATTGATTTGCAGCGGATTGCGAAAAACAAGGACCATCTTCGGCGTGCCATTCGGCTCAAGAAGATCGGCGTGGCGCGCCAACAATTGCGCAACCGCAGGCGAGACGGAAGCGGCAAAGCGCAGCCGATCCCGCCGGTCGTGGCGGAGCAGCCAGCGGACCCAGCCGTTGCACAGGCCGCAGTGGCCATCGTAGACCATGAGCAGGCGATCGCCGACACCGTCCATTTCGTTCATAGGTGTTAAGATGCGACGGCAATGGGGATTGTCTCGACTTGGATGCGAGCCTTGATTGGCCTTCTATACTGAAACCATCATGGATTCGACGACTCCCGCCCGCCCCCGCACCTGTTCTCATGCACTTCAACTGAGCGCCGAGCGCTTTTTTCCTGGCGGAGTGAACTCGCCGGTGCGGGCCTTTGGCGCGGTGGGGGGCGCGCCGCCGTTCGTCGCGCGGGCCGAGGGGGCGTACCTGACCGATGCGGACGGCAACCGCTATGTGGACTACTTCGGCTCATGGGGACCGATGATTCTGGGACACGCCTTTCCGCCGGTGGTGGAGGCGATTGAGCGGGCGGCGCGGAACTCGGCCAGCTTTGGGGCCTCGACGGCGACCGAGGCGGATCTGGCGGAGCGCGTTGTCGCCTGCTACCCGGCGATCGAGAAGCTGCGCTTTGTCAGTTCCGGAACCGAGGCGACGATGAGCGCGATTCGGCTGGCCCGCGCCGCCACGGGACGCAAGATCATCGTCAAATTCGAGGGCTGCTACCACGGCCACGCCGACGGGCTGCTGGTCAAGGCTGGCTCGGGCGTGGCGACTTTTGGAATTCCCGGCTCGGCCGGCGTGCCGGAGGAGATTGCCGGCCTCACTTTGGCGCTGCCTTACAACGACCTGGACGCCGTTGAAGCTGCCTTCGAGGCGCATCCGGGCGCGATTGCGGCGGTGATTCTGGAGCCGGTGGTAGGCAACGCGGGCTGCATTCCGCCTGCCGCCGGCTACCTGGCCGGATTGCGCACGCTCACCGAGCGCGAGGGAGCGCTGCTGATTGCCGACGAGGTGATGACGGGCTTCCGCGTGGCGCTGGGCGGAGCGCTGGAGTTGTATGGCGTGGACGCGGATTTGGTGACGCTGGGCAAGATTGTCGGCGGCGGGCTTCCGGTAGGCGTCTTTGGCGGGAAACTCCGTTTCATGAATCTCCTTGCGCCTCTTGGGCCGGTTTACCAGGCAGGAACGCTGAGCGGCAATCCGCTGGCAATGGCTGCGGGAATCGCGACACTCAGCTACTTGCAGGAGCACGCGGCTGAAGTTTATCCGCAACTGGAAGCGACCGCCAAGGCTGTTGCGGAAGGCGTTGCCGCCGAGGCTGCGCGCGCTGGGGTTGCGCTCACCACGAATCGCGTTGGATCGATGTGGACCTGGTTTTTTTCGGGCGAACCGGTTACCAACTACGCGCAGGCCGCGCGATGCGACACGGCTGCCTTTGGGCGCTTCCATCGACGAATGCTGGAGCAAGGAATTTGGCTGCCGCCTTCCCAGTTTGAAGCGGCGTTTTTGAGCACCGCGCACGGCAAATCCGAGGTTTTGGCGACGATTTCGGCGGTTCGCGAGGCATTTCGCGGAGCTTGAATCTCATATTGCGGTAAAATCAGCAGCGAAGATCGGAGAGATTTATTGATTCCAGGAGGGTTATAGGTATTCGCATCACAGTTTCATAAGCTCACAGTAAATAGAGGGGGGGCCTCTCAAAGACATCTACGGATGATTGACCCGAGCCGGTTTGATTGGGAAGATTGTCTTCATTTCTCCTCGGAAATACAGGTAAAAGGGCAGGTAAAGCAAGAGAAAGACGCAGAGAGCTGCACCCTCGGCGGCCAGGATGTACCAGGGCCATGGCCCGAAAAAATCAAGAAGCGAGGCATTCTGCGGCTTGGCGCGGAGATACATATAGTCGGTCTTGAAGAAAAAATCAAAGACGCCGACCGTGGCGGCAAAGAGGTTCAGGGCCAGCATCGCCCTGCCGACAGAGTTCGGCCTGGGCCGCGCCAGCCCCGACCAAACCAAAAATAGAGCGCCGGCGACAATCAGGCCGTGCGCGACAAAGAATTGCACCGTTCCAAAAGAGGGAAAAGGCTCCCATAGATTCGGCGTGAGTAGGGCCATCGTTGCTCCGCCCAGCGCGCCGTAGTACGCCAGATCGAAGACCGCTGGACTGACCGTGAACAGCGCTAGGATGACAAGGCACAGCGAAGCGTCGCAAAGTTCGAGTGGAAGATGATCGGGAAAGGTCAACTGGCCGTGCAGAGCCATGTAGCCATAAAACACCGCTGAATCCAGTAGAAGGACGGATGCCAGCCCGATGCGCAGAGCTTTTTGCCCCGCCGGAAGCCGCCGCTGCACAACCGCCAGCAAAGCCGCCAACAGAGGGACAGCGCAGAGGATGAAAAGGTGGGCTGGCCCAAAAAGATGAATGTAGGGTTGCATTGCGGTCGCTCCAGATTTGGATAAACCCATTCTAATCGGGAGCAGGGGTTCACCCTCATATCGCCGAAGCCAGTTCATCACCCGGATCGGGGGTCCGGTCGGGGGCGCTGCGCAGAATCTCCAAGAAATCCACTTGATCCGCGTCCTGCGCTCTCCGCTTGAAGAATGCCTCGGCGGTTTCCACCGAACTGATCTTCTGCGCAACCGCGACGGAGACCCACTGGTTGAGCGAGACGCCATCCTCTTCGGCCAGCTTTCGGGCTGCATTTCCCAGGGAGGGAGGCAGCTTGACCGGAATCGTTGCTCTGTTCATTTCTGCACCTCCCATTATCAAAACACAATCGAATGAGGTTTAAGATTTCCGCCCTTCCTGCAAATAGCGCAAGTAGGATAGGACACCCGACTACTAGAAACTTCCCACGGACTGGCAGGCATCACTTAGGCATTTGAAGACATGTCTTCACCGAGTTTGATTTTTTCGCATCGTCTTCTTAAATTCAGTGAATCGTCGAGAAAGAACCTCGAATCTTCCGCTATGACTCCTAATATCGTCAGTACTACGATTAAACGGTCGTATTTAAGCAATTCATTATCAATACGTGGATCGTCGAGGACCAAATCACGATTCGACTCACGCTCTTCTTCAAACCTTACAAGAAACTCGCGAATATATTGGGAGTCATCCTCTGATTGATTGCGTGTAAACCAATAGTAAACAGGAAACACCCCGACTGATCTAAGCATTTTGTCCCTCGGAAGAAAAATCTCACTCATGCGATCAAGTATGTCAATAGTCTTTCTTGCGGCCAACTCAAGTCCTTTTCTGTTCTTTGCCGAAGTTATTGCGAATTCATCCAAGCTGGTCTTCTTTGTTTCCTTGAGTTGGTTTGCGTACTCAAAATAAAGAATCTTAGCATCTGCATTGAGGTCTTGGCGACGCGTCACGGCGAACGAAACATTCTCTGTGAAAAGCTCATGCTTAGCGATTTGCCTGAAAATTTCTGGTGCAGGGCCGGACATAGCATTCCGGATTTCAGCCCCTGTCAATGGCTTACTACGATTCAGACGCACGAATAGCTCAGTAATGGGTTCTTCGTTAGTTGCATATAACCGCATGACTAAAAGAATATATTCGTCAAATATTTCCGCAACCTGCGGATACCTTAGCTTCAAATCCTGGTAGGCTAGTCCACCTAGCTGGAGGGTATTATCTTCTAAATAAACAAAATCGCTATTCAATACTAGCTTTCCGTCAAAGAAATCGAAGATGGCTTCCATACGCTGTTTGCCATCGATAATTGCGTACGGGAGTTTCTCCCGATCCAGAGGCGATTCACCCCATGTGAAATCAGCCATGTATACCTTTGGAACGTCGTAATCGTTAAGAATCGAGTCGATAAGGAAAGCTTTATCAGTTTTTGACCAAAGGCGTCCATGCCTTTGATAAGGAGGATTCGTATCAATCTTCGATTGCCGGTTTCTCCACCAAGTGAGTGTGTGAGGATCCAGTGGCTTGACACTAAAATTCTTCATCAACGTTTCCCTCAACTCAGAAATCAAATTTGAAATCTCGTTTTATCTCTCTTGCCAAACCATCAAGATCTGGAAAGACGACTGATTCCGTAAAACCGGTCTTCAGAAGAGATTTTCGAATACCGGGAAGAATTAATTTCCCAAGCACAATTTTAGTTAGACAATTAACGGGAAAATTACCAGAATCATAGACTTCCTCCATTGCAGATGTCCCTTTCCCGAAAATGGTGAATACTCCTCTCTGTGCAACAATTCGCGCACTGTTGTGAGCTCCGTACATCGCTACAGGGTACATATTAAGTTCACTGAATTTCGTGAGCGGTTTATAGCTTTTTAATTCTTCATCCGCAGGCGTCAAGATTCCGCGATCGAAACCCTGGTGACTAAGTGCGTGAGCATTCCAGGCCTCTGGATTCAGAATCCATACTGCTGCGTCTGTCTCAAACTTAAGAATCGCTTCTTCTGCCTTGAATTTTCCTGTAAAAGCGCAAGACATGATTGCAAAATAAAGAGCAATGAAAGGATTCTCAGTCCAATCGAGCAGCCTTGTTGGGACGGCATAGTGTTGTTTGAAAAAGAATAGGTGAAAACCTGAAGCTGGAGAATGTTTCTTGATGGCATAAAATACGGCGTGGACCGGGAGGTCCACGCTACAGCCGACCGGGAGGTCGGCGCTACCATTCTTGCTACTGCGGTTTGGGCGGATGGACCGGCTGCGGCTGCGGGCGGTTTTCGCGGGGCGGGAGGCCGACTTCGATGGCATCGCCGAGGGCGAGCGGGAGCTCTTGCTGCTGGCTCTTCACGGACTCGTAGGCGCGGACGATTCTTTGCACCAGGGCGTGGCGGACTACGTCGCCGTCCTCGAAGTGGCAGAAGTGGATGCCCTCGACGCCGTCGAGAATGTTGATGGCGTCAAGCAGGCCGGATTTGCGCGGGTTGGGCAGGTCGATCTGGGTGATGTCGCCGGTGATGACCGCCTTGGAGCCGTTGCCCATGCGCGTCAAAAACATCTTCATCTGCTCGATGGTGGTGTTCTGCGCCTCGTCCATGATGATGAAGGCGTCGTTGAGGGTGCGTCCGCGCATGAAGGCCAGCGGGGCGACTTCGATGATGTTCTTCTCCAGCATTTTATCGACCTTTTCCGGGTCGAGCAGGTCGTAGAGGGCGTCGTAGAGCGGGCGCAGGTAGGGGTCCACCTTGTCTTGCAGCGTGCCGGGGAGGAAGCCGAGGCGCTCGCCGGCCTCGACTGCCGGGCGGACGAGGACGATGCGGCTGACTTTTTTGGCGTTCATGGCGGCCACGGCCATGGCCACGGCGAGGTAGGTCTTGCCGGTGCCGGCGGGGCCGACGCCGAAGGTCATGTCGTTCTGCTCGATGGCCTCGACGTACTTGCGCTGATTGATGGAGCGGGGCTGAACGGTGCGCTTGACGCCGGCCGAGCGCTGCTTGCCGCTATCGGCGATGGATTTCAGAGTGGTCGCGGGATCGGTGACGACCAGGCGCAGCATTCCGTTGAGTTCGCCGTTGTGGGGATGGACGCCTTGCTTGCGGAGGGCCTCGAAGTCGGCGAAGATGCCGCGGACGCGCTCGACGGCGGCAGGCGGTCCTTCGACACGGACGGCGTCGGAGCGGAGATCGATGCGCACACCGAGTGAGTCTTCGATGAGCCGGAGGTTTTCATCGCGAGTCCCGAAGAGGGGCTCCAGGTTGGGCGTGATCTCCAAAGCGATCTTCAATGTTTTCAATGGCCTCCGAGGGGGCGTGCGGTTAAGTTGAGATGAGGGCCAGCGCAGCTTCGGAATCCGGCGCGACCGGCGGGCTGCGAAGAGGTTAGAGCGCTTTTTTCCTTGATGTAGAGTATGGCGCGGACCGGGAGATCCACGCGACAGCCGGCCAGGAGGTCGGCGCTACCTGTTGGAGGACGAAACCGCGGGTTGGAGAGGGCTACCAATTCCGGTATCTGGGGTAGAGATTAGCGCCGAAGGGGGCTGGAGTCAATGCGGGAAATGAGGAATTTTGATGAAAAGACGTACCTGGATAGGTACGGATGGGTAAAAAATCTTTGGCAGCCTTGCGGTTGGCAGCTCCCCGGAGGCAAGCTGTCTGCGCTTTTCGATATAATCCATGGAGCGAAGGGCGGCTACGTCCCTTGCGCATTGGAGCCATGGAATGACCTTTGATATCCAGGAGATCCTGGGACTGCTTCCTCACCGCTACCCATTTCTGCTGATTGACCGTGTCGTCGAGTTTGAGCGCGGCAAGCGCCTGGTGGCCATCAAGAATGTGACCATGAACGAGCCTTTCTTTCAGGGCCACTTCCCCGGCCACCCGCTGATGCCCGGTGTGCTGATTGTTGAAGCGATGGCCCAAGCCGGCGCCATCATCATGCTCAACGAGATTCCCGACCGCGACAAGAAGCTGGCCGTCTTTACCGGCATTGAAAAGGCCAAGTTCCGCCGCCCGGTGACCCCCGGCGATCAGTTGCGCATTGAGGTCGATGTGCTGTCCATGAAGACCCGCTTGGGACGCATGGAGGCTAAGGCCTACGTGGACGGCAAAGTTGCCTGTCAGGCGACGCTGACCTGCTCCATCGTCAACCGCACGCCCGAGTCCGAGCCTGCCGCGACTGAGGCAGCCGAGTGAGCATCCATCCCAGCGCCGTCATCGCCGCCGGAGCCGTGGTCCCCGCCTCCTGCATCGTCGGGCCGTTTTGCACCATCGGCCCGGAGGTGGTGCTGGGCGAGGAGTGCAACCTGATCTCCCACGTGGTACTGGACGGTCGCACCCGCATCGGTGCGCGCAATACCTTCTACTCTTTCAGCGCCGTCGGCGTCGCGCCGCAGGATTTGAAGTACCACGGCGAACCAACCACGCTGGAGATCGGCGACGGCAACACCATCCGCGAAAACGTGACCATCAGCCGGGGAACGGTGGGCGGCGGCGGCGTGACGCGGTTGGGGTCGGATTGCCTGCTGATGGCTGGCGTCCACATCGGCCACGATAGCCAGGTGGGTAGCCATTGCATTCTGGCCAACTGCGCCACGCTGGCCGGCCACGTCGTCGTCGAGGACTACGCCACCGTCGGCGCATTTTGCCCGGTCCATCAACAGTGTACGGTCGGCAAATACGCCTTCATCGGCGGCGGGACCATCGTCACCCAGGACGTGCTGCCCTTCTCCAAGACCTCCGCCCGCCGCGAGAACAAAGCCTTCGGCGCCAACAGCATGGGCCTGGAGCGCCGCGGCTTCACCCCGGAGCGCATCCGACTGATTCAGAAGGCCTTCCGTCTGCTGCTCGTCTCCAAGCTGAACACCACGCAAGCGCTCGAAAAAATGCGTGAGCTGGAGGGCGAGGACGTAGCCCTGCTGGTCCGCTTCATCGAACGCAGCGAGCGCGGGGTGATTAAGTAGGAAAAGGCTTGGAGGCTTCATGCACTTTCGAAGATTCCTTTTTTTTGTTTTTGCATTTCTCGCTATTTCTTTTCACGCCTCAGCTCAAGAGGTCATCTCAGTAGACGCACCCACGCTTAACCAGCACATTGTTCATCGTGTTAGTTGTATATATCCTCCGATTTTGAAAGCGGCTGACAGTTTTGGATCGATCGTATTGCAGGTTCAAGTAGGCGTAACCGGTAAAGTTGAGTCAATTAAGGTAGTCAGTGGACCAACAATACTGCAACAGTCAGCCATTGATTGCGTCAAACAATGGAATTTTCGTCCATTTGAGAAGAATGGTAAGCCAGTGGCTGCAAGCGGTCAGGTGTCTGTTATCTTCGGCTGGGGCGGAGACGAATCTTCTCCCGCCGCCATTCAACCGCAGATGGAACCGTGGCTTGGGCACTGGGAGTTTCATGAATGCTGGCCAATGCTTGAGGGGGTTGGTGCTAATTGTATTCAATACGAGTTGTTCATCTCAAAGGTTGGTGATAAGACGATTGCAGATGTCGATGTGGAAGGATTTCAGACAGATTCTCATATCAAAGGCAGAGTAATCGTAACGAAAAATGGTATCAAGATTGTTTTTTTGAAAATTCGAGAAGCCGGGTTATTTGATGACGTTTATAAATCGGGTGATGTGTTGTTTGAATTATCTTTGCAGAAGGACAAGGTAATTACAACTTGGAAGAAAATGGAACCTGCGCTTGATAAGAATAAAAAAGATGGTATGCACTTTGAGAAAGTGAAATAGTGAGAACTATGCTGGATGGGGAAATACACTCTCGATTGATGTCGTCGCTGTCTCTCCCGGAGGGAGAGATCGATAATAGCCCAGGGTGGAGCGCAGCGGAACCCTGGGAAAGCGTCCCCAACCCAACCGCCCCGTCCCGTAGGGACGGTCGAAACTTACCCCCACACGTAACGCGGATCGTACTCAATGCGGTGCTTCTTGAGAAAAGCGATGAACTCAGCCTGGAAATCTCGCGTGCGATGATGTTCTTTCTGGCCCGCAATGTATGCCAATGTAGCATCCACCTGAGACCATCCAATGGAGAACGCGCCATAGCCTTCCTGCCATTCAAAGCCATCAATCTGGCAGGATTGGTGCATCCACAGCGAAGACGCGCTCTTGATTTCCCTCATTGCGTTGGCAATTGGGACAGAAGACGGTAGGGAAAGTAGAAGATGAACGTGGTCCTCCATTCCGCCTATGCCGAGCGCTTTCATCTGATGTTCGCGTGCGACGCCGCCCATGTAAGCCCACAAACGCGACTGGATTTCTGGAAGAATGGTCTTGCGCCGCTCCTTGGTGGAGAAGACACAATGAAAGAGCGAGCTACAGTAGGTGTGTGAGATGGCAGAATCTTATCGCATTACAACGAATGTGCGTCAGTTCGGTCGCCCCTACGGGGCGAAGATTCATTCATGGCCGCTTTCCCAGGGTTCCGCTGCGCTCCACCCTGGGCTATTCTCGATGCTCCCTCCGGGAGCCGCTTTCCACGCGCGCGGCATTTTAAATTCCGCAAAGAATCCGAGGTACGCACGATGAAACTCGGCCTCATCGCCGGCAACGGCCGCTTTCCGTTTCTTCTGCTCGACGCGGCGCGGGCGCAGGGGCTGGCCGTCGTCGTCGCTGCCATCCGCGAGGAGACCGACCCGGAGATCGACCGCCGCGCCGCCGAGGATGACCACATCACTGTCTACTGGCTCTCGCTGGGCGAGCTTTCCCGCCTGATCGAGACCTTTCGCAAGGAAGGCGTTTCCAAGGCCGTGATGGCCGGCCAGGTCAAACATAAACAGATATTTTCGAGCATCCGCCCCGACTGGCGTCTGGCCAAGCTGCTGCTCAATCTGCGCACACGCAATACCGATATGCTGCTGGGCGCGGTGGCCAAGGTGCTGGGCGACGAGGGCATCGAACTGATCAGTTCTACAGCCTTTCTGGAGCCGCTGCTGGCCGCTGAAGGCGTTCTCACCCCCCGCGCGCCGGACGAGGAGGAGCGCAAAAACATCGACTACGGCCTCAGCGTCGCCCACGCCGTGGCTGGCTTCGACATCGGCCAGACGGTCGTCGTCGCCGCGCAGGCCTGTATCGCCGTCGAGGCGATGGAGGGCACCGACGCCGCCATCGAGCGCGCTGGGCTGCTCATGAAGTCTTTAGAAGATGACGCATCCACGCTCGAACGCCGCCTGACCGTCGTCAAGATCGCCAAGCCCAATCAGGATATGCGCTTCGATGTGCCGGTGATCGGCGAAGCGACGATTGAGGCGATGATCCGCAGCGGCGCCAGTTGCCTCTCGGTCGAGGCCGGCCGCACGCTGATCTTTGACCGCGAGACGCTGATCCAGAGAGCCGCCGAAGCTGGAATCGCTATTGTGGCCTCGCCCCGCTAAAGGTTTTTCTTTGGACGAAGAGTACGGCGTGGACCGGGAGGTCCACGCGACAGCAGGTCAGGAGACCGGCGCTACAATTTGCGGCTGCAATTTGCGGATAGGTTCAATCTACGCGCGGCGTGCCCCGACG
>CAYVGW010000135.1:0-11602 GCA_964450895.1 uncultured Occallatibacter sp. | reverse complement strand
CAGTCCATGATTTCATAACAAAATCATATCACTTAATTACGGATAAGCTCTAAAGGCCAGCCTGCCCAAGTCTCGCTTCAGGGGCATAAATGCCCCTGCTCCCTCCGAAAAGCCGCCCGCATGAGTATCGCGAGAATGATGGCGTTTGGCGAAGTTCAAATGCGATTACCCAGCCCACTCGAAAATAATTCCTGCGATCCCCGTTCCCATTCCGCTCTGCCCGTCTACAGTGGAAGTACGATGCTAGAAAATCAGGCGCCCGCTTCGAACTTCGTCCTCCCTGCCAAGCTCTATCCCTGCATCTCCGCCATTTTGACGGCGCTCTGCCTGCTCCTCGCGCCGGCCGCGCCAATTTCCGCACAAAACGCTCCATCTGCCGCGCAAACCACCCCGCTCGCTCCAGCGCCGGCCGCCCTCCCGGATGCGCCTCAGCCGCAAGCCGCCGCGCCGCGCGCGATTCCACCCGGCCCGCCGGTTCCCTACATGTGGGGCCGCCTCCGCACACCCGGCAAGCCCCTCACCTTCCAGCAGAAGTTCAAATTCTACGCATTCACCACCTACGGCCCGCCGGAAGTGGTCATGCCGGCCATCGGCGCGGCCATCCGCATGGCCCACCCCAACAGCCTGTACCCGCCCTCCTGGCGCGACGGCATGGGCGCCTACGGACGCCTCTACGGCAGCACGCTGGCCGCGCAGACCTCCAAGCACACCGCCGAGTTCGTCGCCGAGGCCGCCCTCCGCTACGACGCCCGCTACTACCCCTCGCACAGCGATTGGACCTACAAACGCATCCTCCACGCCTGGGAGTACGTGGTGCTGGAGAAAACCGATTCCGGCAAGACCCGGCTAGCCCTGCCGCACTTTGCCGGAGCCGCCGCGGGCGGCTTTGTCGGCATGGCCTACATGCCGCCGGGCTACAACACGCTCTCCTACGCCGGCAAGCGTTCGGCGATGGAGCTGGCCACCATCTTCCCGCGCAACATGGCGCAGGAGTTCGCCCCCGAACTGGCCCCCATCTTCCGCCACATTCACATCCCCAGATTCATCCCCGTCTGGTGGACGCCCCTCCATCGCCCCCAGCCAGACGCGCCCGTTACCACGCCCTAGTAGCGCCGGCCTCCCGGTCGGCTGTTACGTGGACCTGCTGGTCCACGTTTGTTTCTTCCTAGCCCCCTGCAAATCTTTTCCTCCCTCGGAAGATTTCTCGCAAATTCCCTCTTTTTCATTGCCGATAATTACCCCGCTCTCCCGCACAATGAAGAAGTGTCAGCAATACCACGCACGCGAAGTGCCGCGCCATAGGCGCCAACAAGGAGAATTTGGATGAGCGATGAATCAAACAACAGCCTGGAGAACTCCGCCATCGCCCGCTGCTTTAGCGAATGGCAGCGTGTCTACAAGGCCGAAAAGGCCAAAGGTGAACACTGGGTAACTGCCGAGAAAATCGCTGGACGGGCTTATCGCAGGGCTATGCCGTCCCTCTCCGGACAGGAGAACATCCGTAACTTCGTGGCCTGCGTCGCCCATGGAATGTTGATCGGCGCAGTCGATGGAAAAGACGGAACCAAGCTGCTCTATGCCGCCCAGGTTGCGCTCTCCACCCTCCGCGGCAACTCCGTCCCGGCGCAAGCAAGCGCGTGACCCCTCCCCCCCCCTTTTTATTTTTACAAATTCTTGCAGGTAATTATTTCGTCAACAGGCGCGACACGGCGCGGAGTCAATGAGCGGGCGCCCCAGGTCCGGATTTCCGGACCTCGGAAACCCGCTAACTCGCTAACTTGCTATCACCGCGAAAGCGGTGGATAACTTGCTGATTGTATTTGTAAAAGCTCCATCTTTGATGACAAGATCAGCCAGCATCCGGAAAAATCTGAAAGCATTTGATTACTTCCCGGCATCTCTCCAGTAATTCGCCCGCGCCACAATCCGCGCCCCGTAATCCTCCGCCGTGCGCACGCGAATCGTATGCAGACCGGGCGCCGGGTCCGTGGGGCTGAAGGTGATCAGATAGCGATTATGCGCGTGCTGCGCGGATTCGACGATGCGCGCCTCGAAGCCTTTGTCGCCGGTGAAGGCGTGGTATTCGCCCCCGCTCATCGCCGCCAGCTCCTTGCTCACATTCTTCTTGAAGGCCGGCACGATCATCGCCAGCGTGGAAAAGAGATTCATTGCCCGGTCTTCGCCGCTGTCCTTGATGTCGTGGCCCAGTTCGGCGCGCACCGGCGAAAACGAGACGCTCAGCACCAGCACATCCGAGCCGCCGATCTTCTCGATCAACTGCGCCGGCTTGGTATGCTTGCTGCCGTGGTCGCGCTGTTCGCTGATCAGCAGCAGCACCCGCCGGTACTCCTTGGGCTGCGTTTCGAGCAGATCGACGGCGTAGCTGACCGTATCCAGAATCGCCGCGCCGCCCGCCCCCGGCTCCAGATGCTTGAGCGCGTCATTGATCTCCTCGCCGGAGTGGGTGAAGTCGCGGATCAGATGCGGCTTCGCGTCAAAGCCCACCAGCGCGGCCATGCTTTTGTGGTCGGCCAGGAAGAGATCGAGCAGCGGCCCCAGTTTGGCCAGCTTGTCGAACTCCAGCACGCTCACCCCGCCCTGTTCGACGGCCACCACCAGCGCCACCGGCGCCGTGTCCATCTCCTCCTGCACGCGAATCTTCTGCGGCACGCCGTTGTCTTCCAGGATGAAATCCTTCTGCTTGAGTCCGTAGATCACGCCCCCGCCGCTTTTTTCAACAAGCGTCGGCACCAAAACCTCGTTGGCCGTCACATGCAGCGTGGTGATCTCCGCCTGCGCCTCGGTATGGCTGCCGGGCAGCGGCTGCGGCGGCTCAATCGGCGGCAATTGCTGCGCAGACAATGCAGCAACCGCAAGCAGCACGGTATTCGCCAAACAAGAGTATCGCAATAAGCCGTATCTCATACTGTTACTAGCTTACAGCCATCAGCTATCAGCTTTCGTTTGCCGGCTGATAGCTGATAGCTGATGGCTGATAGCTGCCTACGTCCGCTTATGCACTTCCGCGTCCATGCGCCCGATCCATCCCAAATAGCGCAGAAACTCCCAGCGCTCGGCCCACAGAAAGCCCAGCACATCCTTGGCGGTCAGCATCTCGGCCTTCTTGCCGCTGTAGGTCTCCACGCGCCAGCGCAGATAAGGGCTGCGCCAGAACGCCAGCCGGTAGCCGCGCGTCGAGTTCCAGACAAATCGAATCGGAGCAAGAAAGGCGAGTCTCATAAAGACAGTGTACCGTGGACAGAGGACAGTGGTCAGCAGACCGTGGACAGTAGACAGAGACAACTGGGAACTGGGAACTGACAACTGAGAACTGTTTACGCCTGGATCTTGCTGAACAAGCTGTTCGAGCTGGAGTTTAGCTGGGAGATAATGTCCTCCAGCGCCGTCTGCTGTGTCTCGGCCAGCGAGAGTTGCGTGGATACCGTCGGAATATCGGCCTGCATCAGATCGGTCTGCGCGGTTTTCAACTGCAACTGAACATTTGTCACAGCGTCCGAGGAGGCCGCAGTCTGGGTCATCGAGTTATCGATCGTCACCCTCTGCTGCGATACATAATTCAGCGCCGTGCCCAGCGCCTGTGTATCGCTGACGGCCTGGGATGTGTTCACCGTGCCGCTGGAGTAATCGGCCACCAGCGCATTGAGCGCCCCAAAGACGCTGTTTCCCTTGCTGCCCAGAAAGATCTGGCTTCCCGGCACATTCAACTGAATCTTCTGTCCGTTGGGCGACTCAAGATAATTCACGCTCTGGTCGCCGTTATAACTGGTGACCGCTGGCGATGTAGCCGTCGAAGTGGTGAACGGCGCTGTCGAAGTCTGCCCACCGGCAAAGATGTACTGGCCTTGATAGCTTGTATTGGCCAATGAGGTTATCTCATCCAGAATGCCGGAGATCTGATTGCCGATGGATTTGACGTCACTGGAATTCATCGTGCCATTGTTGGCGCTGGTGGCCAGTGAGATAGCCTGCGTCAACTGCGTCACCACGCTGCCCAAAGCCGAATCCGCCACCTGCAACTGCCCCGTCACCAGACTGGCGCTCTGCGTAAAGGAATCATCCTGCTGAATCTGGTTGAGAAGCAGCACATTCTCCCCCGAGCCGGTGGGATTCTGGCTCAGTGATGTAATGCTCACGCCGCTTGACATCTCCGCCGTCAACTGCTGCGCATTGGCCTGCGCCTGGTCAAGAGAACCCACCAGATTCGTGACGTAAAACGGATCCACTCGCATTGCGTTCCTCCACCGGCCCTAGTTTCATGACTGTTCGATAGTGCAGGAGTGAAAAAGTGAAGCAAGATACCGCAGGATTTTTATTCACTCACTCACTTATTCACTCATTCACTTGTCTCCCAATTCAATGGCCGCCAAACTAGCTAAATCGCAGGCGCCGCCCGCCGCGCGCGCCTTCGCCGAGGCGGCCTGGACCGCCTTAGGTAACCGTAGTCTGTTCCCCCAAGTTCAAGACCGAATTCATAATGTTATTCAACATGGCAAAGACCTGGGAAGCCGACTGATAGGTCCGCTCATAAGTGGTCATCGAAGCAGCTTCGTCATTCAGATTCACGCCGGAAAGCGCATCGTTCTGCGTCTTCAGTTGCGTCACCGAGGCCGCCTGCGCCGTATTCTCTGTCTGCACATTGGAAACCGTAGCGCCCAGCGTCGTCACAAAAGTCGAGTAATAGTTGATCGGCGTCTGCCCGTTCACGATTCCTTGACCAGCCAGCGCCGCCATCGCCACGGCATTCGAGTTATCGCCCGTTCCATCCCCCAGGCCGGCGGCGGCTATCTGGTTTGCATCGGTCATCACCACGCTCATGTCGACCGCGCTGCCCGCCACGGTTGTGGGCTGGCTGAAGATATTCAGCGGACTGGCCGTTGTGCCGGTATTCCCATCCAGGTCCGTACCCGCATTGTTCTGCGTATTGACCGCCGTCGAGATGCTGTATGCCAACTGATTCAGCGCGCCGAGCGCGTTGGGAATATCCTGATCGCGCGCCGTCAGATACCCGCCCAGCGAGCCTCCCCCGGTGGCCAACTGCGCCGTGATGTCTTCGCTGCCCATAAAAAAATCCGTCACCCCGCCCACCAGGCCAGTGGTCATCGTATAACTCGTCCCATTGGAGACCAGTAACTGACCCGAGGTGGTAGTGATCGCCAGCCCGTTATTCTCGGCCGTGATCTGGTTGATCCCGATCAACTGTGAAAGCTGGCTCAGATCCTGCTGGCGCTGGTCTTCGAGCATGCCTGCGTCGCCATTCGGCGAGGTGGTCTGTATCTGCTGGTTGAGCTGGGCAATCGCCGAGGTCAGCGCATTCACCTGGCTGGCTACTCCAGCCGTCTCCTGATCCAGCGCAGACCGCTGCTCGTTCAGGCTGGCCGCCGCATTCGAGATGTCGCCCGCCAGCGTGCCCGCCGACGAAAGCACTCCTTGACGCAGAGAATTATTGGTCGAGTTGGCCTCCAGCGATGAAAACGAGGCGAAGAAATTGGTAATATCGCTGCCAATGTCCCCGGCCGTCGAGGTAGACGATCCAGAATCCGGTGTAAACAGCGCCTGCAGCGTATTCAGCGAGGTCAACCGCGAGCCGGATGAGGCCGCCAACTGCTGCTGCTGGTCCAGCCGTGACTGCAAAACACGATCCCGCTGCGAGGTGGCCCCCGTCTCCGACACCCCCTGGCCAACCTGGACTCCATTGTCGTTGAGCGGCTGATTCTCCTGCCAGTCAGGCTTCTCCTCGGTATAGCCAGGCGTATTGGCGTTGGCCACGTTGTTGGCCACCACATTCAACGCCTGCTGATCGGCGTCCAGCGCCTGCGAGATAATGCTGAAGGCGGAGCTAATTGTCCCCATGACCGCTCTCCGTTCGCCGCCACTCCGGCCGAGAACCCGCGCGGTACTCCAACTGCCCTAACCGCCGCTCCCGCAGCCGGTTCATCACATCCAGATTGGAGCGCGTCGCCTCCAGCACGCGGGCAAAGACCGCCATATCTCCGGCGGCCGCCCTGGCCTGAGGAACCAGCACCCTGCGCGCATCCCCGTCCATTCCCGCCAAGTCACGGTTCAATGCCTGACAAGAAAGCGCCAGCTCCTCCAGCCGCTCCGCATCCAGACGCGCCAAAGCCTGCGAAGCCTCCACCACCAGCTCCTTCAGCATCGGATGCTGACCCTGCTCTGCTCGCCGCTCCAACGCTATCGCTCCTTCTCTACATTGAACAGAATGGTAGCGCCGGCCTCCTGGCCGGCTGTAGCGCGGAGGTCCTCGTCCGCGCTTGTTCAGGATGGATTACCGATTCATGGGGTCGATCCTCAAGCCCCCATTACGCATGACTGGCCAGCATCGAATCCACCAGCCGCGAGGCAATCGCCGCGGGATTGATCGAGTAGGTTCCCGCCGCTAGCGCCGCCTGAATGCTGGCCACCTTGTCCATGCGCACACCCGCGTCGCCGGCCGACTGGGAAACCTCGCTGGCCGCGCTGCTGAAGGTCGCGCGATCACTGCCCAAACCGCTCCCGCTCGTCGTCGCCGTGCTCTTCGTCTGTTGCGCCGCCGTCGTCGTGGCGGACGTTCCCAAAAGTGACTTCAAACCTTCAAGACTGCTGCGAATGTCCATCATTTCCTAACTCCTTGTTGGCTTCATCGGCATGCCCACTCATCACTGTAGTCATTTGTTAAATCTCATCACAGTATTGCCGTGCGGATTTCCGGTTACTGCGAAGTTACTTGCTTGTGACTCGCGGGCGTGAGCTGCCTCACAATACTATCGGCTATCCCAAACCCTCCCGCCTCGCTCAATCCACGCCCCAGCGCCTCCGAGGCAAACTCACCCAACGCGCCACCGGAGCCGGAGGCTGAGTCATTCTCTTCGCCATCGAGTCCATTCCCGCTGGTCATGGGCTTCAATAACTCCTTCATCATCTGCGCCTCAAACTCATGCGCCGCCTGCACCAGCCGAGGCGAGGGAGTGGCCGGTGCTGCGCCGCTCGCCGCTCCTGCTGCCGTTGCCGCCGCCATGATTGAAAGCATCTTAAAAACTCCTCACCCAACACGCGCCGCACGCTTAGAGAACTTCCAGATCGGCCTCCAAAGCGCCGGCCTCTTTCATCGCCTGCAAGATCGAAATGACATCCCGGGCGCCTGCCCCTGTACGTTGCAATTCCTGAACCAAATCCTCTACGGTTGCTCCTTCTTTTAATTCAATGCGGTTGACCGGCTTGTCGCTGGCCTGCACCGTCGTCTGCTGCACCACCTGCGTCGTGCCGGATGAAAGCGCGTTGGGCTGCGAGACCTCATTCTGGGTAATCACATTCACGCTCAGCCCCCCATGCAAAATCGAGACCGGCTGCAAGCGCACCGTGCCCCCAATCACCACCGTCCCGGTCCGCTCGTTGACCACCACCCGCGCCCGCGGATAGACATCCACCTCGACGGCCTCGACCTTGTCCAAGAGCGCCGCGACATCCTCGTCCGGCGCGGCCGCAATCTCCACCCTCCGGCTGTCGACGGCGTGGGCGCGCGCGCTGCCCAGCGCCCTGTCGATGGATGCCGCCATGCGCTCGGCGGTATGAAAATCGGCGTCATTCAAGACCACGCTGACCACGTGCATCTGCTTCAGGTCAAAGGGCACCGGCCGCTCCACCAGCGCGCCGCCCGGTATCCGCGCCGTGGTTGGATGATTCGACAGCTTGGTATTGCCGCCCGCCGAGGCCACATAGCCGCCCAGCACCAAAGCCCCCTGCGCCTGCGCGTAGATCTGCCCGTCCGGCCCGTAGAGCGGGGTCATCAGCAGAATCCCCCCCTCCAGCGAGCGCGCATCCCCGGCCGAGGAGACGGTAATATCCACTTTGTAGCCGGGACGGCTGAAGGGCGGCAGCGTGGCCACCACAAAGACCGCCGCCATATTCTTCACCTGCATATTGCTGGCGCTGTTGGCCCCGGTCTGCGGCACCGTGATCCCCATCCGCTCCAGCGTCGAGATCAAGGTCTGCGCGGGAAAGACCGTCTGCGAGCTGTCCCCGGTGCCGCGCAAGCCCACCACCAGCCCATAACCCACCAACTGGTTGTCGCGAATCCCCTCAATCGTCGCCACATCCTTGATCCGCGCCAACTGCGCCGCGGAAGCGGCATCCGCCGCCGCCGCCGTCAGCAGCAGCGCAACCAAAAACAGCGCCGGTCTTTTGTAAGCCCATTGCATGAAATGCCTTTTCAGCTTTCAGTTATCAGCTATCAGCTATCAGCTATCAGCTATCAGCTATCAGCTTTTGATTCGCGATGGATACCTCGTGCCATCCATTCACTTACTTACACTCTTATCTCTGCTCAAACTGCCAACCTTACCAACCAACTGGCTGAAAGCTGATAGCTGTATGCTGAAAGCTGCTCTCAAAACACCACCAGCTTCTGCAAAAACCGCACCAGCGGATTCTGCCGGTAGGTCGAGTCGTTCACAATGCCCTTGCCGGTCACCTCCAACTCCAGATCGGTCATGGCCGTCGATTGCACCTGATTCTGCGCACTCACATCCTCCGGGCGCACCAAGCCCCTGAGCTTGATCAACTGCGTCTGCTGCGAGAAGGTCAACTGGCGCGTCGCCTGCACCACCAGCATCCCGTTGGGCAGCACATCCACCACCTCGGCCCCAAAGGTGGTCGTCAAGCTGGAATTCGTCGTACTCTGCCCCTGCGCCGCCAGCGCCGAGGCGGCATTCGCATTCACCAGGTTCTGCATACTATTGTGCGTTTTGAGCAATCCAAACAGCGCCGTCAGGCCGGAACTGGCGCTTGAGGCCCGCGAGTTCTTCACCGCGCCGTCGGTCGATGCGGCCAGACTCTCCGTAACCACAATCGAAACCACGTCGTGCAGCCGGACGGCCTTGGCGTCGGTGCCCAGCCGCACCAGCCTCCCTTCCGCGCTCCAGATTGATCCCGGCGTCAGAACTTCCGCCGCCTGCTGCGCCCGCACCCGCTCGATGTACGCCTTCAGCGCCTCTTCGGGCGGCGTCGCCTTGCCGCTGATCCCCGGCGTCGTCTTCTTCTTGCTGCCCATCGCCTGCGCCGGCTGCGCCGCAAAAAACGCCATCACCGCCAGCAGGATTCCCGCGACTATTCTTGTTCCGGCCCATAAATCCTGGGTGCCCCACCCTCGCCGCGTCTTTGCTTTTGCGGCTAGGGTGGGATGCATCACCGCACTCTTTTCATTCCGAATACATAAACTCGTTCCCAAGCTCGATCTCATGGCCTCGCCCCTGTCTCCGGCTGAAGCATCGCCCGGCCCGGCCCCAGAGCCACCACCCGCACCACCCGCCCGCCGATCGCCAAACGCGCCTCGAAGGCCGCCCCCGCAGCCGCCGGCCGCAGCGCCCGCGCCTCGAGCACCGCATCCACCACCGCCGTATGCTCCTCGACGATCACCCGATCGCCGGAGCGAATCACCGGCAGAGCCGCCGCTTGCCCCAGCGCGCCGCCTGGCCCCACAGCGCCGCCCTCCGCCCTCCGCGCCGCCGCCACCCGCACCAGCCGCCCCGGCCCGCCGGGAAACTCCTCGTTGCGCGTCAGCAGCCAGCGGTCTCCGGTGTGCGGATCGTCGATCTCGCGCACCAGTTGCCCCCGCTCCAAACCCATCCCCAAAGAACCCTCCGCCAGCAGTCCGCCCGAGGAGACCATCACCCGCGGCCGCCCGCTGGACGGCGCCTGCGCCGGCGCCAAGCCAGCCGCCATGGCCATCAAGCTCAACGCCAGCCCCGCTCCTGTATGCGCCCTATTCATCCCTAGTCCCCTAGTCCCTTAGTCCCTAGTCCCTGATCCCTGTTCCCTGCTTTTAATGCGTCATATTATTCACCTGCGAGTACATATCGTCGGCCGCCTTGATGACCTTGGAGTTCGACTCGTAGGCCCGCTGCGCCAGCACCATCTGCACGAACTCCGTCACCACGTCCACATTCGAGTTCTCCAGATACCCCTGCTGCAAGGTGCCCAGCCCCTCGGTCCCGCCGGGGTTGCCCAGCACCGCATCGCCGGAGCTGAGCGTGGCCTGCAAGAGGTTCGCGCCGTTGGCCTGCAAGCCGCCGGGGTTGGGAAAGGTCGCCAGTTGCAACTGCCCCAATTGCGAGGGATTCTGCTGGCCCGGAAGCGTGGCGTTCACCACCCCGTACTCGGTGATCGTCACCGCCGTCGCATTGGGCGGAATGGTGATCGTCGGAATCACCGGATCGCCGTCGGTGGTCACAATCGTTCCCTGGCTGTTCATGTGAAACTGACCGGCGCGGGTGTACTCGATCGTCCCGTCGGGCCGCTGCACCTGAAAGAAACCGGAGCCCTCGATGGCCACGTCCAGCGGGTTCGAGGTCTGGTTCAGCGATCCCTGCGTCATAATCACTTCGGTCGCCGCCGACTTCGTCCCCAGCCCGATCTGCAAGCCCGCCGAGACCGTCGATTGCGACTGCGCCGCCCCCGGCGTCACCAGATTCTGGTAGACCATATCCTGAAACTCCAGCCGCAACTGCCGGAAGCCCGTCGTCGACGAGTTGGCCAGGTTGTTGGCGATCGTGTCCAGGTTCATCTGCTGGGCGCTCATCCCGCTGGCCGCGGTGTACAAGGCTCGAATCATTGTGGCTCCTTTTAGCTGTTAGCTATCAGCCTTCAGCCGTCAGCTAAAGTTTTTCAGCGTTCCGAGGATGACCCTGGAATTTCAACGCAACCAATGAGCGTAGATTCCCAAAAATCGCAACTCTTTGTTGATTACACTGCCCTTCCTCTTCCCATCCCCGCTTCCATTCATTCGCGACCAATCTCTGTGACCCGCAATCGAACGGCTGAAAGCTGAAAGCTGATAGCTGACGGCTGCTTATCACACCTTCGGCAAGTCCTCCGAGGCAATCTTGTTGAACTCGGAGTGGAAGACGGTCAGCGCCCGCTGCATCATCTCCGCCTCGCGCTGCACCAGAATCAGATTCAGCGTTCCCGGAATCACCCCTTGGTTAGCGTTCTCGACAGCCCCCTGATGCACCGTCGCATCCTTCGAGATCACCGGGTTCACCGCTGCCGGCGCGCGATAGCGGTTGGCTCCCTCCGGAGTCAGATCCGTACCTTTGGGAAAGGTGAAGACGCCCAACTGAGCCACCACGCCGCCGGCCACCGAAACCACCCCGTCCGCGCCAATCGTCACCTGACCCGGCGGAACAGTGATCGTCTGTCCGCTCGCCGAAAGCACCGCATCGCCCGCCTCGGTCACCAACTGCCCCGCCGGGGTGCGATGAAAGCTGCCATCCCGCGTGTAACGCAGACCCTGCGGCGTCTGCACCATGAAAAATCCCTCGCCCTCGATCGCCAGATCCAGCGGATTGCCGGTCTGTTCGAGTGCGCCCTGGCCCAGATTCAGCCGGTCGCCGCCGATCAGCCCATAGTTGTTCACCGTCTGCCCCAACTGCGAGTCCTGAGCGTCCGGCCCCAGCAGTACCGAGCGAAAGTACTCCTGCTCGGCCCGGTATCCGGGCGTCTGCGCATTGGCCAGGTTGG
The DNA here is from genome assembly GCA_964450895.1 of uncultured Occallatibacter sp. Taxonomy (GTDB): domain Bacteria; phylum Acidobacteriota; class Terriglobia; order Terriglobales; family Acidobacteriaceae; genus Telmatobacter. The sequence continues at coordinate 70 of CAYVGW010000135.1, read as the reverse complement.
TCGCCGCCAGATCCAGCGCCTGCGTCCGCGCAATCAGCCCGGTCATCGCCGCATAGTAGCCGCTGTCCAT
>CAYVGW010000134.1:0-11810 GCA_964450895.1 uncultured Occallatibacter sp. | reverse complement strand
CGATCAGCTTGCGCGCGTGATCCACCACCACCATGGTGCCGTCGTCCAGGTAGCCGACGCCCTGGTTGAACTCCTTGCCCTCCTTGAGGATGGTCACGGTCATCTTCTCGCCGGGCAGGACCACCGGGCGCAGGGCGTTGGCCAGGTCGTTGATGTTCAGCACTTCAACGTGGTGCAGATGGGCCACCTTGTTCAGGTTGAAGTCGTTGGTGACGACTTTGGCCTCCCACTTCTTGGCCAGCTCCAGCAGCTTCAGGTCCACCTCGCGGATGGAGGGGAAGTCGTCGGTGACGATCTGCACCTGGAGGGAGGAGTTGGACTGCATGCGTTGCAGCATATCCAGGCCGCGGCGGCCGCGCTGGCGCTTGGAACTGTCGGTCGAGTCGGCCACGGTTTGCAGCTCGCGCAGAACGAACTCCGGGATCACCATCATGCCGTCCATGAAGCCGGCCTCAGCGATGTCGGCGATGCGGCCGTCGATGATGACGCTGGTGTCCAGGACCTTGGCATTGCGCCGGGTAAGCTTTTCGCCGGCAAAGACCGTGCCCAGCGCCGCCGGGTTCAGCAGGTCGCCCTTGCTGGCGCCCACCAGCAGGCCGATATAGGTCATCAGCAGCAGATCAAAGATCTGGATGACCGCGGAGGTCGGCCCCGGCGGCAGCGCGAAGCGCAGCACCAGGCAAAAGAGCGCCGCGCCAAAGATGCCCAGCACGCTGCCGGTGACGGCGCCAATCAGCCGCTTCAGGCTCAGCGCGCGGACGCGCAACTCGAATACAATGCACGCGCAGGCCGAACCAGCCCCTACGGCGGCGCTCACCCATCCTGTCAAGCCGAATGGTTGAAGGTAATAACAGACTCCGGCAAGAAGAGCCACAAAAAGAAGACGAAGAACAATCAGATCCATAAAAGGCCTACTCCCCCACCAACCGGCAAGAAAATTTCCGCGGAGGGGTACAGTTGGCGAGTATGCCTATTGACCCGCATGGTCGTCAAGTACAGGGGGGCAGGGAACCAGGGCAATCGCATTTGAACTTCGCCACACGCCTATCATTCTCGCGATACTCATGCGGGCGGCTTTTCGGAGGGAGCAGGGGCATTTATGCCCCTGAAGCGAGGCTTGGGCAGTCTGGCCTTTAGGCCCGGGGCTGAAGCCCTGTGGTTTCAGGCGTAAATTCAGGGGCATAAATGCCCCTGCTCCCTCCAGATGATTTCAAGTGCGATTGCCATGGGCAGGGAACAGGGATCAGGGGTCAGAAAAAAGCCGACCCCTGATCCCTGACCCCTGTTCCCTGCTTTACGACGCTCTGGCCAACTCCATCATCGGCATCACGCGCACGGATCCCTTGCGGGGGCCGCGCTTGCGGGCGCTCATCACTTTGATCCGCTCCAGCAGCTCCTGGGGCGAGCAGTTCTTTTTGGCCAGCAGGGCGTCGGCGGCGTGCATCTCGCCGGCCATGCGCTGCGGGTCGCCCAGCAAAATCATCGGCACATGCGAGGCGATCTGCTTCAGCCGATCCACCAATTGGCCGCCATTCATCTGCGGCATCGCATAATCCACCAATACCAGGTCCACAGGAGTTTCGGCGTAAATGCCGATGGCCTCCTGCCCATTGCTGGCCGAAATGACCCGGTAACCATTCGTGGCCAGCATGAACTTGAGTACGGAAAGCTCTTGTTCGTTGTCGTCTACACAGAGAATAATCTTCTTGGGGCGCATGTTCTGGGGAAAACTCCTTGCTTCAATTTTTTTGCTGCGCTGGGCAACACTCTGCCTAAGCCCGCCGCGGAGGCAGGTTTGCGGAATGCAACATCTGGGGGCCGGAGACCGGAAGTGAGCCAGCTATCCCCGCGCATCGCTCTGCCGAAATCGATCGCGCCGCGGAGGCTCTGTGCATCCGTAACGCGAAAACCGGCATTCAACGCCCAGGCCGCCGCCTTCACTCCCAATCCAAGATGAAATAAACCAGGGAAAAACCCGGCACAGAGCCGGTTAAATTCCTTCAATGAATCCTTAGCCTACGGTGAATCCGGGTTGAAAGAAAGAGGGGAATTTAGGGCGAAAATCGAATGAAAAATCCGAAAGTAATAGGTGGAAATTGCCTAGATTTAACACACACGGTCACTTACAGCGATCAAGGCCTGTTGAAAGCGTGTGAATTACGGCTGGAAAAGCTGCCCAGTTGACCCAAGAACGGTGCTCCCAGACCCCCGTATATCGACCACCCTGGCCAAACCCGCTTCCTCGGCTTCCAATTCTTTTTCATCAGTTCCGTTCAGGAATTGGTCAGGACTGTTTTGGAGTTGAGCAGAATCACGGCTGATCCGCGCCAAGAAACAGAGGCAGCCGTTTCCGATGGAACCATCCGCCGCGGCATTTCGTACACCAGAGCAGGATGAGAGAAGACTATAGCTGGGCGTGGATCGAGGCGCAAGCGGCGCAAACCGCCGAAGTGTGGAAGGCGTGCGCGCTCGGCGCGCTGCCGGAGCTGCCGCGCTACACGGCGAAGCAGCAGCGCGGCCGCGAGAAGGCCTGCGACCAGGGCCTGAAGGAGGCCGAGCGCGCCGCCCGCGCCTCGCAGTGCAGCCCCGCCGAGCGGCAGTTGGCTCGCCAGCGGATCACGGCGCTCTTTCCTCGCTTTGCCGCGAGCGCGCTGGGGCTGGGCGCGGAGCCGGTGGCGCTGCTCACCGATGGCTTTCTGCCCGTGAGCGCGGAACTGGCGCAGTGGACCCGCGCCTTTGATCCGGAGATGAGCAAGGAAGATACCTTTCAGGCCGCCCGCAATGCCTGGATCGCCTGCGGGATGCAGGCGCTCGTGGGGCTGCCGATGAAGATGACCCCTTCGATCCTGGCCTATAGCCTGCTCTACCCCTACAGCGACAACTTCCTCGACCAGCCGGAGCTTTCCGTTGCGGAGAAGCTGGAGTTCAGTGTGCGCTTCCGGCAGCGCTTGCGCGGCCAGCGGCTCACCGCCCGCAGCCGCCGCGAGGCCTCTGTTTGGACGATGGTGCGCATGATCGAGGACGAGTTCCCGCGCGCCCGCACTCCGCAGGTCTTCGCGAGCCTGCTGGCGATTCATCAGGCGCAGGAGGAGAGCATCGCCCAACTGCAAAAGGGCCACCGTCCGCTCAGCGGCGAGGATGTCCTGCGCATCAGTTGCGCCAAGGGCGGCAGTTCAGTGCTGGCAGACGCCTGCCTGGTGCGGCCCCTTCTGACGCCGCAGGAGAGCCGCTTCAGCTTCGCGTGGGGCGTGCTGCTGCAACTGGGCGACGACTTGCAGGACGTGGCCGAAGATCTGCGGCGCGGCTCGCAGACGCTCTTTACCCTGGCCGTGCGGGAGGGAAGGCCGCTGGATGGCCTGGTGCGCCAACTGCTGCACTTCAGCGAGCGCGTGGCCGGGCAGATGGAAGAGATGGAGCACGGCTCGGCGGCTCTGAAAGAGCTGATGCGCTCGAGCTGGCGGCTGCTGATCCTGATGGCCGCGGCCGACGCCCAGCCCTACTTTTCGCGGGAATTTCTGGCCGAACTGGAGCCGTACTCCGGCTTTCGTTTCGGCTTTCTCCGCAAGCGCAAGGAAAAGCTCGCCGGGCGGCAAGCCCTCTACACGCCCCTCTTTGACGCCTTCCTGGAAGATGCGGAGAGCGAACAGGGCGCGGCGCCGCTGCCCATGGCCCTCCGCGAGCCGTGGCAGGCGATGAGCCCAAGCCATGCGGAAGATTCCCACGACCGCGCAGCCGCAGACCCTATCCACTCGGATGTTGAAATCCGCGCGGATCAGTTGCAAGCTGTTTCTTGATCTCTGATCCCGAACAAGAAACAAGCGTGGACCGGGAGGGAGGCCGGCGCTACAGTTTCCTGCACTGCGGAGCGGCAACAGCGGTGGAGGACTATTCCCTGTTCCCTGTTCCCTAATTCCTGTTCCCTGCATTTCGCTGGCTGATATTGAAGCCCTGCACCTGACGTTCCAGATCCGAAGCCAATCGCGCCAGATCAGCGCAAGCCACCACGGTTTGCTCTCCGGAGGTGGTTGCGTTTTCCGTGAATCTGGTAATCTCGTTCATGCTTTCGCTCACCTGACCGGCGGCCGCGGTCTGCTGCCGTGACGAACTGGCTATCCGCTGCATCATGCCGCCTTCCTCCCGCACCAGTCTCACGATTTCTTCCAGAGCGCTGCTGCACTCTTCCACCTTCCTCAGGCTCGCATCCACTTCCCGATGGCCGTTTTCAATGGATTGAACGGCATTTCCCGTCTCGCTCTGGATCGAGGAGATCATGGCGCCAATCTCCCGTGTGGCCGTCGTTGTTCGTTCGGCCAGGCGCCGCACCTCACCGGCCACCACGGCAAAGCCGCGACCCTGCTCCCCGGCGCGCGCCGCTTCAATGGCGGCATTCAGCGCCAGCAGGTTGGTCTGCGAGGCAATCTCCTCGATCACCCCCACGATCCGCCCGATTTGCTCCGAACTCTTGCCCAGAGATTCAATCTGTCCTGTAGCTTCGGATGTGACCTGAGCGGCGCGCCGGATCACCCCCATCGTCTCCTCCACCACGTGGCTGCCCCGGTCCGCGGCCTTGGCCGTTGCCGAACCGGAGTTCGCTGCGGCCTGGGATGCGTTCGTCACTTCACCGATGGCCGCCGACATCTCTTCCATGGCAGCCGCCACCTGTTGTACCGCCCCCGCGTGTTCACGCGAGTGCATCGAACTCTCCTCGACCGTCGCAGTCAACTCGGCGCTGGCCGCCGCCGCGCTGTTGGCCGCCAGTGAAATCGTCGACAAAACCTCCCGGAAAGAGGCAATGGTCCGGTTCAGCGCATCGGCCACCTCCCGCATCTCGTCGGCCGAATCCACCTCGAAAGTTTGGGTCAGGTCGCCGCCCGCCATCGCCTCCAGCACTCCCACCACCCTGCGCACCGGACGAACAATGCTGCGCGTGATGGCCACGCCCAGCAGCCCCAACGCCAGCACCAGGCATACACACAGAACGCTCAACTGGATGCTGCGCCTCTGGATGATCGATGCAGCATTCTTTTCCTGCGTCGGTATCCAACTCCCCGTCAGATCCGACAATTTGTCGTTGCCCGCCTTGTGCTGAACAAACAGCGGGTTCATCTTGGCGATGCGAATCTTGCGCGCTGCTTCGTGATCCCCCGCCAAGAGTGCTGGAATGTACTCCTTTTCGGCAATCGAAAACCACTCTTCCCCGGTCGGGCTGGTCGTCGTGCTCATCAGGTCGCGAATAGACCCGGTGGGTAGCACATCGCTATAGTGCTTCTGCGAATCCGTAAACTCCTTGTGGGCCTGACGAAGCAGGTCGATGGCTATGGCCGTCTCCTCGGGAGTGGAGGCGTCTTCGGCGGCAATGGCCGCCGGCAGCGCAGCCACCAGGCTGGCCGGGGGATCATAGCAATCTCCCGCAAGCTGATAGCCGAGCGCAATATCCTGATACATGGGCGAGTTGATCCGCACGTCGCGCAAGGTCAATGAAAACAGCAACGCAAACAACGCAAGTCCCACCACGGCCGCACCGGACATCAGGCCGAGTTTGACCGAAAACCTCATTCTGCTCAGGAATGCCATCCAATTCACCTCTCGCCTCTCGCATGATTTGGCGCCGGCGCGGAATCACGTGTCTCCGTCCGGATCGCTGGACGGAGACACGTTCTGCCGATGGTCTATCGAACGCGGCCAGTGTTCATTGCATGTATCGGCATAATGTTGTCTGAAAATAGAGGCAAATTTCCCGCCATTTCATCTCTTCCAGGTCCAACTTTTCTGGCGAGTGCTCGCGGGGCATGTATAACTAACCCAAAATGATTGGGTGCCCAGGTCTCGCTTTTGAGCAATAAACCGGCTTTGGCCGGCGGTGTTTCTAAACAACTTGCGAGCAGGTTGCTTAGGAGCAGCCTGACTTGCCGCGTCCAGTTGCAACTGGCATGAACTGCCGCCAACTCGCCATTTTTCTGCGAAGTGGAAGATAACTTGCTGATTTTGTTTACAATCCGTCTCATCCAACAATCTTGTTTATGAGGAGACCTGGGAACCATGAATCCCAATCCGCTCAGCCGGCGGCGGCTACTGGAAGATCGGCCCGATTGATCCCGGATTGTCGCCCGAGGCAGGGTCCACACGAAAATCCCAGACCGTTTGATTGATCTCCGAGGCGGAAAGGATCTCCACTAGCGCGTACTCGCCGGCAGCCAGCGGCTTCTGCGGCGTAATCTTCAGCCAGTGCTTGCCGGGGAGCGCTTCGACCGTGGCGGGAACGGCGTCCTCATCCTGGGTGACAGCGCCATCGCGGCTGACCTTGACCGCGCCGAGGATGCGGACCGTATTGCGCTCGTCGGCGCGGACGATGGCGAAGCCGGATGCAGGCGAGTGCGCGCCATGCTTGCGGTTGGCCGCCTCCTTTGCCCCAGCGGTGTTCACCGTCAGCGCGTTGGAGACAACCGGCTCCCCATCGTCGCGCGACTCCAGCGATAAATAGATCGCCGGCGAGCTTGTATGCAGATGCACCCTTGCGTGCGCACCCTCCAACTCCATCTGAGCTTTGGAGGCGCTCAGGGGATTCAGCCCATGGCGGCTCTTCGCGGCCATGGCCAGATCGGCGGGCAGCAACTCGACCAGCTCCGGCGCGCCCTCGAAGCTGTCCAGCGCAAAGACGGCGTCCTCGTCCGGCAGCTCAAGCCCTTTGGCCACCTCGGGCCGCCGCGCCTTCCGCTCGGCTCGCTCCTCGGCCTCCTCTTTGTCGATGGCCTCGGCCTCCTTCATTGCGGGCGAGAGCTCTTCCGCGGGCTGGACGCCATGATTCTGCTCCCACCGGTGCGTCGCATTCCAATCCACCAGTTCGGCAGGCAGCTCCTCCCACTCGCCGCCGCGCTCCACCGAGATGTAGCGCACGCGGTCTCCAACAACCTCGTACTGGCGCACCACCTGATAGCTGCCGTCCTTGAGGATGAGGCGGCGGTTGGGGCTGTTGACAGGCTGACCGGGTTGGAGCGGCAGCGGCTTTTGAGCCTGCGGGCCTCGGGCCGCTACTGCCGCCAGCAGCAGCGCCAGGGCGATCCGCAAAAGCACGCGCATGGGCAGAAAAGAGTGCATAGCTCAATAGTTTAGAGAATATCCGAAATTGGAGCGCCGGTCTCCTGACCGGCTGTACGGGCAGGGCAATTGCATTTGAACTTCGCCTAACGCTCATCTTTGTCGCGATATTCATGCAGGCGGCTTATCGGAGGGAGCAGGGGCATTTATGCCCCTGAAGCGAGGCTTGGGCAGTCTGGCCTTTAGGCCCGGGGCTGAAGCCCTGTGGTTTCAGGCGTAAATTCAGGGGCATAAATGCCCCTGCTCCCTCCAAATGATTTCAAATGCAATTCCCCTGGCTGTACGGGCGGCTTCCTGGCCCCAGAGGAAAGGATGCAAGCGCAGGTTCATGAGTGGTCGCTGCCGGTTTTTCAGCAGATTTTGGAATCTCGCACGCAGCAGCCGCGTCTAACTGTGTATCCTTGAAGAAGGGAATGGTTGATTTGACCGCATCGCAGCCGGATTTTTGCCGAAGCCACGGCCGGAAGCCACGTGCTTTTGGAGCCGCCGCTCTGCTGTGTCTGGCTCTGCTGGCGCTGCTGATCACCGCCCAGGTGGCGCACAACCACGTCACCGAGAGCGACGCCGATCACTGCTCGCTCTGTATTGCGCTGCACTCGGCCGCGCCCATCGCGGTCATGGCTGCCGTGGTTGTGATGGTCCGGGCCGGCGCTGCTGTGCGGCTTGCCGAAACCCGTCCCCTCATCCGCCACTGGAACCCCAAGCTCTTCACCCGCCCTCCGCCCGCTTGCTCTTAGAGGATCATTCCATCTTCCGATTCAGCCCGATTCACGCCCTTGGCCGGCGTTTTTGGCGGTGATCTGTATGCGCATCCCCAACTTCTGAATCCCGCTTCGGAAAGCTGCCTCTTCCGCATTGAGGGCATCGCGGCATTTCCTGCCGCCGCCTTCTATTGCCTCATCCAGCCATTCTCAGGAGACTTTGCATGTCATTTTCCCGCAACATCTTTTTTCGGATTCTTCCCTTGCTCGCCTTGTTGTTGACGTCCTTTGCCGCACTTGCGCAAAGCGGCAACGCCGGCGCGGTGCGCGGCACCGTCACCGATCCCTCCGGCGCCGTTGTTCCCGGCGCCACCATCACTCTGGAGAATGCCCGCAGCGGCCTTTTGCGCACTCTTCAGGCGGACGCCACCGGCCAGTTCGACTTTTCCAACGTACCCTTCAACACCTATCGCATCACCGTCGCCGCCACCGGATTTGCTCCGTCCAGCACGGATTTCGAGCTTCGGTCCGTGGTGGGAACCGCTCTCAAACTCACCCTCCGGGTTGCAGGCAGCGCGCAGACCGTTACCGTCGAGGCCAGCGGCGATCTGGTGGAGAACGACCCCACCTTCCACACCGACGTGGACCGCGATCTGTTCATCAAAGTGCCGCTGGAGAGCGAGTCCTCCACGCTCAGTTCGCTGGTGACGCTCACCACCCCCGGCGTGGCGGCCGACTCCAACGGCCTCTTCCACGGCCTGGGCGACCACGCCTCGAATTCCTTCTCCATCGACGGCCAGTCGATCACCGATCAGCAGAGCAAAATCTTTTCCAACCAGATTCCCGCCAACTCGATCCAATCCATCGAGGTCATCAGCGGCGCGCCGCCGGCCGAGTACGGCGGCAAAACCAGCCTGGTGATCGTGGCCACCACGCGCTCCGGCTTGGGAGTGACCACGCCGACTGGCAGTATTACAAGTTCTTACGGCAGCTTCGGCTCGGCCTCGGGCGGATTCGACCTATCCTACGGCGGCAAGAAGTGGGGCAACTTCATCGAGGCCGACGGCCTGAACACCGGGCGCTTTCTTGATCCGCCGGAGTTCGTCGTCTTCCACGACAAGGGCAACGAGCAAAACATCTTCGATCGCGTGGACTATAATTTCACGCCCGTCGATTCCATTCACCTGGACCTGAATTACAGCCGCTCGTGGTTTCAAACGCCTAACTCTTACGACAGTCTGAACGTCAAAAACGTGATCAGCGGCGGCGCGAGCGCCAATCCTGCCTTCGGCAATGTGGGTAACGCAGATCAGCTCTCGAAGATACTGACTTACAACATCTCGCCCACCTATACGCGCATCATCGGCAATAACTCGGTCTTCAATCTGGGCGCATTTATCCGGCGGGATGGCTACGATTACTATCCTAGCGCCAACCCCCTGGCCGACTTGGGCCCGTCCAACCTGCAAACCTCGTCCATCGCGCAATACCGCACGCTGACCAATGCCGCGATTCACTCCGACTACTCCTACGCCAAGGGAATGCATAACATCAAGGCCGGAGTGCAATACGGGCAGACCTATCTCCGCGAACACGACAGCCTGGGAGTGGTGGAGGCGACGTATAACTCGCCCTGTGTTGCCAGCTTCACAGACTCGACGCCGGTGCCTGGATTCAGCATTCCAACGCAATGCGCGGCGTCGGGATATTTCTCGAATGATCCAACTGTCCAGAACTCTTCCGGAAACTATGGAAGTTACAATTCCGTCCTGGCGCCCTACGACTTGACCCGCGGCGGAAGCTATTACAAATACACCGGCCACACCGATGTGAAGGAACTGGCGTTTTTTGCCGAGGACCAGATCAAGGCCGGCAACTGGCTCTTCAATCTTGGGCTGCGCGGAGACTTCTACAACGGCCTAGCCGTGACGCGGCAGGCGGAGCCGCGCGTGGGAATTGCGTACAACATCAAGCCAACCACGACGGTGCTGCGCGTCTCTTATGCGCGCACGCTGGAAACGCCTTTCAACGAGAATCTGGTCCTGTCCAGCAACGGCTGCTCGAATGCGGTGCTTGCGCCGCTGCTGAACTGCACTCCGGGAGCATCGGGAACCTTGCAGCCGGGCTTCCGCAACGAGTTTCACGCCGGCTTGCAGCAGGCCTTCGGCAAGCGGCTTGTGGTCAGCGGCGAGTATATCTGGAAGTACACCCACAACGCCTTCGACTTTGGCGTTCTGGGCAATACTCCTATCTACTTCCCCATCGACTGGCATAACTCGAAGATACCCGGTTTTGCGTTGAATGCCGAGTTTCCGGAGTTTCACCACTTCAGCGCCTACTTGGTCGCCTCATCCGTCGCCGCGCGCTTTTTCCCGCCGCAATCGGCCGGCGCCGGAGCCGCGCCCCAAACGGGCGGCCAGCCCTTCCGCATTGACCACGACGAAAAGTTCAACCAGACTACTCATCTGCAATACACCCTTGTGCGCGGCAAGATTCTGAGTGGGATGTGGAGCGGCTTCAACTGGCGCTATGACTCGGGCATGGTGGCCGGCGCGGTGCCTTTCGCGACAGACAATACCACTCACGTCGATCTGAGCGGACTTACCAAAGATCAGCAGGCTCAAGCCGGCCTCGCTTGCAACGGCGTGAAGGCTACTCTCGCAGCGGGCTTCCAGTCCTGCGCGCCCTCGCAGTACTCGTCGTCGCTGGTCAGCATTCCAGCGCCGGGAACCGAGAATGACGACCACAATCCGCCGCGCATCGCGCCGCGCAATCTCTTCGATGCGTCTTTGGGCAAGGACAATCTCTTCCGCGCCAAGCGCTATAAGACAAACCTGGATATTACGGCCATCAATGTCACCAACAAGTACGCGCTGTATAACTTCCTTTCCACCTTCAGCGGCACGCACTATGTAACTCCGCGGGCGCTGACGGCGAAGGTAACCTTTAATTTTTAGCGCTCACTCCGTGTGATTTGGTATTTCCACTGAACAGGCGCGGGCGAGTACGCCCGCACAACTGCCGGTCTGGAGTCCGGCGCTATCTTCCGGTTATTACCGGTTCATGCGGCACGATCCGCCAAAATAACTCAGGCCAGGAATTGAATTCCTGGCCTGAATCGTTCAACAAGTTGATTGGTGCGTTAGTCCCCGGCAACCAGCTCGGATTCCTTCTGCGCGGCGGGCTTGGCGGGGGCAATGGAGCCTAAGCTGACCAGACCCTCGACCGGCTTTTCGCCCAGCACGTGCTCGCGGTAGAGCTTGGCCATGCGGGCATTTTCCGTGGCGTCGAGCTGCTTTTTGTCGCGGGCGCGGATATGCTCCTCGCGCGCGTTCTTGGCGATGCCCAAGTTGTCCAGCGTGTGATTGGCCTCGGCGTTCACGTCCGCCATGTTGAGCACCAGATCGTGGCCTATAGCGGGCATATTCACCTTCTTGCCGCCGGCGAAGATCTCATGCCGCCCATGCTCCTCGTACCACTTGGTCAGCGTCGCCGTCATGTGCATCTTCTCGATGATGTTGCGCCAGCCGATGCCCGTGTTGTAGGCGCAGAAGCTGATCTCGCCCTCTTGCGTCGCGTACGGGATGATGCACTGCTCGGTGCGGCGGAAGTCGTAGTTGAACAGATCCTGGAACCACATTCCGGCGATGAAGAGGAAGTTCCAGCGATCCTGGCGGCGAACCTTGATGTCTTCGATGGTGCGGTCGCCCTTGACGCTGCCGTAGTTCTTGCCGGTGGCGTTGAAGGTCTTGTCCATCTTCTTCATCATGTCGGTGATCTTGAAGTGGGTGGGCGCCTGGAAGGGATCGTAGTTGCGCAGGAGCGAGATGCCGAGGCCCAGGACGGAGAGGAACTTTCCGCGGGCGGCATCGTTGACCTTGGCCAGATCCTTGGCCACCTGGCCCATGTCGAGGAAGGCGGTGACGGGAGCGGACTCCTTGGTTTCCTTGTCGATCATTACGGCCATGCCGATGCCGCAGTTGGGATGGCATCCGCAGGAGAGCTGGCCCCACT
>CAYVGW010000133.1:0-11819 GCA_964450895.1 uncultured Occallatibacter sp. | reverse complement strand
CGCTTTGCGGAAGTACCTAGGCAGGTTCAATCCAGATTTTCAAATGCGATTGGCCTGGGATCGAGTGAACGATTTACCGATTATTTCAGTTTTCTTGCTATTCTTAGGTCGACCACGCTGAAATCCGAACCGATTCTCTCCTTCGGCCAGGTTCAAATGGAGAAGAAGCCCCCCTCCCCCCTATTTACTGTGAAACTGTGAAACTGTGACGGAAACTCCTTGCTTTCTGCGATTGCCCGTGCGAACCGGGGAGCCATCAAAGCTCCCACCAATCCAGCTTCCTGCTGCGCGGATAATAGAGTCCGGCGAAAAGAGCCGCCTCGTCGCCGATCTGAGGTCGCAGCAGTTGGGCATAGGCTTCAATCTGCGGCGCAAAGAGCGAGCGCAGCGCGGCCAAATCAAGATCGCCGGCGTGCGCGGTTTTGTAGTCAATGATCCACCAGCAATCGCCTTCTTCACCGCACGGCGCGGGGCCGGCCTGAAAAACGCGATCCACACGCACCGCGCGTACCGAGCCGGCGACGACTCCAGCCCAGGCGTCCTCGCTGGCGGCGCATTTGTGCGGCGAGAGAATCCATGCGCCGATGGGATCATGCGTGGCCGCAAGCGCAAGCTGAAGAGCCTCGGCGGCGATGCGCGCGGCTTGGGTTGGGTCCACGCCGATTGTGCGCACCTGCGCTACGATGCGCGGCTCAAAAGAACGAAGAGCCGAGCGGGCGGCCTCCCAATCGCGCGTTGCGCGCAGGCGAGCCAGCTCTTCCAGCAGCGTGTGAACGGCCGTGCCCAAAGCGCGGGAGAGCAGGCCGCCTTCATGGCGAGGGTAAAGGCTTCGATCCGCAAAACCGAATCGCAGATCCTTCGATTCGCTTCGCTTGCTCAGAAGGACAGGAGCAGGGAGTGAATAGCTGGGCGGCAGTCGGTGCAGCAGCGTGGGTCGAATCGGCGACGGCATCACCAGCAGATCTCCGGCGGCGGCGATGGAAGCGATCTCCTCTTCCTCGCCGGTTTCGGCGGGGGCGCGCCGCGCCTTCCACTCCTCGAAGCGCGCGCGGACCTCCTCCTCCAGCGCCGGCCAGGCCGTGGCCAGCAGGCTGTTCGAGGGTTCCGACAGCGTGTACGCACCGTTCTGCTCCCAGCAGGCTGGGCGGGCGAAGAGGTGCAGCTCCTCGCGGGCGCGGGTGGCGGCGACGTAGAGAATGCGCCGCGTCTCCTGCTCCTCGCGGGCGCGATAGACGCGATCCACCCAGGCTTTGGCCGAGCCGCGCTCTTCGCCCTTGCGTTGGAAGGGCGCGATGAGAAACTCGGTGATTTCGCCAGAGTCGTCGGGCTGGGCAAGGCCGCGTTCCAGCCAGGAAAGCATCTTGAAGCTGCCGCGCCCGTTGGAGGCTTGCAACTCCGGAACGATGACCACCTCGAACTCCAGGCCCTTGGCCTTGTGGATGGTCATCAATTGCACACCGCACTCGCTGGCGGCTTCTGGGTCGGGCAGCGCGGTAAGCTGGTCGAGCGCCGCGCCGAGGGCCGGGCCGAGCAAGTCTTCTTCGCCTCCCGGCAGACGGTCCAGGCAGCTCCAAAGCAGGTCGAGATTGGCGCGGGCAGCGGCGTCCACGCAGGCTGCCCCGCCGAGCTGAAGCCAGATCTGCTCCAGCCAGCTTCCCAGCTTGAGGGCAGGCTGGGCGGAGCGCAGCGCGGCGGCGGCGTCGATGGCTTGCAGCACGCGACCAGCAGCTTTTTGTTCCTCATCGCTCAGCAAAGAAAGCCGCTCGGCCAGCAACTCCGGCACGGGGCGGGTGAGCAGTTCGGGCGCGCCGTCTCCGGCGAGCAAGTGCAGCTCTTCCAGCGAGAGGCCGCACCAAGGCGCGCGTAAAACGCCCAGCCACGCCACCCGGTCCAGCGGATTGAGCAGAGCGCGGGCCAGGGCCAGCGCGTCCAGGACTTCAGGGCGGTCGGCGAGCTTCTCCAGATCGACGGCGCGGAAGGGGATTTTGGCCTCGCGCAGAGCGGCGGCGATGGGCGCGAGCGCGGTGCGGGCGCGGCCCAGAATGGCGATACGGAATTTTTCCCCGCGGTCTTTCGCAGCTTCCATGCGGTAGCCGTGGCTGCGAATCAGCGCGAGGATTTCTTCAATTTGTGCTGTGCGAGCGGCTTCCTTTTCGTCAGAATCGGCGGAGTTGCCGCGTCCGGCCTGCGGAACGAACTCCAGATGCAGCGCGAAGGCCGGAGCGGTGTTGGCAATCTCACAGGCTGCGGAAACACTCGATTTTGGCAGGTTTTGTAACAAGGGCACGACTTTAGTCGGGCCGCAAACGCATGAGAATAAAGGTTGGGCTTTAGCCCCTGCGGGATGTATTTCGCTGATTTCACCCAACTGAAGGCCAATTTCCGCAGCCTGTTCCTCCCGCGCGGGCTGCGCGGCGGAAAAACGAACGCCGCTGCCGTCATCCACCGCGAAAATCCTCTCAAAATCCCGATTGAGCCGTTGAACCAGGCTGGGCGCGGTGCGGAAGTTCGCTTGGAGCGGCGCAAAGCCGAAGCGCAGCGGCTCCTCTTGAGGAATCTCCAGTCCGGCGGCTTTGGCGCGGGGAAAGAGTTCGGCGTCGGCGTCGCGGAAGGAGTAGATCGACTGCATGGGGTCGCCGACGACGAAACAGGTGCGGCCCTCGCGCTCCGGCCACGCGGCGATGAGGCTGGAGAGCAATTGATGCTGGCGGCGGCTGGTGTCCTGGAACTCATCGACCAGCAGGTGGCGTATCTGCTCGCCAACCGCCAGCGCCGCGTCGGTGGGCAGGCCGTCCGGGCCACGCAGCACGCGCTGGGCGACCTGCGCGACTTCAATAAAGTCCACCCGCCCGGCCTCGGCGAAGGCGATCCGCAGCTCGCCCGCCGCGTGGCGCAGCAGCGTGAAGCAGGCGCGGACGATCTGCCACTCCTCCTCGGTGTAGCGCGCCGGAGGCAGGGCGCGGACGGCGGCCAGCGCGGCTTCCAGACCGGGGATCGTGGCCAGTTGGGCGATCAATTCAAGCAGGCGGGCCTTCTCGCGCTTGCGGTCGGCGGGAAAGCCGAGGCGCTTGTCGATGGCTTTGCGGAAGGCGCCATCCCCGGTGAGCAGCAGCGTGGACAGAGCCGCGTAGGCCGAGCGAGCCTCTTCCAAATCCGTGAAGGGCGCGGAGGGCAGCGCGGCCAACTCGGCTAGCTCCTGGTGAAGCAGGCCGCCGCTCTGCGCACAGGCAAAGCGCGCCAGGGCCAACGCCTCCTCCCGCGCGCCGGACGCATGATCGAGGAGCAGGCTCACGGCGACGAGCGCCCCATGCACGGCATTCCCAAAGGGCCGCTCCAGCCGCGTGCGTAGCGCCAGGCAATCCGGCTCGCGCTCCAGGACGAAGCCGTGCATCCAGCGGTCGCGGCTAGCCAGCATTTCGATCAGCAGGCTCTCCATCTCCGCCCAGCCGTTGTCGCGCCAGAGAAGCAGTTCTTCGATGGCCGCGCCAAGGGGCGATCCGCTCTCGTCGATCTTGCGCAGCGTTTCGCGGGCAGCGCGGCGATAAAGCTCCTTGGGCTGATCGGCGATCTCCAGCGCGCCGCCCAGGCCGGAGAGCAACGGCTGCTGAAGAGCCAGCTCGCGGCAGAAGGAGTCGATGGTCGAGATGCGAAGCTGGGCTGGCAGGTCAAGCAGCTTCCAGCCGAGCGCTTGTGAATGCTCCAGCGCGCGGCGGGCGTGGAATTCTATGGAGGACTCTTCCTCTGGGGCAGAACGGATTGCGGATAAATTCGACGGCGGCGATGCTTTGTAACAGGGCACAACTTCAGTCGTGCCGCAAGCGCCACAATGCATAGATTGGGCTTTAGCCCCTGCGGCCTTTTCCAATTCGCCAAGAATCCTATGCCGCATCTCGGCGGCGGCAGCGTTGGTGAAAGTAATCGCCACCACCTGTCCCGGCTCCTCCACCTCGGCCAACAGGCGCAGAAAGCGCTCGGTAAGCAGCGTGGTCTTGCCGGAGCCGGCCGGAGCCTGCACCAGAATCGACCGGCTGGGGTCGAGGGCCAGATCGCGTTGCGCCTGATCGGGAGGCTTACGCATCGCTGCCCTCCTCGCTCTCTGACTCATCTTCAGCCGCAAGCCGCTCCGAGTTCTCCTGAATGCGGCAGAGAGTTTGCAGACCGCAATGTATGCAGGTTTTGGGCGCCTCGCGCGGATCAACCTCCGCTCGACCCGCGATAAAATCCCTGGCTAGCTGCTGGATGCAATCCCGCCAGTCGAGAAGCTGCTCGGCAGTAAAGGGATTCTTCACCAGCGAGCTTCCGCCTTTGAGTCCGCTGAAGAGCGTCACCGCCGCGTCGCCAATGCGTCCGGCAAACTCCAGCTTTCCGGGGCGCACCTTGGCGAAGGCCAGCCCGCCCAGCAGTTCATCCTCTTTCAAGGCGAAGCCCGCATAGAGCGGCAGTTGCACGTCCTCCGGGCGGGGCGTCTCCCACGCGCTGGGCGAAACATTGCCGGATTTATAATCGATCACCAGCAGCGTTTCGTCGATCAGCCGGTCCAGCCGGTCGAGGCGCAAATCAAAGGTCAGCCCCTCAATGTGGACCACGCGCTTGTCCTCGATGGCCGCAATCTCGAAGCTGACCCGCGCGGCCTCGTACTCCAGCCACTCGCTGACCAGGCGGGTAAGCCGCAGCGCTTCCAGTTCCAGGTAGCGGCGGGGCATCTGCTCGCGCAGGTGAGGCTTCAAATCCCGCGCAAAGACACGCCGCACATGACCGGCGACGAAAACCTCTCGGTCTCTCAGGCTCACGAGTTCCGCGTGGGTGCGAATGCCCTCCGGCGGCCCATCCCAGATGGAATGCAGCACGGCATGGAGCAGGCTGCCGCGCTCTCCGGCGGTCAGGCCGGCCTCGGCAGGCTTCCACTGCTGCGCGGCCAGCCGCGCGGTGGCGAAGGCTTGAAAGGGGCACTGCGACTGCGCGGTGAGAACAGCACTCCCGCCCGGAACCTTGCCCGGAACAAAAGGAATGCGGCTGAAATCCTCGAAGGGAACGGTGAGCGGCGCGGGGCAGGCGGGCGCTAGCAACTCCGGCGGAAGCTCGCGCGGCGCTCCGGCAAGCTGCGCGATCAGCCGCGACGGACGGGCCTCGGCAGCTTCATTCTGCCTTGCATAGCTGAAATGCGCCTCCGGCGCGGAGGCCAGCAGACGGCGCGTAACGGCTTCGGCCAGCTCCCAGTCCAATTGCGTCGTCGCGTGCGGCATTCCCGCCGCGCGCTGCACTTCAATGGGCAGCAGCGGATGCGCCGCTCCGTTCGCCGGCCACGCATCCTCGTCGGCTCCCAGGAACCAGACGGCGTCGGCGGTCAGGCCAGCCGACTCGGCGGCTCCGGCGATCAGAATCGGCGCATTGCGCGATTCGGGCGCAAAAAGTGTCTCCTCCAGCGCGCGGCCGAGCTGCGCCAGAAAATCCCTCCAACTTACGCGGCGGCCATCAAAGCCCAGCGATCCGCAACTCTCCACGGCCAACTGCCAGCGGCGCAGAGCCTGAAACTCGGCGCTGGTGAGCGGACGGGCGCTGGCAAAGTGCAACTCATCCAGCAGGCGCGGGATCAACTCCGCCCAGTCGAGCGGACTCAGCGCCCGCCGCGCAAAGCCTGCCAGCAGCCGTTGCGCCGCCGTCAAGCGCTCAACCCACGCACCCGGCAGCAGTTCAGCGGCGTAGCGCTCGCCGAGAAAGGCTCGCAAGCTCCACTGCGTCCGCTCCAGGCCGCGGCCGCGCAGCCTGCGCATATAGTTTTGCAGCGCCGCATTCTCCTGCGCGCTTGCGGCAATCAGGCCGGTGGAGAGCAGCCAATCCAGCTCCTGCTCGGCGAGCGCACCATCCAGCCAGCGCAGCGCCAGCAGAGCCGACCGCGCCAGCGCAACTTGGCTGAGTGGAACTCCCAGCGAAAACTCGAAGGCCGCGCCGGCCTGCCGCAGAAAGGCCCGCTCCATCTCCCCCCGCCGCGCGCTGGCCGACTGCGCCACCACCAGCAGCCGCGCGCCGGGGTTGGCGTCAAGCTGCCTCCCGCACCAAAGCGCGCAGGCCGACAGCTCCGCCTGCGCGTCGGCGGCCTCGTAAAAAAGAACCTTGCCCGCTGGATCGCCATGGGCAACCTCGCGCCACTCCCCCCACGCCTCGAAAAAGCTGCGCTGCGCCGGCAGAATCCGGTCAAATCCAACCAGAAGCAGCGGAGAACGCCGCGCCGGGTCCGCCAAAAGCAGCGGAATCAACTCCAGCGGCAGTCGGCTCGCGCTCAGCAGATCTCCCGCGCGGCAGGCCTCGTCAAAGGCCGCCAGCCAGTCGCTGAAGGCCCCCGCGTCCTGCTGCCAGCCGGCACGGGCTGACGGACGCAGCAGTTGCGGCGCATACCCGCAAAGCAGCTCATGCGCCTCCATCGCCATCGCCGCCAGTCGTTGCCGCGGCCCCTCCAGCAGCGTGGCCAGCGACCGCTCCTCGCCGGCAATCTCCGCCCACAGCGCCTGTTCCTGCATGGGATTCAGCAGCAGCCGCGCATCGGCGGCCCGCTCCTCCCAAGCCTTGCGGACAAAGCTCTTCCAATCGAGAATCAGGGGCGCGGGCCACGCGCTCAGCCCCTCGGCCTGCCGCCGGCGATGAAAGCCGCCCGCCAAAGCTCGCGCCGCGCGGTCGCTGGCCGTAACCACCTGCCCGCCCGCGCGCAGCCAATCGTCGATCTCCACCGCCCAAGCGCCCATTTCAGCTTTATACTCTGTCTGGCCGGGGTGGGCCAACCGCTATTGCCGAAGTTGAGTCCATGATGAACCAGGTTCAGCGCGACTCTCCGGCGCGTTCAGAACAGCTTCTTGCGCCGATAATCAAAGCTGTGGGGACCGCAAGCAATCTCTCGCTCTTGAAGGACTACCAGGCCTATCTGCGCGTGGAAAAAGGGCTGCGCCCGCTCACCTGCGAGGCCTACGACAGCGACCTGAAGACCTTTGCCGAGGTCATCGAAGAGCGCCACGGCGTGCTGCTGACGGCGACGCAGGAGGACGTTGCGGCCTTTCTGGAGCATCTGCGCGCCCACGGCATCGACCAGCGCTCGGCGGCCCGCAAGCTCAGTTGCCTGCGCGGCTTTTACAAATGGCTCCTCCTCGACCGCCGCATCCATCACGACCCGACTATAAATATCGAGTCACCCAAGGCCTGGAAGGTTCTTCCCAAGTCCCTGGCCGAGCCGGAGGTTACCGAGATGCTGGAGCGAGCGCAGATGAACGCCGAGCATCCGCAGGCCCGCGCCACCGCTCTGCGCGACCGCGCAATTCTCGAACTGCTCTACGCCGGCGGATTGCGCGTCTCCGAGGTCACCGCGCTCTCCACCGGCGACCTGGCCCTCGATCTGGGCCGCGTGCAGGTGCGCGGCAAGGGCGACAAGGAGCGCATCGTCCCCCTGGGGCGCACCGCCGTCGAGACGCTGGAGATGTATCTGCGCGAGGGCCGCCCCCACTTGGCCCGCATCACCTCCGCGCGCACGGGCGCCAAAAACAAGGCCAATCCCGCGCGCCAGGAAACTCGGCCAGAAGCGAGACAGGATTCCACCCGCCTCTTTCTCTCCCTCCATGGAATGCCGCTCACCCGCCAGTGGGTCTGGCACATCGTGAAGACGGCCAACGGCAAGGCAAGCCCGCACCGTCTGCGCCACAGTTGCGCCACGCACATGGTCGAGCACGGCGCCGATCTGCGCAGCGTGCAATTGCTCCTGGGCCACGCCGACATCTCCACTACGCAGGTTTACACGCATCTGGCGCTGGGACGCCTCAAAGAGGTTCATCGCCTGCATCATCCCCGCGCCACCCGTCAGCGGCCGGAGCCGGTCGAGCTTCCCGCTTCCCAAAGTGGCCGCAAAGGCCTCCATCTGGTCTCCAACGCCATGCGTTCAAAGCAAATCGAAGGCAATGATTTCAACCAGTCCGCCCCAGCCGCCAACTCGCTAACTCGTAATGGAAGTCAGCTAAACCCGGCCGCCAACTCGCTAACTCGCGATTTCCGCGAAGCGGAAGCTAACTCGCTCAATCGATCCAACAACCTGCTCACAACTCCAATCTCCTTCCTACGGAGCAACATCCCCGTCGAGGAGTCAGCATGAGCGCCGCCGTGGTTCCCGCCGTCGACAATGCGGGTGCCCCCGGTCTCGAACTTGAGACCGGGGAAGACACACCCCAATCCACATCTCTCGACTCCCTCGTCGCCGACTACCTCCACGTGCTGGCCAATGAGCGCGGCTCTTCGCCCCACACCCTCCGCGCCTACGAGCGCGAGCTGCGCGGATTCACCGCTTTTATCGCCGCAAACTACGGAAAAGATCAAAGCACGGAGCGCATCGAGCACACCCACATCCGCGCCTACCTCGGCACGCTCTACGACCGCGGCCTCTCCAAAGCCTCCGCCGCCCGCGCCCTGGCGGCCATCCGCAGTTGGTTCAAGTGGCTGGCGCGCCTGGGCCTTCTGGAGCAGAACGCCGCCGCGCTGGTCGCCACCCCCAAACTGCCCAAGCACCTGCCCCGCGTCCCCTCCATCGAGCAGATGAACCGCGTCGTCGATTCAGTCGGCGAAGACGCCGCCAGTTGGCCGGCGCGTGACACGGCCATCCTCGAGTTGCTCTACGGCTGCGGCATCCGCAACGCCGAACTAGTCGGCCTCAACCTCGAAGACATTCACTGGGCCAACGACGCCATTTTGATTCGCGGCAAAGGGAACAAGCAGCGCTACGTCCCGCTGGGCGACGCCGCGGCCCTGGCCCTGCGCGTCTACATCGCCGAAAGGTCGGCGCTGCTGGCCGCCGAGAGCAAAAACATCCAGGCGGCAGGGAAGGGAACTGAAACGCCCGCGCTCTTCCTCAATCTGCGCCTGCGCGGCCTCGGCAAATCCGCTCAAGCGCGTCTGACCACGCGCAGCATAGGCCGCATCGTCAAGCGCATCGCTGTACTGCGCGGCCTCTCCGCCGAGGTTCATCCCCACACCTTGCGCCACGCCTTCGGGACGCATTTGTTGGAGGAGGGCGCCGACCTGCGCGCCATTCAGGAGCTATTAGGCCACGAGCGCCTCTCCACCACCCAGCGCTACACCCAGCTGACCACCGCCCAACTCACCATCGTCTACGATCGCACCCATCCAAGAGCGCGGTAGTGCCGTAACCGCATGATTCGGTAATTACATCATCGTAGCGCCGGCCTTCCGGCTGGCTGTCGCGTGGACGTCCTCGTCCGCGCCTGTTCATCAATCAAGACCAAATCACACCCTCAATCAGTAAGATGCGTTTGCCCTGGGTTGTGAATGAAGTTACTCCGCCCGCACCAGCCTGCGCTGCAAATCTTCCAGCGTCTGCCCCTTGGTCTCCGGGTACGCCAGCAGCACCACCACGAATTGCACCACGGTCATCACGGCGAAGAAGGTGAACGGCGCGTTGCGTCCGATATGCGCCACCAGCACGGGAAATTCCAGCGCAATCAGCGTGTTCATGATCCAATGGCTGGCGTTGCCCACGCCCTGGCCCTTGGAACGGACCGCGTTGGGAAAGACCTCGCCGATATAGACCCAGATGACCGCCCCCTGGGAGAGCGCGAAGAAGGCGATGTAGGTAATCAGCAGCCAGACCAGCGCGCCGGGGTGGGAGTTGGTGGCGAAGAGCCAGGAGACCGCCGCAAGGCAACTGGCCGTGCCCGCCGCGCCAATCAGAAGAAGGACTTTGCGCCCCAGCCGGTCAATCAAGCTCATGCCGACGATGGTGAAGACCAGGTTGGTGAAGCCGATGGCGATGGCCTGCTGATCGCCGGAGATCTGGCTGAAGCCGGCCGCGGCAAAGATGCTGTTCAGGTAATAGAGGATGGCGTTGATGCCGGCCAGTTGGTTGAATGCGCCGATGCTGATGGCCAGAAAGAGCGGATAGATGTACTTTTTCTGAAAGACCGGCTCGTGGGCCGTGACGTGCTCCTCGGCCAGCGCGGCTTGAATGTCGGCCAGTTCGGCCTCCGGACTCGGTTCACCCATCAGGCGGAGTACGTCCAGGGCTTCCCCGTCGCGGCTCTTCGAGGCCAGCCAGCGCGGGCTGCGGGGAATGCCGAAGAGCAGGGCCAGGAAACCGAAGGCGGGCAGCGCGGCGATGCCCACCTGGCAGCGCCACTCCGCCGCCCCCAGTTGTAGCGTGCGGATGAGGTAATTGGAGGTGTAGGCGACCAGAATGCCGAAGACCACGTTGAATTGGAATGCGCCCACCAGCCGCCCGCGCCACTTTGCGGGAGCCAGCTCGGCAATGTACACCGGCCCCAGCACCGAAGAAGCGCCGATGCCCAGGCCGCCGATGAAGCGGAAGAGCATCAGCACCGGCCAGTTCCAGGCCAGCGCGCTGCCGATGGCCGAGATCACATATAGAATCGCAGTCATGCGCAGCGTCTCGCGGCCGCCAATCTTCTGTCCCACATGGCCCGCGCCCAGCGCCCCGGCCACCGTGCCGATCAGGGCGATGGCCACGGTCCAGCCCTTACCTTGCGGACTCAGGTTGTAGAGGCGCACCAGAGCGTCGATGGCTCCCGAAATCACGACGGTATCGAAGCCGAAGAGCAGACCGCCCAGCGCGCCGGTCAAAGTGGCTTTCATTAGATTGAGGTTGGGGCGCATGAGGCAAACTCCTTGATTCAGACCATCCTACAGGCTGGCCCTGGCGCGGGCAATCCGATTGCGCAAAAATGCTAAAATAGCCCAGCTTCGGAGAGTTCGCTTCCAGGAGATCGACTCAAATGCAGGTTAGACGCAATTGCCGTGTTTTCCTCGCCTCCGCCCTGCTGGCGATAGCCGCCACGCTCGGCGCGCAGACGCCCGCCGCGCCCGCCGCGCAAGCCCTGAATTGGAAGCCCTACAGCTATCCGGCGGCTGGTTTTCGCGCCTCCTTTCCCGCCGAGCCGAAACTGGACGAAAAGAAGCAGGAATCGCAATTGGGAACCATCCTCTTCACCTCCTATTGCGCGCAGGTTGGAGACACGTATCTGTGCGCCGCAGTCATCGATCAAGGCCCGGAGGCCACGGGACTGACGCCGGAAGCGCTGCTGGAGAGGATGGAGATGGGCCTCGAACTGGTCGCCAATACCAAGACTCTCAACGAGCAAAAGATTGATCTGGACGGACATCCAGGCGTGGAAGTGGAGACGGCCAACGGCAAGGTCCATGTAACCACGCGGATCTATTTGGTGGACAATACTCTCTACCAGACGATGGTCAGTGTGCCGGTTGCGGAAAAATTCCCCGGCACGGCGCGCTTTCTCGATTCGTTCCGGGTGATCCACCGGTCAAAGAATTGAAGCTGTTCACTCAGTCCTCGGCACGCGGGCCGATAGCCGGAGTCACCACCAGAATGCGGCAACGGTGCTTGCCGGCCGCGCTCCAGGAAAGCGCCATCTCGCTCTCCAGATAGGCGCAGTCGCCGGCATCGAGCAGCTCATGCAACCCACCGGCGTCCAACTGCAGCTTACCTTCCAGCACATAGACCAGGCTGCTGGCCGCGCGGTGGGGATCCGAAGCGCTGGAGGCTCCGCCGGCGGGAAACTCGATCATCTGCGCCACCATGCGGGTTCCCTCCGCCATCACGTTCAGGGGCGTAATCTTGACCGACTCCAGGCCCCGGCTGTTGCCCTGGAGATGGGATTTGCGGGTAATCGAAAGCGTGTGCTTTCCCGGTTCTGAGAAGAAATAGCTCATGCCCACACCGTAGACCCGGCAGATGGTGGCCAGCGTCGGCAGCGTGGGAATCATGCGGTCGGTCTCCAGCTTGGAGAGCAGCGCCGTGGAGA
>CAYVGW010000132.1:0-11858 GCA_964450895.1 uncultured Occallatibacter sp. | reverse complement strand
GCGCAGCCACTCGGCTTCGTTGCGCAGAAGCCTGTCCACCGCTTCTCCCGCGCCGGCCTTGACGATCAGCATCGGCTCGGCGGCGTGATCCAGCAGGAGGATGGTATCTTTGGTCCACGGCCCGGGCGCTCCGGCGCGGCAGCAGGATAGCCCCGCCGGGGCGCCGATCTCTGCCCGGATCAGCGCCAGCCGCTCGCCTTCCACGCAACCACCCGCGCCGAAGAGCTGAGGCAGCAGGGCCTGAACGCGCAGAGGCAGTTCGATCCGCCCAGGCTGGAAAAGCTCCCAGCAGGCCTTTTGGGCGCGCGCGTCTCGCGGAACCGTAAAGCGCGTCCGCCCCCTCCAGCGCAACGCCCAATGGCTGGCGGCGGAGGTCTCCGAGGCATGATAGAAAAGGCCGGCGTCATTCACGATGGCCCGCGCCCTCCCGCAGCGCCCCGGTAATGGCCTCGACCGCGTCCGCAACCACTTTTCCCAGCGCTTGCGAGGCGTCGATGACCACATGGCATTTTTGCTTCTGGACAAACTCCCGATAGGCCATGCGCTGCCGCGCGGTCTCCTCCGGCGTAACCTCCTGCTTGCGCTTTTGCAGAACCTCGGGCGGAGCATCCAGCAGCAGCCAAAGCCGGGGCCGCGGCATCAGCGCGCCAATCAGCCGCGCGAACCACAGCGGACCGCCGTAGCGATAGCGCCGGGAATCGATCAAAAGGTCGTGATAGTAGCGGTCGCAGATCAGCAGCTCCGCTTTTTTGTCTTGAAAGAGCGTTGCGTACCACTCTTCCGCGAGCCAGAGCAGGATCTTGCCCACCGAAACCAGCGCGGAGCGGGGCGGCTTGCCGTGCGGGTCCACCACCGGACCCCGCGCCGCACCGCGTTGCGGAAAGGCAAGGCGCGGCTTGAGGTGGCGCATCCTCACCGTTCGGCCTTGGGGATGCAGCTTGTTCAGCAGCCCGCGAATGACGGAACTCTTCCCTGCCCCGTCCGGTCCTAGAATGACGATCTTCAGTGTGCTGCCTTTCTTGTAGCGCAAGAGTATTATCAATGCTCCAAAGATGAAAATGAAAGGTTTCGCAGCGCCCCTATGGGGCGCGAAATTCTTTCTGGCGGGCTTTCCCAGGGTTACGCTGCGCTCCACCCTGGGCTATTTTCGATCCGCCCCTCCGGGGCGATGTCCGCGCTTGTTCAATTTCATATTCAGCCTCTCCGCAGCCCGCTGGACATGCGCGGACGAGGACGTCCGCGCGACAGCCGGTCTGGAGACCGGCGCTACATTCATGGGTCTGGAGTGCGGGGCGGCGGAAAGCGCTTTTCCAGCCTCTTCGTAGCCCGCTGGGCAAGCGCGTCGAGGATGGCCGCGGAAGCGTCCTCGGCGACGGATTCGGCTGGCCGTCCGGCATCCAAAATGATTGACCGTTTCCTGCTCTTGAGGAAGGCGCGGCAGGCTTCCAGCGAAGCGGCGCTTTCCGCGCGACTCTCCGCCGAATTCAGGCCGGCGCGCGGTTCCAGCAGAATGCAAAGATCGGGCGAGGGGGTCAGGCTGGCGGCCAGGCGCGCCAGCCACGCTGGAAGGCCCGGACAGGCAGGCCAGCCTCCCTCGCGCAGGGTCAGCGTAAGGTCTTTCCTCTCCGTCAGCGCGCGCCGCCACTCTTCCATCCCCCACCGAAGGGCCGCGATCCAGAGGCCGAATCCCCTCCGCGCAGGGACAACTTCGGTTTTGCTTTCCACCTTGACCGCGACCGATTGCAGGCGAGGCAAAAGGGCTTCGGCGAGGCGAAGCTGGCTGCTAGCGCCCGGCGAGAGAATCGAAACCGACTCGCGCGATTGCGGCGCATGGCGGAAGCAGAGTTCGCTGCCGTAGTGGCGCACGATGGCCGCCATGGCGCGCAAAGGCCGGCGGCGCAAGCTGCGCAGCAGAAGCGCCCTGCGCAGAGGCCGGATCAGGCCGGTCATCCGGGAGCGGTCGCCCGCGATCACCGCATCGGCCAGTTGCGCGGAGAGCTTCATCCCGAAGCTGGGCGACAGGGCGGCGATCACCTCGGAGCGGTTCGCGGCAAAGGTCTGCCGCACCCGTGGAAAGTACTTTTCCTTCAGCCATCCTCCGATGAGCAGGCTGGCAAAGAGAGAGACAATGGCCTCATGCACCGGGGCGGGCGCAAAGAAGGTTGCATCGCCGGCGGGGTGAGGAATGGCCGCCTCCAGCACCTCTTCGGTGGAAAGGTACGGCAGCCCCTTCCAGGTCAAGCTCAGATCGAAATCGATCTCCAGCGCGCGGGATTCTGACTGCTGGGAGATTCCCGCCAGAAGGACGTTGGCCACCGAAGGGCGCTCGCTGTAGCCGGCAATGCGCACTCCGGAAAGTGAGCGCAATGCGCGGAGGGCGCTGGGCAGAGCCGAGGGCGCAATCAGCAGGTCAATATCGTTGCCGATATTGCGGGCAGGAAAATCCTGATAATTGCGCAGCACGCAAGGGCGCACGCCGGCCGCCGGGAGCGCCTGGAAGAGCTGGCCGAGAAATTCGCTAAACGGCAGAGCCGCAGGCCGCGATGGCGGCGATAAAACTTCTGGCATTCTTCTCCCACTGAAATTCTTCTTCGATCATGCGCCGCGCATTCGCGCCCATGGGCTTGAGCTGTCCGGCCTCGTGCAACCGTTGAATGCGCTCCAGGGCGCGCGCGACGCCCGCCGGCGTGGTTTCGTCCAGCACCACGCCGGCGTTGTTTTCCTCGACGTACTCGGCCAGATTGGTTCCGCGGCTGACAAAGAGCGGCAGCCCCAGCGAAGCAGCCTCGAGGCAGCCCATCGGCAGCCCCTCCCAGCGCGAGCAGAGGACAAAAATGTCACAGGCGGCCAACAGGCTCAGTTTCTCATCGCCGAGGCGCGCGCCCAGAAAGCGCAACCGCGGAAGCCCGCCCAGGCCAGCGGCGCGCTTTTCCAGCGCAGCGCGGTCCTCGCCGTCGCCGATCAGCCACAGCTCGCCGTTTCCGCCTTTTGCCTTGAAGGCCGCAAAGCCGTCGAGCAGGTAGTCGAGTCCTTTGACGTGCAGATCAAGCCGCCCGCAGAAGCCGATCAGGGGCCGCTCGACCGGGCCGGAGAGAAGTGCTGGTTCCGCCGAAAGCAGCTCCTGTCCGGAGGGAATCAGCACCACGCGCGCCAAGGGAGCGATGGCCCGGATGTCCTGGGCTTCATTTTTCACGATGGATTGAACCCAGGCCGCGTTGCGCAGGTATTTGGCCTCGCGCAGGGCAAGATAAATGCGCTTCCTCCAGGGATTCTTGCGCAGCACGCCCGGAGCGTAGCCCCGATGCGGCGTGACGCCGTAAGCCATGCCGCGCTTGTTCAGCCGCCGCGCAATGGCCGGAAACTCCGGGATGAAGACGGAGTGAAATTGCACCCAGACACCCGGTTCCAGTTGGTCGAGCGCGGCCTTCAGCTCCCTGCCGAGCGTCACCCGCGCCCGGGTCATCCGGAAGACGCGCAGCGTATACTCGCGTTCATGCGGCGGCAGGGTGGGAGAGGCCGAGAGTCCCCAGATCTCCACTTGGTGGCCCAGGCGGGCCTGATACGTGGCCGCCTCATGCAGCGCGCGGTTGACGCCGTTGAGGGTGTTGGGGTTGGCTTTGCCCTGCAGGATGTGAATGATTTTCATCCATCCGCTCCCGGCAGAGCCGCGGCTGGAGCCTGCTGCTTGCGCAGATAAGCGCAACGAGCCAGCAGAGCCGCGCCGACGATGCTCTGAAAGAGGATTTGCGTGCCGAAGAGGCCGAAGAGCGAGCCGCTCAATCCCAACCGCTTGGCCATGGGAACCGCAAAGGCAAAGGCAAAGGATGCCATCGCCAGATAGGACCAGAAGATGGGCACGGTATACTCCAAGGCCTGCAGGGCGGCGCGCATGGGTCCGCCGATGAAGATGATGACGTACAGAAGAGCGTAGAGGCGCAGGATGTAGCCGTACTGGGCCATCTCCGGGGAGTAGAAGAGCCGCAGCCAGAAGCTGGGCGCCGCCGCCATGGCGAGCGCGAAGAGCAGGGTCAGCCCGCCCCACTTGAGCAGAATCGAGCGCGTATAGGCCAGCATCGAAGGCAGCCCGCCCTCGCGCAGGTGGCGCGCCGTCTCCACCGGTACAACGTTGTCCAGCCCTTGAAACCAGACGTTGGTCGCGCCCATCAGATTCTGCGCGGCCTTCAGCACGCCGGCCGCGGCGGCGCCGTAATAGATGGGAGCAGCGATCACAAAGAGGTTGCCGCTGACCCATTGCAGCAGGGCCGAGGCGCCCAGCCAGCGGGAGATCTTCCAATGCCTGCGCGTGATGGCCGCAATCCACTCCCGGCGGAAGCGGAGCGGCTCCATCCAGAAGAACCAGGGCGCAAGGCCCAGGATCGAGGTTCCCGCCATCACCCAGAGCGCATTCGCGCTGTTCAAGCGCCCCGCGCCATGGAGCAGGAAAAGGATCGGCAACTGCGGCAGGTAGCTGAGCGCGTCGTCGGCAAAGGCGCGGCGGCTCTGGCGGGTGGAGAAGAAGTAGCGCCGCAGAAAATCCTGCATCTGGTAGGCAAAGGCGGAGACGGCCAGGGGAAGCGCGAGCTGTTGCAAATTCTGATGGGGAAAGAAGCCGCCCGAGAGCTTGAGCGCGGCAAAGACCAGCACAAAGCAGCCGGCGACAAGCGTCAACTCTTGAAAGACCACCGCACCGAAGTAAACAGGCCGGTCTTTCTCCTCCTGCTTGGGGCCGACGCTCATCATCGGCGCAACGATCAGCGCGGTCTGGAGGCTGTTGACGAACTGGACCGACATCCAGGCCAGGATGAAGACGCCAAACTCGCGCAGGCCCATGAAGCGGAGCAGCAGGATGTTGGTGAGGAAGTTGGTGGCGCTGACCACCGCCTGATCGGCCAGCGCCCACGTCTCGCGTCCCAGGAACTGGCGCAGAAACCGGCTCCGAATTTGTTCAAAAAGCTCCGCGCTCATCCTTCTCCTGGGAAGATCAGGCCTCCGCCTCCCTGGTTCAGCTCTCACCGGCCGGAAAGATCATTGCCTGACGATGGCCGCCGAGGCAGCCGCCGAGATAATCCCGGTGGCCGTGGAGAACGTGGCCTTGATCTTGCTCATGGGCACATAGACAATGTCCTCGGCCTGCAACGGAAGCGGCGTCTGGCTGCCTTTGGCGATGCCGTCATAGGAAAGCGGAAAGTCCAGGATGGTTCCATCCGGATTGCGGCGGATCACGCGCAGGCCGCTGGTTTTGGCCTGCAATACCGTACCTCCGCTCAGCGCCAGCGCCTCGGCGACATTCAGCTTTCCGTCTTCCTGCATCACATAGCCGCCGGGCCGGTTGACCGCGCCCAGAACATAGACGATGCCGGCGCGGGGAACGATGACCGCATCGCCGGGACGCACCAGAACGGTGGCGGATTCGGCCGTGACCTGGCTGCGGGCATAGGGAACCTCCACATCCGGCAGACCGTCCCCGGTTCCACGGCGAATGCGGAGCCGCGCGCCGGCGGCGGGTGTCTCGCCACCCGCCTCGGCCAGAACATCGCCCAGCGGGGTGGGGGCAATCAGCGGCACACGCCCAGGGCTGACCACCTCGCCCATCACCGTCACATACTGGCCGGCGTACTGCGCGACATCGATACTCACCTGCGGAGACTTCAGGATCTGGCCGTCCTGGAGAGCCGCTTCCACGTGACGGGCCGCCTGCTGCAAGGTCAGCCCGCGCAGATTCACTTTGCCGCACAGCGGAAGGGTCAGGTTTCCATCCGCGTCCACGCGATAGGAGTTGGTGAACTCCGGCGTATCGTAGACACTGACGGCCAGCAAGTCGCCCGGCTCGACCAGCAACTGGGAGAGATCCTGGGGAATGAGGATCGGCCCCGCGCTTTGCCCGTTGAGGTTGGCCTTGGTGGCGGCCGGCGAAGTCAGGCTGGCCGCAGAGGCCGCGCTCGACTGGGTTTGGGCCTGCCCCTGCGCGGCCGGCCACGCCAGCGCGAGCAGCAACAGAAGGCCGCAACTGACCGTGAGGCTACTTCTTTTCTTTTTCGCCATAATAGCTCTGCACATTGTAGCCATACACACTCCTGTATTCCGTTGCTGACATATCCACTGCTTCGATCACCAGGCCAAGGATATGGATGCTGTTCCGGGCCAGGCTCTGGATAAAGCGGCGCAGTGCCTTGCGCGAGGTCTTTCCGGCGCGCAGCACGCCGATCAGTCCATCGCAATGCGTGCCGACGATAATCGCATCGGCGACCGGCAGAACCGGCGGGTTGTCGACAAAGACCAGATCAAAGCGCTCGCGCGCGGCGGCCAGGACCTTTTCGATTTCGCCCGAACCCAGCAGCTCGGAGGCCAGCGGGGATTGACGTCCGGCGGGCATGATGAACAGGTTCTGCTCCACCAGGTGCGGCTTGATGGTGCTTTCAATGGGGAGCAGCCCGGCCAGCAGATCGGCCAGGCCATCCTCCCGGCCCACGCGGAAGAGGGCGTGCTGGCGGGGACGGCGAAGATCGCAGTCGATAATCAGCACCTTCATGCCGGTGGCCGCAAAGGCCAAGCCGAGGTTGTAGGTGGTGAAGGATTTGCCTTCACCGGGCAAGGCGCTGGTC
Organism: uncultured Occallatibacter sp.; assembly: GCA_964450895.1. Taxonomy (GTDB): domain Bacteria; phylum Acidobacteriota; class Terriglobia; order Terriglobales; family Acidobacteriaceae; genus Telmatobacter. The sequence continues at coordinate 5,256 of CAYVGW010000132.1, read as the reverse complement.
ACGGCCAGAACCTTGAGTTTGCGCCCCACTCCGGAGAGCGTCAGCCCGGAGCGCAGGCTGCGGAAGGCCTCCGCCGTGGAGCTTTCCGGGGCAATCAGGAAGGAACTGGACTCGGCGGCCAGCACGCCCTCCCGCGGCCGGGCCTCCATGCGGTGAAAGGGAACCATGCCCAGCACCGGCAGGTTGGCCACCGTCTCCACCTGGAAGCTGTCCGCCAGCGTGTCATCCTGGCTTTCCAGCAGATAGGCCAGTCCAACGCCAATAAACAACCCGCCAAAGATGCCGGCCGCGATAAACAGGAACGGCTGCGGCATATAAGGTCCGCCCGGCGGACGCGCCGGATCGGCCACCGTCACATTGGTCGCGCTGTTGCCCGCGTCGATGTTGGCTTCCTGCAAGCGGGCATAGAGAAGGTCGTACAGATCGCGGCTGGAGCGGGCCTGGGCCATCAGCACGCCCAACTGCACCACATCGTCGTTCAGCTTGCTGGTGACTCCCTTTTGCGCTTCATAGGCCGCGCGCAGCGCCTTTTCATTCTGCTCGGCCAGGGTCAGATCGTTCTTGGCCCGCTGCTTGATCTTGCCCATCTCGGCTTGCATCTGCTCTTGAATCGCCTTCAACTGATTGGCAAGGTCGGTCAGATGAGGATTCTTGGCGCCATACTTGGTCTCCGCGCTGGCATAGGCCACCTCCGCGGTTGCCTCCTGCTCGCGCAGCGTGTTGAGGATGTCCAGGCCGCCGCCCTGGGAGGTGACGCTGGAACCGGAGGCGCTGGCCAGAGAACCGGAGCCGAGCGTGGAGATCAGATCCGGATTCTGCGTCTCCGTCATGCGATAGATGGCTTCGCGCCCCATGCGCGTGGCTTCCGCCTGGGTGATCTCTGTATTAAGCGCGGTCAGGCGATCCAACTCAGGAATCGCCACCGAACCGCCGCCGCCGCCGCCGGTTGCCGAAGAGCCGCCGGATAAAGTCGTCAGCCCCAGCATCGCCGCGGAGAGGTTGTGCGTGCGCTCGAACTCCGCCACCGCCTGCTGCGTCTTGGTCACCTGGCCGGAGAGATCGCCCAACTGCGAGGAGAGCCACTCCGAAACATCCTTGGATGAATTGAAGTTGGAACTGAGCAAATACCTCTTGTACTCGGCGACAACCTCGTTGGCCATCTGCGCGGCCACCAGCGGATCATGGTCGCTGAAGGTGATGGAAATGAGGCGCGAACTTCCCACCTCGGCCACCTTCAGATGCCCTTCAAAAGCGCCCACCAGCATCTCCCGCTGATCCGCGGGCAGCGCATCGGCACTCACCTGCGGCCCCGGTTCCTTGCTGAACCGGTTGGGATTCTTCAGGCGAAGCCGCCCCGTTTTGCCCAGCACCGCCAGGGCAATCGAATCGTCCTTGATGACCGCGGTTTCCGTCTCGATCTTGACCTTCAACTGGTCCGGATCGCCGGAAGCCATCGCCGCCATGCCGGACAACATGCTGGCGCTGCTGCTTTTGTCCTCATTGAGTTCGATGGTAGCCGTGGCCCTGTAGCGGGGTTTCATGGCCACAACCAGAAAAATCGCCAGCAGCGCGCACACCACCGTGCAGCCTGTAACTATGTACTTATGCTTCCACGGAACCAGGGCCAGTTCGCGCAGAGAGACCTGATCGTCGGGATCGAGGAGACGGTTGCCTTCTATCAGCCGGCCACCCAAGCTGCCAGTTTGCGTTTCATTCTGTTCGGTCAAAGGGGTTCCTCTTCTCCGGTCTTCATCAGAGTGCTCGATAGGGCTGCAGAAACTGCCGCAATTGCGTGGGAAAGCCTGCATCCATCCAGGGCGCTCGTGATTACAGGCAAAGCTTCGCTACCCTCACTGTGGTGGGGGAGTTTTCCACAGGTCTTTTACACCAAAAAACAGCAGGAACCGCCCTGGCTTTGGCGAAATGAAAGCGCCAGACGGCGTCCTGCACATCGTGATGAACCTCATCCGCAGACCCATGTCGCTAAGTTGTAGACTAGCAACGCCGGGAGCTTGAGTCAACTCAGTCATCGGCGCGAATCCGCGCTTCGATATGCTTTCAGGGAAGAGGATGAATCAGTGGATTCGGTCTCTTCCGCATTTGGGCATTGTCTTCTTTTGATACACTCATGCGATGAATTTTTCATCGCGCTGAAGGGCGGGAAGCCCTGAGACAGAACCGGAGGGTCAGCCTGCGCAAATGCACCCGATCGCAGGGCCGGCGTCCTCGCCTGCGCCACAAAAACTGACGCTTGCGCGGCTCATGCTGCATCTCATTCAGCATGAGCGATGAAAAAGCAACCTTTGGAGCCGGCTGTTTCTGGGGAGTTGAGGCGGCCTTCGCGGCCCTGCGCGGCGTGCGCGCGACGGCGGTTGGTTATGAGGGCGGCTCGCTGGCCCGGCCCAGCTATCAGGATGTCTGCACCGACCAGACTGGCCACGCAGAGGTCGTCGAAGTTGACTTTGACCCTGCCGCGATCAGCTACGAACAGCTTCTGGATGCATTTTTCGCTCTCCACGACCCCACCACGCTCAACCGCCAGGGGCCTGACTGGGGCACGCAGTACCGCTCGGCGGTCTTCTTCCACTCCCCGGAGCAAGAGAGCCAGGCCCGCGCCAAGATCGAACAACTGACCGCCGAGGGCCGCTTCAAACCGAAACGTATCGTCACCCAGATCGAACCCGTGCAAACTTTCTGGCGCGCCGAGGAGTACCACCAGCGCTACCTTGCCAAACGCGGCCAGGCAAGCTGCCATCTTTAGTGGACAGTGGTCAGTGGTCAGTGGGCAGTGGTCAGTGGTCAGTGGTCAGTGGGCAGTGGGCAGTGGGCAGTGGGCAGTGGACGACAGCTCCGCGCCGTAGGCGCAACGGTTGTAAGCCCCGCGCTTCAGTGTTGGGTGGGCGTAACCAACAATCGATCCGGAGTCCCGGAAGAGACGGCGCTTATTCTCTTCTCCCTTCAAACGTTTTTGCAAGAAGAAGGTTGAGACTCGAGCCGCGAGCGATTCCCGGAAATAACAAACCGCAAGGGTCCACCAAGCGAGCCGCGAGAGCTGGACAGCCCCAGATGACTAGTGATATGACTATATGAGTGGAGGTTCTTCATGGCTTGGCAGGTCTATGACGCAAAGGCGCGCTTCAGCGAGTTCCTCGACGCCAGCCTCAAGGATGGCCCGCAAGTCCTCACCAAGCGCGGTGTGGAAGCCGCGGTGCTGGTGTCCATCGACGAATGGAAGCACATGAAGGCGCGCGCACGACACTCCATCCCTGACCCGCTGCTTGATCCGAATGGCCCGCATGACATTCCCATTGGCCCGCGCAGAGCCTTCAAGCTCCGCCCCTTCGATTTTAGCGACGGTGAGTAGGCATGACTTACCTTCTCGACACCAATATCATCTCGGAGCTGCGAAAGAGCCGTCCGCACGGAGCGGTTGTTGCCTGGCGACGCTCGGTTCCGCTGCATCAACTTGCCGTACCGGGTGTCGTCATCGGCGAAATACAGAACGGCATCGAAATCACACGCTTGCAAGATGCCGCCAGGGCTGAGGAATTAGAACACTGGCTGGACGGTGTGATGAGCTACTACACGATCCTCCCCGCAGATGGAACGATCTACCGGGAATGGGCGCGCTTGATGCGTGGCAGATCGGACGATCTGGCCGCCGACGCCATGCTTGCGGCCACGGCCCGTGTACTGAGGCTCATCGTCGCAACGCGAAACGGGAAGGATTTCAAATCATTCAATGCGGAAATCTACAATCCCTTCGATTTCGCGCAAGAGGAAAGAATTTGACTCAAGGAGCCACGCCCAATATCGGCGTCCTGGCCATTCAAGGCAACTACGCCAGCCACGCCCAAGCCCTCACCGAGGCCGGCGCGACGCCGATCGAAGTCCGCAAGCCCGATCAGCTCGCCGGCATCGACGGCCTCGTGCTGCCCGGCGGCGAATCCACAACGATGCTGAAATTCCTGGAAAAGCACGGCTTTTTTGCGGCTTTGCAGCAGTTCTGCGCAAGCAAGCCGGTCTTTGGCACCTGCGCCGGCGCCATCCTGCTGGCGCGTGAAGTGCTGAATCCTCCGCAACGCTCGCTGGGCGTGCTCGATGCCATCGTCGAGCGCAACGCTTACGGCCGCCAAGTTGACTCAGCGATCCTTACCGCGCAAACCACGCTTTCCGGCGGCCCGCTGGAGATGGTCTTCATCCGCGCCCCGCGCATCGTCTCGGTTGGCCCCGGCGTCGAAGTCATGGCCCAGCGCGAAGGCTTCCCCACACTGGTTCGCCAAGGGCAGTGGATGGCCGCCACCTTCCATCCGGAACTCTCCCGCGACCGCCGCGTCCACCGGCTCTTCGTCGCATCCGTCAAAAAATCCGAAGAATAACCGGCATTCCATGACGGAAAGCCGGGAATTTCAGGATCATCCTGCCTGTCATTCGATTTCATCTTCGCTCGCCACGCGAACTCTGCCAGCGCTTGCAGCGATTATTCTAAAAACGGCAGATGAAGGAGCCTCTTGCAAAATTGTCTTCACGGGATTGCCGATCATTATCATCCAAACGCGCATCATCAATCCAGGTGAAATGAAAAGAGCGCGGCCATGTTAACTCATTTGCAAACAAAAAATCCGTCAAATTGTTTACCGATAAGTTACTCACCCCCCCCCCTCCTGCCTGTTCAAGCCCTGTTTTTGCCGCTCTGGTTTAATTAACATCAATGATAACAACTACTTACATTTTTTGCTGTTAATTATTCAGTAACTGAAAACCACCGGTTTTCTCGCGTTTTAAGGCCAAAACCACTCAATTATTCCAGAAAATCAGCTTTTTTCTCCCTCCAAAGTGCCCCGATTTGACAGGAAAATTGCCCATCCAAAAAGTGAATCGCATACGCCTTATCTTCGCCTTTTCGCGTCGTCAATTCTGGCTGCTGAAGGTTCGGCGTCACGGAACTCGTACACGGACGCTTCTTGCAGGCGTCAGGGATTTTTGCAATATGGGTGGCAAAGATGGAGGATTTCGACCTTTTGGTGAGGTGCGGAGCGATTCAAAACCGGAGTTTGAGAGGGAGCCGAAGAAGCAATTTTCTCAACCGCGGAAGTTTGCAGGGGCTAAAGCCCGGCCTTCTAATCGGCCCATTGCGGCCCGACTGAAGTCGTGCCCTTATTACAAAGCGCCTGGTTGCAACGCGCTTGGTTGCAAAGCGTCTGGTTGCAACGCGCCTGGTTGCAACGCGCCTGGTTGCAACGCGCCTGGTTGCAA
>CAYVGW010000131.1:0-11940 GCA_964450895.1 uncultured Occallatibacter sp. | reverse complement strand
GCATATTGATCGTCGTCGCCCCGGCCTCGATGGCGATGCGCACCATCTCCACCAGAAAATCGCGGTCCGAGCGCGTCGCGTCCTCCGGCGAAAACTCCACATCATCCACCAGAGTGCGCGCCAGGCGCACCGATTCGCCCGTCAGATCCAGCGCCTCCTGGCGGCTGATCTTCAGCTTGTATTCCAGATGCAGATCGCTCGACGCCAGAAAGACGTGAATGCGGGCGCGATCGGCAAATTGCAGCGCGCGCGCCGCCATCTCGATGTCTTCCTTCTTGGCGCGGGCCAGCGAGGCAATGCGCGGCTGATGAATGGCCTGCGTAATGGTGGCGATGGCCGCGAAGTCGCCCTCCGAGGCCATGGCGAAGCCAGCCTCGATGATGTCCACGCCCAAGTCTTCCAGCGCGTGCGCCATGGTCAGCTTTTCCTGCGTGGTCATCGAGCAGCCGGGCGATTGCTCGCCGTCGCGCAGCGTGGTGTCGAAGAAGAATACTTGATTGCCGGGTTTGGTCGTGTCTGTCACTGGAGCGCCTCTTCTGATTGATCCCATTCTCCCGCGCCGGACGACCATAAGGCAAATTTATAATTCTTTGAGTTGCGATAAATACTCGTTATACTACAGAAGATCGTTCGCAGCCTGTGGTTAAAGCATTGTTTTGAAAGGGCACGACTTCAGTCGTGCCGCAGGATGCTGAAAATAAGGGATGGGCTTTAGCCCCTGAGGAAAGCTGTTCAGGATTTTCGCTTTCATCTCAGGCTGATCGACGAAAGGAGACGCAATGAGCAATCAAACCGGAACAGAAAGAGATGTTTTCACAGATTTAATGGAAGGCATCAGCGCAATGAGTGAGCTACGTCAAGGCAATATCAAGCTGAATACTCATCCTCTACAAACGGCTATCGAAAATGAATCGCCGGGAATTGAGAAGCAGGATTCAAGGCTATCGAAAGAATGTAAGACTGAGAACTGAGAACTGCCATGGAACTTCATCAGCTCGAAACCTTTCTCGCCGTAGCCGAGGAGCGCAGCTTCTCCCGCGCGGCCCTGCGCCTGCATCGCACGCAGCCGGCGGTCAGTCAGGTGATCCGCAAGCTGGAAGAATCCGTCGGCGAAACGCTCTTTGACCGCGCCGCCCGCGATGGCTCTTTGACCGCGGCTGGCGTGCTGCTGCGCGACTATGCGCTGCGCCTGCTCGCTCTGCGACGAGAGGCCGCGAGCGCCCTCGGCGAACTCAAGAGCCTGGAGAGCGGACGCCTGCAACTAGCGGCCAACGAGTACACCTGCATGTATCTGCTGCCGGCCATCGACCGCTACCGGCGCGAGTTTCCCCACATCAACGTCGCCGTGCATCGCATGTTGGCCTCGCACATTCCCGATGAGCTGAACCTGCGCACCTTCGAGCTGGGCATGCTTTCGTTCCGCCCCGATCCGGCGCACTTCCGCTCCATCGCCGTCTATGCCGACACGTTGGCCTGCATCGTCAGCCCCAGCCACGCGCTGGCCGGCGCCAAGCGGGTTACCATCAGTCAGCTCGGCGAGGAGACCTTCATTGCGCACAACGTCGCATCGCCCTTGCGCAAGCGCGTCACAGAGGCCTTTCAGCGCCATCGCACGCCGCTCAACATGGCCATCGAACTGCCCACCATCGAGGCCATCAAACGCTTTGTCGCCATGGGCAATGGCGTCGCGCTCGTCCCGCACCTTACCGTGGCGCAAGAGCTGGAAAGCGGCGACCTGGTGCGCATCCCGGTCGAAGATTTGGAGGCGCGCCGCATCCTGCGCCTTGTCCACCGCCGCCAGGCCACGCTTTCCTATGCGGCGCGCGCCTTCCTGCGCACCATCAAAACACTCGCCCAGGAGCAAGGACCGCCGTTCTACTACCAAGTTGAGCGCGCAGGATAAATCTTATGTGTTCACTGAATTATTTCCATAAACTATCATCGAGAACTTTGAGGGAATGAAGGCGCGCGTGCAGTATGCGGAGAGTTCCGACAAGACGGTCGATGGACAGGTGGTCTCGGTTGAACTGAGAAAATGAGGCGCCCATGATCCAGGCGCGCCGCTCAAAAGCCGTGAGCCCCTCCGACCTCGACGAACAAACCCTTTGACGTGGCCAGCACACGGCCGCGCGGATCAAGAATCCGGCCCTCGGTCCAGTGTTTGCGGCCCTCGCTGCGCAGCAGGCGGCCCTCCAGGCGGATCGGTTTTGCGGAGTGGACCGGGCGGAGATAGTTGATCTCCATCTGGCCGGTCACCGTCGTCACGCCCAGGGCGCGCGTGGTTTTGGCCATGGCTTCATCCAGCAGCGTGGCGATGATGCCGCCATGCACGTATCCGTGCGGGCCTTCAAAGCAGTTGGGGACCGTGGGCAGGCTGACGACGCTGCCATCTTCGGCGAGCAGGAACTCCAATTGCAGTCCGGCGGGGTTGGCCGGGCCGCAGCCAAAGCAGCGGTTCTGGGCGGAGTGCTTCATGGGGGTGAGCTTTTCGGCGGGTATATCCATGACTTCAGCATATCGAAATCGGCAGGGAAGCAACCAATCGCGCGAACTCACCCCGGCAGCCTACGCCGCCAGCAAAGCAAAGTAACCCGTCAGCACGACCACAGCGCCCCTTCTCCCGGCGGCGCAAATGGTCGGCGACGCCGAAAGAGTGAGGATTGCGCCTGTCCACCATGGCGGGGCGGTCAACTTTTACTCCGCCACATCATGTGGCTTTCGCGGCGACATGCGGTCTATTTATGCTCCGGCCAGTGTCACGCCGTCAACTCGACTTCCAAATATCGGGGGATGGCAATTTGCCGAGGCGCTGATTCGGAGCTTACCAGAAAGTTGAAGTGACCAGTGCGGAACTGGCGAGCTTTCCATCCACAATCCGGACTTCTACGATCGCTTCAAAGTTCTTGCCATCCCAGTTTCGCGGCGCCATCGCCTCGATCTGCCTGAGCTGTTCAGGGTTGGTAACTGATTCTCCAGCGCCCTCGGTGGCATTGAATCCAAGTCCGGCGATCACCATCACCGGCCCCTCCGTTATTGGACTCTGATATCGGGCGACAATTGCAAAATCCCTCTTCCGGTTTGCGGCCGGTTCGACTTCGGAAATCTGCCATTGTTGTGACAATGGGTTCTTGCGATCCACGATTCGAGCAGTCTGTATCACATCGTTGACCGTCACATTTTCAATGAAGAATCGGAGATCTTGCGTGAGGCGCAGCGTCCAAGGATTGTTGGAGGCGCCGATGAGTATCACCGGCCTGTGCCGCAAATCGGTAATGGAGGTAGAAGTCGCCAACTGAACACGGTACGGGCGTCCGTGGGAATCCATCTCGCCGGCCACGTGCGCAAGAGCTGTCACGTCGCTCAATGCGATGAAGGTGTGGCTGTGGCTGTCTTTCGTTACCGATTGAGCGCCAACTTCCTCGGCCGCTTCCGCGAGAAACCTATGCGGTATCCCAATCAGGATCAGCGGTGGTTCTTCTGCCTTCAGGAAGGGAGACCAGATGCGCTCCAGAGGACTTGTTTTCCGGTTCAGAATCCATGTGGCCGCCAAACCGGCGAGGAGCAGCAGGATGACTGCAATCGTCGCACCTCTCGCCAACTGGGGAAAAGCCTGCTTGATTGCGCCTTTCCATCCCGGAATCGATTCCTGCGCGGCTGCCTGCGGCTCAGCGAGCAATCCGGTTTCGGACTCTGCGGGCAATGGCAAATTCGCCTTGATCGGCAGGAACTCCGGAACATAGCTTCCGGGATCCAAGTCAATCCTGTATTCCGCCCAGCTTTCCGCGTCTTGGTAATACTGTGCGAGCCGTTTCCGCACTTCGCCGGCCGCCATGCGCACAACAGGATCGGCGTTTGTATCGTAATCGGGTGGTCGCTTAAAGACCTCAACTCCGAGAAGCCGTTCCTTTAAGCAGTCATCTTTGCCCTCAACGCTGCTGCGAACAATATGTTTTAGAAGGCTGGAACTACGGCGGCTCGTCCGAAAATGGCGGCTCTCAAGGATGCAATCGAGCTGTTGTAACACGCCCGCGCGCTGATCGCCCGTTTCGGGTTTCCAGTTGTCTGCTTTGGACACTATTTTCACTCTGAAGGAACGTTTCGGATCATATCAAAAGGACCGAGGTGTGCGGAAGAGCATCAGAAACAGACGTAAAACGACGTATCGTACCCCAGATCGTCGTGATCTCCAAAATTGCGTATCTGGCACATTTCTTGTGCGTTAGAAGAATTTTCCATTTTCGTTCCATCGTTTGTACCGTAGCGGACCTTGCTCGAGCAAATTTGGCGCGCGTACCTTCCGATGCAAGCAAGAGAGTTGTTTGCCGCACGGTGAACAACTCTTCAGCAATTTGAATGGGGGCAGAAATATGGAGAAATTCAAAGAAGTGTTTGAGCGTACAAAATCAAAACTGGAAAGATCCCTCCGGATGGCCAGTTGGATTGTCGTGGCCTTGGCCGCTTTGTATTGCGGCTCAAGCGCGAAAGCACAGGTGAGCACAGCGGATATCGTCGGTACGGTCTCCGACAACACGGGAGCGATGATCGGGGGCGCAACCGTTTCGGTGACAAATCTGGCAACCCATGAGACGAAAACTTCGACGACGCAGTCGACCGGAGATTATGTCTTCACGCTCTTGCCGCCCAGCACCTACAGCATCACGGTCACGATGGCCGGCTTCAAAACCGCGACGGTATCGTCCGTAACGATTATCGCCGGGGACCGCTATCGCTCGAACTTGGTTCTTCAGATCGGTCAGGCTGCCGAACAAGTGACCGTGACCGCGTCCGACGCCGGCCTGCAGACCGACAGTTCGGTCGTCACCCAATCGGTTACCGAACAGGCCGTCCAAGACCTGCCGCTGAACGGCAGAAACTTTATCAACCTCGTCCAGATCACGCCGGGCGCCAATGAAGGCTCACCGGCTTCACTGGCCAGCGGCAACCGCCCCGATGATCGCCGGCAGAGTTCCTCGGTTTCCGTCAACGGGCAATCGGACATCCTGAACAACCAGATGATCGACGGCATGGACAACAATGAACGCATTATCGGCACCATCGGCGTTCGCCCGTCCATCGATGCCATTGCCGAGGTCAAAGTTCAGACCAGCGACTACACTGCGGAGACCGGAAGGACTGCCGGCGGCGTGGTCAACATCATCACCCGCAGCGGCGCTAACAGTTTCCACGGCTCGGCATACGATTTTCTGAAGAACGACAAGATGGACGCTATGCCATCTGCGTTGGGAATCCCTTCCTCCGCGACAGGAGCACTCTCAAAACGCCTCCATCTAAACCAGTATGGCGGCTCCATCGGCGGCCCGATTATCAAGAACAAGACGTTCTTCTTCGGCGACTACGAAGGCCGTCAACAGGCGTATGATCAGAACCCCTCGCTGCTGCCCGTACCGACGCTCTATGAAGAGCAGCACCCTGGCGATTTCACCGATGCGGGTTGCAGTTCAACGGAAGCGGGTGCTGGCATCTGCGGGACCGCAATTACCGCCCCCCTTGACCCAGCCGGTTTGGATTATTTCAAACTCTACCCTGCTCCCACTGCAACCGTCGGCGGCATTCCTGAGTACATCGCGAGCCCCGCTGTCGCGCAGACGAGCAACACCTATGACGTCCGTGTCGATCATCAACTCTCGACCAACAATCTGCTCTTTGCGCGCTACACGTACAACAACGTATCCACGAACCTCGCAAGTCTGCTCCCGGTTCAGAATGTCGCAGGGTTGAACGTAGCTCCAGGCGGATGCGCGACCTGCTACTATGGATCGGCATCGAACATCGCGCACAACGGCCAACTGAACTATACGCATACCTTCAGTGCGAATTTGGTGCTGGAGCTCAAAGCCGCATATACCCGTATCGGCAATTCATCTCTGCCGCTCAATGAAGGGATGAACGTCGCCGCCGCATTCTCGATGCCGAACATCAATATCAGTCCGCTTACTTCGGGCCTGCCGCTGGTGAAAATCAACTCATTGAACTATGCTCTCGGCGGGGCAGGCTACTTTGATCCACTCACTGACCTGGACAATACCTTCCAGTATATGGGCGCTGTCACCTATGTGCATGGCCAGCACACAATCAAGGGCGGAGTTGCGCTCGTTCGCCGCCAGGCGGAGAATCTGCAAAGCTCGTCATCGCTCGGTAATTATCAGGTAACCAATCTTGATACTCTTTTACTCGGCACTATCGCCACAGTGACAAGAAACGTGGATCTTGAAACGCCTAACTATCGTACGTGGGAGCCTAGCGTCTACATCCAGGATGACTGGCACCTGCGCACAAACCTGACTGTGAACCTCGGGGTTCGATACGACATCTACACGCCGTTCACTGAATCTCGCAATCATCTTTCCAACTTTGACCCCGTGGCCGCGCTTACGTCTGCGTCCGGGGCTATTGTTGTGGCTGGACAGAACGGCGTTTCCAATACTGCGGGAATTCGCACGGACTATTCAAATTTCGCCCCCAGGATAGGATTCTCGTATTCAGGCTTCGCGCATACTGTCTTGCGGGGCGGATTCGGCATGACTTATTTCCCGACAAATCTAACATCGGGCGCGAACTTGAAGAATCAGCCGATGATTTCCATATTCGGCGCATGTTCGTCGATCACATGCGGAAATGGAATTACCGCGCTATCGAGCGGTTTGCCCTTGCCGCCGGCATCGCCCAGCTATTTTTCGCCCAGCGAATTCGTAACCGGGAGCCTTCCGGTCAGCATTCCCGCCACGGTTGACTTCGGCTACCGGTCTGCCTACCTGAACCAGTTTGATTTGGCCCTGGAGCGCGATTTCAGCGGCAATATCGCCACGGTTTCCTATGTGGGGAATACAGGGCGTCATTTGCTCCAGCAGATTCCCGACATGAACGCGCCAGCACCTTCCGCGACAGCGCTCAACAATGCCAACAGACCGTATTACGGGACGCTTCCCAAAGTCACGACAATCCAGCGGCAAATCAGTGAGGGAACTTCTTCTTACAATGCTCTTCAAGCAGCACTCGAGCGGCGAACGAAGAAGGGAATCACTCTCGATGCAAACTATACCTGGGCGCATGGCCTCGACGATTCTCCCAGCTATCCCAATGTGAATACCGAGGGCTTCGGGAGCGTTCCGTCGAACCTTCGCGGGCGTGATTACGGCAACTCTTCACTTGATATTCGCGGCCGCTATGCTCTCACGGCAAACTGGGCGCTGCCATTTGGCGAAGGCCTGCACGGCGTTCAAGGCGTGCTTGTACGCGGATGGCAATTCAACGTCCTGCAGGTGTGGTCGACTGGTTTGCCGTTCACAGTTCTGAATTCAAGCAACACCAGCCACACCAACACTTCGGGCAGCACCGATCGGCCAAACCGCAGCGGGTCGGCAGCCTTGAGCAGTCCAACGACTACTGAGTTCTTCAACACGTCGGTGTTTTCTTCTCCAACCCTTGCCTGCACAGCAAATCCGTCTAACCCGAACTGCGGCCTTGGCAATGCGCGGCGCAATTCAGATTACGGGCCGCACTATCGTCACCTGGACCTCTCGGTATTCAAGACGATTTCAATGCCGAAAGATACCAGCCTGCAATTGCGCGCCGAGGGATACAACATCACCAATACGGTCAATTGGGGTCAACCCAATGTCACGCTGGGTGGCGCAGGCTTTGGCTCAATTACATCAACCTCCGCGAACTACATGCCTCGAACTGTGCAAGTTGTTGCCAAGTACCAGTTCTGAGATTGACAGAATCGGTTAGACAGCCTGGCGGTTCCAGCGGGCGGCGCGTAAGCTCCGCCCGCGCTGGGCGGAGCCTGTCACTTTCACTTTGCGTTTTGGCGATCTGCACACGATGCAGCCTGAAAAGCGGAAGAACTCGCTTGCCGGGCCGGCTGAATCCTGGGCATACACACTCCAAGCACAGCAATGCGGAGCATCAATGTACATCAGCAAATCAGATTCCACAATTTCAAGGTTGCCGGATCAGCATGTCGGTGTCGGGTTCGTGCTGATGTTTTTTCTGGCATATATAGGCATCTGGATCGCGCTACTCACCACAAACGCAATTACCCTCGCATTGCGGGTCGCCGATCTGGCTCCTCTCGGGAAAACGGCGGCTTTGGCGGAAGTCGCTCTAGCCGGTGCAATTTGCGCCGGCATTTCAAATCCCATCTTTGGACATCTCAGCGATATATGCACATCCCGCTTTGGCCGGCGCCGCCCTTTTATATTGGGGGGCATGATGGTGGGCATGCTTGCTCTCTGGCTTCTTGCCGTGGCGCCTTCCATTCTTGTAGTTGGCGTGGCGTGGTGCTTGACACAGATTTCGCTGAATGCCGCGCTGGCCGCGCTTGTATCGATCCTGCCAGAGCGCATTCCAGATCGGTTGCGCACCATCGCATCTGTATTGATGGGTATGAGCACTCGTATAGGAATTCTGGCTGGAATAGGACTAATTCAGCTTACGCCGACCCGTGGGATTGGAATGTTCCTTGTGCCCGGAACTGTTGGATTGATTCTGGTTGGGGCATTTGTTTTCTTTCTCAAGGAACATCGATATACCCGTGATGAGCTGCCTCCGTTCAGTTGGTGGGATCTTCCTAAAAGCTTCTGGATCAACCCATTTACATATAGCGATTTTGCCTTGGTGTGGGGCGGAAGATTCCTGCTTTGGATCAGTACGAGCAGCCTGTCTCTATTTCAGGTCAATTTCCTTATCGATCGCTTCGGATATACGACGCAAGGCGCCAAGCAGATCATACTGCCGTCCATGACGATCCTCACCACAATGATCATCTTAGGCAGCAATGTCGCCGGCTTTCTGTCGGGAAGGACAGGAAGGCGCAAGCCATTTGTCTATGGCGCAGCGATTCTGTTCGCTGTGGGAATGTGTGTGATTGCAACCGCTCCAACTGTCCATATCTTCTTTATTGGCATGGCAATCTGCGGGTTTGGGCAGGGGGCCTTCTTGGGAGTCGATTATGCCCTGGTGGCGGCGGTATTGCCGAATAAAGATACCCAGGCGGGTAAAGGGATGGGGGTGTTTAACCTGTCAAGCACCGTCGCGCAATCCTTTGCACCTGTTCTTGCACCTGTCCTTCTCTCCCTTGGCGGCGTCGATCCAATCGGTCATGGTGCGCAGAACTACGCGTCACTTTTCTTTGCGACCGCAGTCACCGCTGTAGCTGGAGCCATCCTGATTATGTTTGTCAAGCACGACAAAGAGGATGAGAAGGTAGAAAGTCAGGATCAGGCTTTCGATTTGGCGTAATTCAACCTCACATGGAGAGTCTTATGAACCCACTTGATATCAACAGCCTAAGTTCCGAGCAAAAGATCGGCCAGATGCTGCTCATGCGCAATCCGATCAACCAGGAAGATTTCGACTATGTCATAGACATGGTCAGGAATCGCACTCTGGGCGGCATTCATATTTCACATAAGTACGTTACGGAAAAGTATTATGTGAAAAGCGAGCGGGAGATCCTCGACAAAGTGCTCGCCGCCGCGGATTACCCGATCCTGATCTGCGAGGACATGGAATACGGGTATCCCCAAGGCGCTGTTTCCATGCCGTATCAGATGGCGATCGGCGCCAGCGGCTCCGAAGAGATGGCCTATGAATACGGCCGCATTACCGCGATCGAAGCCAAACAGGCAGGCTACAATCTCGTCTTCGGACCGATTGTAGATATAGCTGAGAATCCGAAGTCCTGCTGCGTCGGCGCGCGCTCCTACGGCGGCAGCAAGGAACTTGTCGCGCGTTTGGCCGCGGCGACGATTCGAGGCTATCAGGACAACGGCATGGTTGTTACCGCCAAGCATTTCCCTGGTTTTGGCGAATCTGAGGTGGATAACCATATCGGGATGGTTTATCTGAGCGGCGGCGAACAGAAGATACTCGAGCATGAGATGTATCCCTACATCTATTCGGCAAAACATGCCGACCTATCCGGCGTGATGATGGGCCATATCATGATTCCTAAGATCGACCCGGTTTACCCGGCCAGTATCTCGCCGTGGATGGTCAAGCTGCTAAGAAGCACTGGGTATAACGGATTGATCATGACCGACTCCTTCGCCATGATCGGCATGACCAACTTATTCTCTCTGCCTGATTGTCACAAACTGGCGATGGCTGCCGGCAACGACATGGTGATGACCAGTTATCGCATGAGCGCGCGCGAAGCGTATGGCTACATGATGGATGCTTATCGCGAGCAGATAGTTACGGAAGAGCAGATCACCAGCGCGGCGCGGCACGTTATCGAGGCGCAGAACAAAACGCTGAAGCCGGCGTCGAAGCGCGAACTGGACGAAGACGACTGTAACATCACTAGGGTCATGGCTGAAAAGGCCGTTGCCGCTCAGCTTGATGGCGTCGACAAGCTGGCCATCGATCCTCTGGAGAAACATCTCTTCATCTTTCAAGAAGGCGTCATCTACAAGGACCCGGCCAGTGGCGCGATCAAGACAGATACTTGCAACCTGGATGTCGCCGCCGAAACGCTGAAGAGCCTCTTTAATAACTCTGATTTCATCTCCCTGCCGGAGTTTCCGGTCAAGCCGCAGATCGAGAATGTGCTGGCCACCACACTGAAGTACAAGAGCGTCGTCATCGTGCTCGCCAACAAGTCCATTTCCTACACCGGCTCCTCCGATGCCAGTCAGCGCATGGTTTCAATCATCGATGGCCTGCGCGAGAAACTGTCGGCCATTCTCCTCTATGGCTCTCCGTATGCCGCTCGTGAATTCGGCCGCATCAAGCGGATCATCTACGGCTTTGACGGCAAGGAGTGCCAGCGGATTGCTGCACTGGCTCTGGCAGGCGAGCACACGCCGGCAGGGCGAATCCCCGTGGACTTCTAACGCAATTTCGTCGTTCATGACTGGGCCAGAGTACCGTAGCGTGCTTTCGCTTTGTCATGTCGCGGAATTCGTATGGAGGCATTTTCGACATATGGAACCGCATTTTGGAACAACAAAACCGTGGAGAGAGATTCATGAACAAGGTCAAGACAAAGTATTCGGCAACGCAGGCGGTTTACCAGGCGGCGATCTTCGATCTGGACGGCGTTCTAGTGGATACCGCCAAATACCACTACCGGGCCTGGAAGAAACTGGCGGACGAGTTGGGCTTTGACTTTAGCGAAACGGATAACGAGAGGCTCAAGGGCGTCAGCCGAATGCGGTCGCTGGAAATCCTGATGGAAATTGGCGGGCTAGATTTCAGCGAAGCCGAAAAATCCGCACTTGCCGGCAAGAAGAACCAATGGTATGTCGAGCTGATCTCGACGCTCGAAGAGAGCGATGTTCTTCCCGGCGCACGGGAATGCCTGTTTGCGCTTGACGCCATGGGGGTTCCCACCGCGCTCGCGTCGGCCAGCAAGAACGCTCAAGTGGTGATCGAGCGGCTGAACCTGGCGCAGTTTTTTCAGTGCATTGTGGATGCGAAGCTGATCGCGCGCGCCAAGCCCGATCCGGAGGTCTTTCTGGCAGCGGCAAAGGGACTGGGCATCGCGCCTTCGTTCTCAGTGGTCTTCGAGGATGCGCCGGCTGGAATCGAAGGCGCGCACGCGGCGGGGATGTTCGCGGTTGGAGTGGGAAGCATCGAGGCCCTTCCTGATGCCGATATTGTCATTCCCGATCTCTCGCACTTGGACGTTTCATCCCTGTTCTGCGCGCAAAATGGGAAAACTGCATGATAGACCTCACAGCCAGATCTAGGAATCCAGCCAGCACCCCAGCGATACGGCAGCTTAGCCGGCGCCAACGTCCACCTGGACTTGCTCAACTCCCGCTTCGGCTACGGCTCCGCCACGCCCAGCACCACCACCTACGCCTACGACGCCGCCAACCGCAAAACCAGCGTGACCGACGCCCTCGGCCACACCCATTAGCGCTAACTTGTTTGGTTCGCTTTTTTCGATCTACCTTGCTTCTGTCG
>CAYVGW010000130.1:0-11973 GCA_964450895.1 uncultured Occallatibacter sp. | reverse complement strand
TAGTGGACGCCAAAGGAGTCGCAGGCACTTCAACTTGCGCGATCACGATCGTTGCCGGGCCATCTTTGACTTGCTCCTCGGTGACGAGCGGCGAGGTGGGCGTCGCCTTCAATAGCGGCGCGATGACGGTGACGGGCGGGACTTCGCCTTACACCTTCTCGGTGGTAGGTACGCTTCCTGCCGGCTTGACGCTGAATGCCTCGACGGGCGCGGTGACGGGCACGGCGACGGCGGCGGGCAGCTTCTCGATCAAGGTTGTGGACAAGAACGGCATTGCGGCGACGGGCACTTGCCAGATCACGATCATCGCCGGTCCCACGCTGAGTTGCTCGGCAGTAACAAGCGGCTCGGTGGGTGTAGCCTTCAGCAGCGGCGCGATGACGGTGGTGGGCGGGACTTCGCCTTACACCTTCTCGGTTGTGGGTACGCTTCCGGCGGGGCTGACGCTGAACACTTCGACGGGCGCGGTGACAGGCACACCAACGGCTTCTGGCTCCTTCTCGATCGAGGTGACCGACGCGAAGGGCGCGATTAGCGCCTCAACCTGCACAATCACGATAACCGGCACGACAGGACCGAGCTGCGTTTTTGGCGTAGCGAGTGCCTATAACCTCTTAGCGCTAACTGGGAGCATCAGCGACTCGGCGGACATCACCGGCAGAATTGCCGCCGACGGTCAGGTTACTCAAGCCACTACCGTTGGTAGCGGTCTGGTAACTGGTGACACTTATATTTCGGCGGCATCGGCGAACGGCGGCCCCTGGGCCATCGTGGCAGCAGGCGGAATCAGCGCGAGCAACTCCTTCAATATCAATGGAGGCGGCAACGTGTATTCGTCCACTCCGACCAGTGCCAGCTTCAACTTTGCAAATGAAAACTACTCGGGAAGCCCATACAAGAATTCAAAACTTGTGACCGGCGGAACTTCCCCGATCAATTTCTCAACCCTTCAGACAGAGATGTATTCTCTTACCAAGCAATTGGCCGGTCTGACCGCGAACGGAGTTATTTGTTCCGTGAACAGTTCTGGATTGATTGTCGCGGGAGGAGGCTGTCCCTCAAGTAGCACGCACTACAACCCATCCTGGCTTGTGCTTTATGGTACAAGCACGTCGACTAACATCTTTAACCTGACGCAGGCGCAGTTCCAAGGCAGCAACAATCTTGATATTGTTGTGCCGGCCGGCTCCACTGTGATCGTGAATGTCGCCGGCACGAGCGACACGCTGCAAAGCAGCATCTACTACAACGGATCCACGGTAACCGACTCAAACGCCAGCAGCATTCTGTTCAATTTTGTCTCTGCAACCACAGTGACAATCAACGCACAGTTTGATGCAGCTCTTCTAGCTCCTTACGCCAAGCTGAGCGGAGGCAACCAGATGGGCGGCATGTTCATCGCCGCCAGTATTGGCTCGACGGGCGAAGTACACTATGACGCGTTCATGAGTTCGATCCCGTATTCCGGAACGTGTTCTCAGTAGAAGTTGTCAACCAAACAGAAAAGCGCCGCCTTTGAGCGGCGCTTTTCTGTTGAGGGGCAAAATGACAGCCGATCAACTGTTGCGGAGTTAGGTGTGAGCTCTTGCTAAAACGACAACTGCGTTGGCTGTATCGCTTTGAATGAAGCATAAGTTCTTGATCTCGACCGGAGAGTTACCTGCGTTTGGGCCGGCATGGTGGAACTTCTCGACAGGGAGCGACTCACCCGCCGGTGTTCCTTGGCTGACGAACAGATTCTTTACGTAGACTAAGCGAAGCAACTTCCGGCCGGTAACGAAGGACTTTGACGATTTCAGATGATTGAAATCCAGTCAATTCTTGAAGGGGATACTTATTAATTTTAAGTAGATTTTATCTTGTTCATTTGCGATGGATAACTGCGTCGCATGAATCAATGTCCCGCCTCCAGCTAAAAGCGGATAGCTGATAGCTGAAGGCGAAAAGCCGGCAACACTCCGAACTACCTGTTCTTGGCCACTTCCTCAACCGAAACCGGATCAAGGAACGGCATGGCGGCACGCAGTTGCTTGCCTACGATCTCGACCGGATGCTTGGCTTCTGCTTCGCGGAAGGCCGTGAACTCCTTGCGGCCGGAGTTCTGGTCGGCCAGGAAGCGCTTGGCAAAGCTGCCGTCCTGAATCTCGTGCAGAATCGCGCGCATCGCCTTGCGGCTCTCGTCGTTGATGATGCGCGGCCCAGAGACGTAATCGCCCCACTCGGCGGTGTCGCTGATAGAGTAGCGCATGTAAGCCAAGCCGCCGCGATAGATTAGGTCGACGATGAGCTTGAGTTCGTGGAGGCACTCGAAGTAGGCGCTCTCCGGCTGATAGCCGGCCTCGACCAGCGTCTCGAAGCCAGCCTTGATCAGCGCGCTGACGCCGCCGCAGAGCACCGCCTGCTCGCCGAAGAGATCGGTCTCGGTTTCTTCCTTGAATGTGGTCTCCAGCACGCCGGCGCGGGTGCAGCCGATGCCCTTGAGGTAGCTGAGATTGAGCGCGTGGGCCTTGCCGGTCGCATCCTGCTGCACGGCGATGAGGCCCGGCACGCCGCCGCCCTCGGTGAAGACCTCGCGCACACGATGGCCGGGCGACTTGGGCGCGGCCATACCGACGTCGATGCCCTCAGGCGGAACGATGGTCTTGTAATGGATGTTGAAGCCGTGCGCAAACATGAGCATCTTGCCCGCGCTGAGGTTCGGACCGATCTCTTCGGCGTAGAGTTTGGCCGCCGTCTGATCGGGAACCAGGACCATAATCACGTCGGCCCACTTAGTGGCCTCGGCGACGGTGGTCACTTCCAGGCCGGCCTTCTGCGCCTTGGCGATGGACTTGGAGTTCGCGGCAAGGCCCACCTTGACGTGGACGCCGGAGTCCTTGAGGTTGAGAGCGTGGGCGTGCCCCTGCGAGCCGTAGCCGATGATGGCTACCTTCTTGGCTTGAATCAGGGATAGGTCGGCATCGTGATCGTAATACGTCTTCGCCATGGTTTTCTCACTTTTCCTTTGCTTGAATGGTTAATGTTTTTGGAAATTCGGCACGCATCGATGAAAAGCAACCGCAGGGCCTTCGACTCGCTTCGCTCGCTCAGGATGACAGTACTAGGAAATTACTCAGGCCCGACTACGCCCACTTCCACAGTATCTTCGGCAGGCTCATCCGCGCCGACGCTCATCGCCTTCAGCACGCCGCTGGTGTGATGGCCGCGGCGCATGGTCAGC
Organism: uncultured Occallatibacter sp.; assembly: GCA_964450895.1. GTDB lineage: Bacteria > Acidobacteriota > Terriglobia > Terriglobales > Acidobacteriaceae > Telmatobacter. The sequence continues at coordinate 8,753 of CAYVGW010000130.1, read as the reverse complement.
TTGCCGCTGCGGCAGATCTCCAGAATGCGCTCCTCGCCTTCGTTGAGCACCTGAATCAGCCCTTCGATCTTGCTCTCCACGCCGGTCATTTCGATAATCATCGACTCCGGCGCCAGATCGACAATGCGCGCGCGAAAGACCTCGACCAGTTCGAAGACCTGCGAGCGCGTGCGCGGCGTGGCGGCCACTTTGATGAGCGCCAGCTCGCGCGTCACCGAAGGCGCTTGCGCAATGTCGTCCACATTCACAACATTCTCCAGTTTATACAAACTGGCCTGGATGCGGTGTCCGGCCTCGGCCGAAGCCTCGCAGACCACGGTCATGCGCGACAGACCTGCACGTTCACTGCGCCCCACGGTGAGCGAATGGATGTTGATGTTCAAGCGCCGGAAGAGCGAAGCCACGCGCGTCAGCACGCCCGGCAGATCTTCCACGTAAGCTACGAATGTGTGCATCATAAAAGGCCTTTCAGGGATCAGTGGTCAGGGATCAGGGATCAGTTCGTTCAACATAATCCTTGTCCTTGAAAACCTCCAATATCCCGTGCATCTTCTTTGAAAAAACAGTGTGAAAAGTTTACAGGACAGTATCAGCCCGGTATTTTCTGATCCCTGATCCCTGACCACTGATCCCTAGTCTTTTCCCGGACGGCGAATCATCTCATGCAGTGCGGAGCCGGCGGAGACCATCGGGTAAACCGCGTCTTCCTTCTCGACCTTGAAGTTGAGCAGGAATGTGCCCGGCGCGTTGCGAGCCGTATTGACGGCCTTCTCCACATCGCCTCGCGTGTGGACGGTGAGGCCGGCAATGCCGTGCGCATCGGCCAGCTTGACGAAGTCGGGCGAGACCATCGGCGTGGCCTCGTAGTTGCGCTCGTAGAAAAACTCCTGCCACTGGCGCACCATGCCCAAGTAGCCGTTGTTGATCACGGCGATGTTGATCTTGATCCCTTCCTGAACAATCGTCGCCAACTCGCAGGCGGTCATCTGGAAGCCGCCGTCGCCGACGATCACCCAGACCTCTTTCTCCGGGCAGGCAGTCTTTGCGCCGATGGCGGCGGGCAGCGAAAAGCCCATTGTGCCCAACCCGCCGGAGGTAATCAGCGAGCGCGGCGTCTCGTGGTGATAATACTGCGCCTCCCACATTTGATGCTGGCCCACATCGGTGACGATCACAGCCTTGCCGCCGGTGATGCGCCAGATGTCGTGAATCACATGCGCTGCGTAGAGATGGCCGGATTCAGCCAGATTCTTGATGTCGCGATTAGCGACTTCGTCCTTGAAACCGTCAGTCGTCTTGAGCCACGCGGCGCCGTCGCGGCTGCCGATGCGCGGCAGCAGTTCTTCAAGCACTTCGCGCAGATCGCCGATCAGCGCAACATCCACTTTGATGTTCTTGTTCACCTCGGCCGGGTCCACTTCAATGTGAATCTTCTTCGCCTTGAGTGCATACGTCGAAGGGGTTCCGGTGACGCGATCGTCAAAGCGCATTCCGCAAGCGATCAGCAGATCGGCATCTTGAATGGCATGGTTCGCACAGGCGTCGCCGTGCATCCCCATCATGCCCAGATTCAGCGGATGCGAAGCGGGGAACGCGCCCAAGCCCAGCAGCGTCAGCGCCACGGGAGTCTGCGTGCGCTCAGCCAGCGTGCGCACCTGCTCCATTGCGCCGGATTCGATCACGCCATGACCGGCGAGGATCACGGGCCGCTTGGCGTTCTTGATCAGATCCACAGCCTGCGCCAATCCAGACTCTTCAACCTTGCGCATCGGATGAATGCGATGCGGGCGCGGCTTGGCGGCTTCAAAATCAAAGATCGCCGTGGCCTGCTGCGCATCCTTGGTGATATCCACCAGCACCGGCCCAGGCCGCGCCGAAGCCGCAATCTGAAAGGCCGCGCGAATCGCCGGTGCAATATCTTCCGCGCGATTGACCAGGAAGTTATGCTTGGTCACCGGCAATGTGATGCCGGTGATGTCCACTTCCTGAAAGGCGTCCGAGCCGAGAACTTTGCTCGACACATTACCCGTGATGCAGACCATCGGAATCGAATCCAGCATCGCCGTGGCAATGCCGGTGACCAGATTCGTCGCGCCCGGTCCGCTGGTAGCAATGCAAACGCCTACCTTGCCTGATGCGCGCGAATAGCCGTCGGCCATGTGCGCCGCGCCCTGCTCGTGCCGCACCAGCGTGTGGTGAATGGGGAACTTGCGCAGCGCGTCGTAGACGGGCAGAATGGCGCCGCCCGGATAGCCGAAGACGTCCGTGACGCCCTCGCCCGCCAGCGTGGCCCACACAATCTCCGCGCCCGTCAGGCGCGCGGGCGGTTGATTCAGTGCTTGCGTGTTCGCGTCGTTTCCCATGAAAAGCCTCCTGTTGAGCTTCTAGTACCGTGGCCGCGTAAATGTAGCGCCGGTCTCCTGACCGGCTGTTGTGCGGGCGTCCTCGCCCGCACTTGCCCATGATTCATTACCAACTCAAGTGGTCTAAACGCAAGCTCCGTTAACCGCTAACCGAGCTTCTACTTCGCCTTCAACCAACCAGCCTGATCGTGCTTGGCTTCAAAGGCATCGAGCGCCGCCGCATGCCGCAGCGTGAGTCCGATGTCGTCCAGCCCCTCGATCAAACAGAACTTGCGGAAGGCATCCACTTCAAAGCTCGCCTTGAAGCCGAGCGTGTCAGTGACAGTCTGATCTTCCAGCGAAACAGTGAGCTGATAGCCCGGAATGGTCTGCGCCTTGTGCAGCAGCTCAGCCACCTGCTCTTCGCTCAAACGAACCAGCACAATGCCGTTCTTGCCCGCGTTCGAGAAGAAAATATCCGCAAAACTCGGCGCAATCACTACGCGAAACCCAAAGTTTTCCAGCGCCCATGCGGCGTGCTCGCGGCTTGATCCGCAGGCAAAGTTCTTGCCCGCGATCAGAATCCGCGCGCCCTTGTAGCGTGGATCGTTCAGCACGAAGGCAGGATCAGGCTGACCGGCTGCGTTGTTGCGCCAATCATAGAACAAAAACTCGCCGTAGCCGGTGCGCTCGATGCGCTTCAAAAACTGCTTGGGAATGATCTGGTCGGTGTCCACGTTGGTGCGATCCAGCGGCATGGTCAGCGATGTAAGCGTTGTAAACTTTTCCATTAGGCCTTCACCTCCCAGGTGCGAATGTCTACAAAATGCCCTGTAATCGCGGCCGCGGCGGCCATCTCCGGCGAAACCAGATGCGTGCGGCTGTCGCGGCCCTGGCGGCCTTCAAAGTTGCGGTTGCTGGTCGAAGCGCAGCGCTCGCCGGGTTGCAGAATGTCGGGATTCATCGCAAGGCACATCGAGCAGCCGGGTTCGCGCCACTCAAAGCCCGCCGCGCGGAAGATGCGGTCCAAGCCCTCTTTCTCGGCCTGCGCCTTCACCGCCTGCGAGCCGGGAACCACCATCGCGCTCACCTGCGGGCTGACTTGGTAGCCCGCGGCAATCTTCGCCGCCGCGCGCATATCTTCAATGCGCCCGTTAGTGCAGGAGCCAATGAAGACGCGGCTGATTTGAATGGCCGTCAACGGCGTGCCGGCCTTCAGATCCATGTATTCCAGCGCGCGCTTCATGCTGTTACGCTCGATCTCGCTCTTGGCGGTCGCCGGATCAGGCACTTGAGCCGTGATCGGCGCAACCATGCCCGGACTCGTTCCCCAACTCACGTACGGCGTCAGCTTTGATGCATCAATCGTCAGCTCGCGATCAAACTTCGCGCCCTCGTCGCTGACCAGCTTGCTCCACTCGCTGACCGCCTCGTCCCACGCTTCGCCCTTCGGCGAGTGGCGCAGACCCTTGAGGTAGGCAAAGGTCGTAGCATCGGGAGCGATCATTCCCGCCCTTGCGCCGGCCTCAATGCTCATATTGCAGACCGTCATGCGGCCTTCCATGGAGAGTGAGCGAATCGCCGAACCGGCGTACTCGATCACGTAGCCCGTTGCGCCGTCGGTGCCGATCTCGCCAATGATGGCCAGAATCATGTCCTTCGCCGTCACGCCGTGCGCCAACTCGCCTTCGACAGTGATGCGGAAGGTCTTGGGCTTGGATTGCGGCAGCGTCTGCGTGGCCAGCACGTGCTCCACTTCGCTGGTGCCGATGCCGAAGGCCAGCGCGCCGAAGGCTCCGTGCGTCGCCGTGTGCGAGTCGCCGCAGACAATTGTCATGCCCGGCTTGGTGAATCCAAGCTCCGGCCCGATGATGTGAACCACGCCTTGATCCGGCGAATCCACGTCGAAGAGCTCCACGCCAAACTCCGCGCAGTTGGCGCGCATCGCGGCCATCTGCTTGACCGCGATCTGATCCAAAACATTCAGACGGCCCTCGATGGTCGTGGGAATGTTGTGATCGACGGTCGCGATACATCGGTCGGGGCGCCGCACCTTGCGGCCCGCCAAACGCAGTCCCTCGAAGGCCTGCGGCGAGGTCACCTCGTGCAGCAGTTGCAGGTCGATGTACAGCACGGTAGGCTCGCCCGCGGGCTCAACCACCACGTGCTTCTCCCAGACCTTCTCAAATAATGTTTTTGCTTCGGTGCTCATCGGACTCCCTGTGTTCAAAGCGTTCAGTGCTTGTTGATCCCACCCTAGCCGCAAAAACAAGTGCGCTGCGAAGGTGGGGTACCCATGTTCAATCTACCCAACCAAAATCCGTGGCCTGTGCAACTGTTATATTTGGCGTGTAACCAGCAGGTTCCCCGGCCATTGCAACGCCCTCAACATGAGCATAGGCAGTGTTAATACGCTCAAAATCGTTTTCCACTGTTCTCCGGTCCTCTCCCAATTCCACGAGGGCATCGGCAAGCTGTTGAAGATTCTGGTACTTTGTCACCTCTGTTTGCATTGAGCTATCGGCTGCAAGCCAAATCGTTACCTTTGGTTTTTGCGCATCCGAACCGGCACTGATCTCGATGGAAAAATCAGCACGCTCTAAGGTTTCCTTCATTTTCTCTTCACGCATCGCAATTTCCTCCTGTCGTCGTGTCCCGGGTGTTCTCCAATTCTGATGGCACCTCGGCAACTCGCATGATTCACAGGCTAGAACAACAGAGGGGTGAGCGCAATCCCTTCGCCAAAACACCAATCGCGATTGGTTGACACTGACCGCATTTGCGTCCGTATTTGGTTTCACCCGAAAACAAGAATTCACAGTCCAAATCGCATCTTCATTTCCTGCAATTCACGCTGCTTCTGTTCCTCTCGCATCTTCGTCTTTTGCATGTCCTCGGCGCAAAAGACTTTGCCTGCGAAGTCATTGATCTCCTGCACCCATGGACCTTCGACAAATGCCAGAACCTCATCAACCCTCAGATCCCTCCCGTAAATGTATTCCCTACCGAAGATCGGTGTTGTCCTGCTACATTCAAGTTCCAACAGAAGCTTTCTGTCGCCTCTCAAGCGGAGTTCCGACCGGATTGTTTCGCCACCCTCGGAAGTCGGGTCTGGCCAAACCGTGATCTCTGAAATGAACTTGTAGGAACGTTCTTCAAAGAAGATCTCAACGGATTTCCCAGTCTTCCCCGACATGGTAACTGCCACGTTCCTTACCGAGTCCGGCAACTGATATTCGCGGTAATCGGTGTTAGGTGTAAAGTCGCCTAGTCGCTCGTGAAACAACCTGAAGACGTTGATTACAATCCCTGTTTCCCAGGCCCTTCGCTTCCGTTTCTCAATCTCCGCTCGGATTTCCACTTCCTCGTTCACGATTAGGCCCCCCAAGCCGAACACCCCACCCTCGTCGCGTCTTTGTTTTTGCGGCTAGGGTGGGAATCTACAAACTTACTTCAAAAGCTTCTTCACCGTCTCGCGCACCTTCGCGCCCATCTCGGTAGTCGAAAGAACTTTGTATCCATGATCCTTGCCGCGAACCAGATCAGCCGTGCGGAAGCCCTGCTCCAGCACCTTGCGCACCGCGGTTTCAATCGCCGCGGCCTCGGTCTCCAGCCCCGCCGAGTGACGCAGAATCAGCGCGCTGGTCAGAATCGCGCCCAGCGGATTCGCCAGCCCCTTGCCGGCAATGTCCGGCGCCGAGCCGTGAATCGGCTCATACAAATTCACCTTGCCGCCGATCGTCGCCGAGGGCAGCATTCCCAGCGAGCCGGTAATCACGCCCGATTCATCGCTGAGAATATCGCCGAACAAATTCTCCGTGACCACCACGTCAAAGTCGCGCGGACGATTCATCAAGTGCATGGCCATCGCATCCACGTACTGATGCTCCAGCGCCACATCCGGGAAATCCTTGCCCACTTCAATCACCACCGCGCGCCACAACTGCGAGACCTCCAGCACATTCGCCTTGTCCACGCTGCACAGCTTCTTGCGCCGCTTTTGCGCAAGCTGGAAGGCGATCCGCGCCACGCGCGCCACTTCTTCGCGCGAATAAATCATGGTGTTGAAGGCGACGCCCGTCTCTTTGTTCCACTCGCGCGGCTTGCCGAAGTACGCGCCGCCCAGCAGCTCGCGCACAAACAAAATATCCGCGCCGTCGATCACTTCAGGCCGCAACGGGCTATTGACCGCAAGTTCCTTGAGCGCGAAGGCAGGACGAAGATTGGCGAATCCGCCCAGCGCCGCGCGCAGGCCCAGCAAACCAGCCTCGGGACGCTTGTCCGGCGCCATTGAATTGAACTCGTTGCCGCCCACTGCGCCCAGCAAAACCGCGTCCGAGGCCAGCGCCGCGTCCAGCGTCTCCTGAGGCAGCGGCGTGCCGTCCGTGGTGATGGCGATGCCGCCGATGCGGCGCTCGGTAATCACAATTTCATGACCGGCCGCGGCCTCTTGCAGCACAGCAACCGCTTCGCGCGTAACTTCCGGGCCGATACCGTCTCCGGCCGTGACTAAAACATTCAGTTTCATGCGTTCTCTCTCTGCTTCGATTGTAGAGGGTTTTCCCGTCTGCCTGCCACTCCAGTGGGCGGGCGGCAACTCAATCCAGTTCAGAGACGGGTTCCCGGCGCTTTTCGCGTACCGAATCCGGCAGCAGGCCGACCAGATCGAAGTCGTAGATGTTCTTCTTGCGGTCGGCCAGCGCCACAAAGCGATAGTAGGTATGCTGCAACTCCTCGCGGGTCAGCGTGTAGCCCAACTGCTCGATGCGGTTGCGCAGCGCCGCGCGGCCGGAGTGCTTGCCCAGCACCAAGTGATTGTGCGCCACGCCCACCAGCGCCGGGGTCATAATCTCGTAGCAGAGCGGATTGGCCAGCATTCCATGCTGATGAATGCCGGACTCATGCGCAAAGGCGTTGTCGCCGACGATGGCCTTGTTCGGCGAAGGCCGGAAGGTGATGAGCTGGCCCAGCACCTGGCTGGCGGGATAAATCTGGCTTAGGTTGAGGCCGCTCTTCACACCATAGCGGTCGCCGCGCACATACAGCGCAGCGGCAATCTCCTCCAGCGCCGCATTGCCGGCCCGCTCGCCGATGCCGTTGATGGTGCATTCCACCTGCCGCGCGCCCGCCGATACCGCGGCCAGCGAGTTGGCGACAGCCAGCCCCAGATCGTCGTGGCAGTGCGAGGAGAGAATGATCCCCTGCGCGTCAATCGCCGGGATGCGCTCGCGCACCTCGCGGAAGAGCTGCCCATACTCATCGGGCGTGGTGTAGCCCACCGTGTCGGGCATATTGATCGTCGTCGCCCCGGCCTCGATGGCGATGCGCACCATCTCCACCAGGAAATCGCGATCCGAGCGCGTTGCATCCTCCGGCGAGAACTCCACATCATCCACCAGAGCGCGCGCCAGACGAACCGATTCGCCGGTCAGGTCCAACGCTTCAGCGCGGCTGATCTTCAGTTTGTACTCCAGATGCAGATCGCTCGACGCCAGGAAGACATGAATGCGGGCGCGGTCGGCAAATTGCAGTGCGCGCGCGGCCATCTCGATGTCTTCCTTTTTCGCGCGGGCCAGCGATGCAATGCGCGGCTGATGAATCGCCTGCGTGATCGTGGCGATGGCCGCGAAGTCGCCCTCCGAGGCCATGGCGAATCCGGCCTCGATGATGTCCACGCCGAGGTCTTCGAGAGCGTGCGCCATGGTCAGCTTTTCCTGCGTGGTCATCGAGCATCCCGGCGATTGCTCGCCGTCGCGCAGTGTGGTGTCGAAGAAGAATACTTGATTGCCGGATTTGATCGTGTCTGTCACGGGAGCGCCTCTTGTGATTGATCCCATTCTTCCGTACCGGACTCCCATAACGCAAATTTATAATTCTTTGAGAAGCGATTAATTATTATTATGATAAAGAAACCGCAGTCGGGAGCCTTTTATGGAGTTGCATCAGTTGGAAACCTTCCTCGCCGTGGCCGAGGAGCGCAGCTTCTCTCGGGCGGCCATGCGCCTGCATCGCACGCAGCCGGCCATCAGCCAGGTCATCCGCAAGCTCGAAGCGGATACCGGAGAAACGCTCTTTGACCGCGCCGCCCGCGATGGCTCTCTGACTGCGGCCGGCGTGCTACTGCGCGACTACGCGCTTCGCCTGCTCGCCCTGCGCCGCGAGGCATCGAGCGCTCTCGGTGAACTGAAGAGCCTGGAGAGCGGTCGCCTGCAACTGGCCGCCAACGAGTACACCTGCATCTATCTGCTGCCGGCCATCGACCGCTACCGGCGTGCGTTTCCGCAGATCACCGTCGCCGTGCATCGCATGCTGGCCTCGCATATTCCCGACGAGCTGAATCTGCGCACCTTCGAGCTGGGCATGCTCAGCTTCCGTCCCGATCCGGCTCACTTCCGCAGTATCGCCGTCTAT
>CAYVGW010000129.1:0-12075 GCA_964450895.1 uncultured Occallatibacter sp. | reverse complement strand
CGAGCGTCCGCCGGAGTCGATGGCCACGACGGTGACGGCGTGCGAGCCGGCGGAGAGTGACGCGGCCGAGGCGGTGAGGCTGAATCCGGAGTAGGCATAGGCTTGATTGCCGAAGTAGGCCGCAACATCTGGGCGGGAGAAGCCCAATGCAGGTGTGCCGAAGTAGTTTCCGTCGATGTAGACCTTGACGTTGCTCATGGGTGAACCGTCGATGGGATCGGCCACCCATCCGCGGACGAACAAGGAGTCGATTTGCGGAATGGTACTGCTGCCCGTGGTGCTATCCGCGGCGACTTCGAGGTTTCCGATGGGCGGACCGCCGGTGACGGTGATGGAAAGCGGCCCGAGGGTGGTCGAGCGTCCGCCGGAGTCGATGGCCGTCACGGTGACGGCGTGCGTGCCTGGAGAGATTGAGGCCGCTGAAGCAGTGAGCTGGAAGCCGCTATTGGTGTATGCGGTGTTTTTGAAATAGGCAGCCACATCTGGGCGCGCCAGGCCAAGGGTAGGGGTTCCAAAGAGGTTTCCATCGATGTAGACCTTTACGTTGCCCAGCGGTGCGCCATCGGTCTGGTCGGCGACCCACCCGGTGACAACCAGCGAATCGTTCTGGGAGACGGTGGTGCTTCCGGTCTTGCTGTCCACCGCCGAATCGAGGTTTCCAAAGGGAGGATAGAGGATGGTGTAGGTAGCCGAGACGATCGAGGAGGATGCGCTGCTGGTCACGGCGATGGCCTGAATGGTCTCCGTCGCCGCGACGGTGATGGCGCTGGAGTACTTGGTGGCGCTGGTGGTGGGCGCGCTTCCGTTGGTGGTGTAGTAGATGGTTGACCCAGCGGTGGCGTCGCTGAGGGCAACCGTTTGGCCCGCGTTGTAGCTGCCCGCCGCCGGAGTGAAGAGTGGCGCGGCAACGGCCAGCACCCGGAGCAGGATCTGCGCGGTATGAACGTGGCCGCCGCCTGATGCGGTGATAGCGAGGGGGTAGATTCCCGTTGCCATCGAGGCCGCGACTGTGATGGTGAGTGCATCGGTTGCGGGCGCGCTCAGCGTCAAAGTGGCCGCGGCTGGCGTTACCGTAAGTCCGGCGGCCGCGCTGGAAGTGAGCGTGACGCTTCCGCTGAAGCCGTTGAGCGGCGCCAGCGCCAGCGTGCTGATGCCCGATCCGGAGGGAGAGACTTGCAGCTCGGCATTCTGCGTGGTCAGAGAGAAATCCGATTGGGCGACGGTGACGTTGACGGCGTTGGAGGCGGCGGTGGTGTAGGTGCTGTTGCCTTGGTAAACAGCGGTGAAGATGTTGGTTCCATTGGCGAGGCTGTAGGCGGGAATGGTCAGCGCGACCGAGCCGTTGACGAGCGTTGCGGTAAGTTTGATGCTCTGACTGTCGGTGAAAAAAGCTACTGTTCCGGTGGGAGTTGCCGAGCCGGACGTTCCAGCCACTGTGGCGGTGAGCGTAACATTCTGGCTGGGCGCTGGATTGGCCGCGGTGGTGGTGAGCGTTACGGTGGGCGTGAGCTTGCTGGCCGTTGCCGTAACCGATCCGCCGTTGGCGCTGCTTCCCAGCCAGTTGCTGTCGCCGGCATAGGAGGCGGAAACCGGCAGAATGCCCGCGGAAACGCTGCTGAAAGTGACCACTGCCTCCAGGATCGCGGCGCCGCCCGGACCGTAGGGCTGCCAGGCGGCGGTGGCCGTTTGCGTGCCCAATTTGACGGTGACGTTGCCGGTGGGCAAAGCCCCATAGAGCGACAGGTAGCCGGTGTTGAGCTGCACATCGACGGCCACGCTTGATCCCGCAGCCACGCTCGTCACCAGCGGCTTGACGGTGAGGCTGGTGCTGCCGGGCGTCACCGTGAACGAGGCGGCGCTGGCGGCGGTGGAGGGGTTATAGCTGGGGTCGCCGGAGTAGGACTCGCTGATGGTGTGGCTGCCGGGGGCAAAGACGCCCGTGGACCACTCGGCCATGCCAGCGGCGTTCAGCGGCTGGGTGGAGGTGGTCACCGCTGTTCCCAGCGTGTCGGTGAAGGTGACGGTTCCCGTGGCGGGGGTGGGCTGCGTGGAGATGGTGGCGTTCGAGCTGACGGGCTGCGCATCCAGGTAGATTTGCGCGCCGTAGGGCAAGCTGATACCCGGAGTGAGAGCGTAAAGATTCAGATCAGAGGGGTTCCACGCCCAGGCGGTGGCAGCCAGCGTATCGCTCTCCGGGGTGATGGTGACGGTGACGGGCGTAGATTTGCTGGCGGCGAATGTGCCGTCGCCGCCGTAAGAGGCGGTGAGCTGATAAGTGCCGCCGGGCAGATTGTCCACCAGCGCGTAGAAGCTGCCCGCGCTGAGCGCGCCGGCGTCGATGCTGGCGTAATGAGAGACGCCGTCGTTGCCGGTCAGGCTGACGGCGCCGGTGGGCGTTCCTGATCCGCTAGAGCGCGCAACGGTTCCGGAGATCGTCGCCGTTTTGCCATGGACCAAGCTGGTGGGGCTAACGCTGAGGGTGGTGGTGGTGGGCGTGAGGACGACGCTGCTCCAGTACTGAACCAGCTTGGCCACGTCCAGCGATCCCAAGCCGGTGGCCAGATCGTATCCTGTGCCGGCGGAGTAGCCGCTCTCGACGCTGAAGCCGGTGGAGTTGCTGGCCGAGGAGCCGGCGACGCAGTTGGTTGTGCCGGAGTAGCAAAGCACCTGGTTGCCGCCGGCGGTTACATCGTGGAAGGCGGTTGGCTGCTTGGCAGCCAGCGGATAGTAGATGAAGTCGGCCTGCCCCTGCCAACTGCCCACGCTCTGATTAATCAGGGCCTGAATGGCGGCCATCGACGGAGAGGCGACCGAGGTGCCTCCCACTCCGGTGACGACCACCGTACCGCTGCTGGTCAAATTGGCGCTGGAGCAGTCGCCGGGGGTGGCGCAGATGGGGTAGAAGCTGTAGTTGTAGCCGTTGGCGGCAAAGAGGGAGACGTCCGGCAGGTCGCGCACGCCATCGGCGGGAACGCCGGCGCCCGTCTGCCAAGCCGGCTTGGGGTAGCCTTGGCCAACCGTGGAGCTGCCCGGATAGTACGCATCTCGGCTGGCTCCGCCGCTGCCGGCGACGATCACTTGGCTGGCCAGATTGGCGGGGTTGCCGCCATCGGCCAGGTTATAGCCGAAAAAATCATTCCAGGTTTGTTCGGGGATGGTCTGCTTGAGGCTTACGCCCGGTGAGGTGGTGGCGGCAGACCAGTAGGTACTCAGTTGCGTGTTGATGGCCGTGGAGGCGCCGGCGTAACTGCTGTAATAAAAGTCCGTGCCGCCCACCGCGACATTGTAGGGCGTGGAAGCGATGCCGTTGACCGCCAGTCCGTAGTAGGCCACCGATTGCGTGTCGAAGTCGTCGCATCCGGCCGAGCCGCCGTCGCCCGTCGAAACAAAGGCCGTTTGGCCCTGCGCGGCGGCCTGCTGCCAGAGCGCGCTCCAGAAGGCGTTGCCGCTTTGGCCCAACAGCGACTCGCATTCGCCGTAGCTGGTGCTGATGACGCTGGCCTGATCGTCTTCGACGGCGCGCAATGCGGCCAGCGACAGTCCGTCGGTGGTGGCGGTGCCCGCCGAAGTGTACAGCAGCACCCGGGCGCCGGGAGCCACCGATCCCGCAACCTCAATGTCCAGATAGGCTTCGGTGGCGGCGTCATTCACGCCGGGATCTTCTCCATCCACCACCACCTGGGGCAGGTTTGCCGTCATCCCGAAGAGGCTCTGGTAGGCCTGGACCATGCTGAGGTCCACATTCGAGGCGCTGATGATGGCAATGGTCTGGCCTGTGCCGGTAAATCCGTTTTTGTAGACCGGATTGATGTCGTACTGCACGGCAAAGTCGCCTGGAGCCATTACAAAGACCACTCCGCCCGTCACTGGGTAAGTCCACTGCGGCGTAGCCTGGTGGGTCTTGGCGTCGAACTGCGCCGGGCCCAGCACCTTCAGGTGGGGTTGCGGGTGAACGTCGCTGACCGGCGCCAGTCCGGCGATGACCGGGGCAAGCGCGGCGGGGACCGATGGAGCGGTGGCGTTGGCCAAGTGCGTTTGGCCATTGATCTGATAGCGGTGAATCTCGGTCTGAAAGGCATCGCTCACCTGGCCCGCGCTTCCGGAGAACTCAACCGCCAGCCGTCCGGCGTGAACCTGGTTGACGGTCAGGCCATGCGATTGCAGCCAGGCGGTCACGGCTGCCACATCCGAGTCAGCCGGACCGTAGAGGCGTCCGAACTCCTCCGGCTTGAGCCAGTGATGATAGGAGGGATCGCCGGGGGTGTGCGCCGCCTGAATAAACTCGCGCAGCGCGTCTTCCTGCTCCGGGGAGCGGCGCAGCATCAGTAGCATCCGCCCGGCGGGCAGGGAGTCTTCCACCGCTCCCTGGTCGATACGGGAGGAGGATTGGAGGCTGGGTTGGAAAACTCCAATACGGGAAGATGGATGCGAGTTGCCGCCCAGGACGACGCGCTCGCTGTCGTCAACTGCGCCTAATACCCTTGGCGAAACTTCCGGCGGCGCGCCCAGCGCGGGCTGGGCCGTAAAAGTCAGCCCCAGAGCAACCAGCAACTCGATCTGGAGAAGAAAGCGAAGCAGTTTCATGCTCTGGTTATCGGCCTTGGACAGAATTGGCGTTAACAGGAGCGGGGGGAAGGGTATTACCTAAGTGTTGTTAAAAATGTGCAAACTGCCTTAAATGAGAACAATCACATCCAAAGGAGAAGAGGAGCGTCCGCTCCAGGACATAGGGTGCTAAAAACAGCCTCGAGCGGCTCTTCAGTCGTAGCGCTCAAAAACAATCTGTTTGCGCTGCCAGCCGAAACTGGTTAGCCGCTCGCGCACGCTGGAGACCATCTCGTTGAGTCCGCAGATGTAGGCGTAAATGTCGAAGCTCAGTTCGGAGGCGGGGATGGAGGGATCGGGGGGCGGCGCGGGAAAGGGCTGGCCGAGGCGGGCGGCGCGCTCTTCGAGGATGCGAGCGACGTGTTCCTGGACGTAGCCGCGCAGGCCGGTCCAGCTCTCCAGAGCGCGGCTCAGCGTGGGTAGGTAATGGAAGTTTGGGTGGCGCGCGGCGAGGGCTTCAAATTCGGCCTGATAGTAGATGTCGCTCTCGTGGCGCGTGCCGTAGACCAGCCAGATTTGCTTGCTGTTGCTGCGGTCCGGGCCGTCCGCCGGGAAGAGCCACTGCAAATAACCGCGCATCGGCGCAATGCCTGTGCCGGTGGCTACAAGAATCGAGTCGGTGATGGGTTCATGGAGGATGAAGTGGCCGTGAGGGCCATGGATTTGAATCTCCGCCCCGATGGGCAGGTCGGGAAGATCGGCCAGATGATTGGAGAAGAAGCCCTCCTCGACGCGATTCACGCACAGCTCGAATTGATTTTTGCTGGGCGCGGAGGCCAGCGAGTAAGCGCGCGTCTGCACTTTGCCGTTGGCGTCCGGAGCCACGGCGGAGATGAACTGGCCAGCGGCAAAGGGAAAACTCGTCAACTCGTCAAGGACGAAAACGAAGTGGTAGCACTGGGCGACTTCGGAGATGCACTCCTTGCGCGCCAGCCGTGCGGTCAGCAGTTCGTGCGCCATGATGGAACTCCCGCTTCTTTGGATTCCCGCATCCTGGGCAACGATTCAAACAAGCGGAAAATCTCCACGCTGCAATCAGCAAAGCGCAAGGTGTATTCTTGCATGGAAATGAATGCGGAGTTCCGGGATCGGGCTGCCGCACAAGAATTATTTCGGGAGAGTTCGGAATGTTTGAAAGCATCAGCGGCAACGATGGGGCACGGATCTTTCCGTGTCCCAAATGCAAGGAGACCATCGACACCTCGGCGGAGTTCTGCCGCTTCTGCGGAGCGCCTGTGGATGCAGGCGCGGCGGAGGAGGCCGCGGAACTGATGACGCGCGTCAATCAGGCGTGCAGCGACGCCAGCTTTCTGAAGATCATGGCCATTGGAGTTCCTATCGCTTTTGTGGCAGGGCTTCTTCCATTCGTCAGCTTGCTGGGCGCTTTGGCCTTGACCTTTCTCTGTTTCGCCGTTCCAGGGATGAGCCTTCGCTGGTGGATAAAATTCAAAGGCATCCAATCGAATGAACCGGATTTTCGTCGCGCCAGAGGAATCGTCCTCGGCATCAGTGTGGTGAGCATCCTTCTTGTGATTGGCGGAGTGATTGAGCTGATCGGTTTATTTGTCATCACCTTCGGACATCCATTCAGACATTGACCCCATCCTCATGAATCCGTAGCGCCGGCCTCCAGTCCGGCTGTAGCGTGGACCTCCCGTTCCACACATCTTTCATCCAAGGAGGAATCCTTTGTACATCGCCAACGAACAACGTTACGACACGATGCAATACCGGCGCTGCGGCAAGAGCGGCTTGCTGCTGCCGGCCATTTCGCTGGGGCTGTGGCATAACTTCGGCGGCGTGGATGTCTTCGAGAATGGCCGCGCGATGGTGCGGCGGGCCTTCGATCTAGGCATTACGCACTTTGACCTGGCGAATAACTACGGCCCGCCGTATGGCAGCGCCGAAGAGAACTTCGGGCGGATTCTTGCTCTGGATTTGAAGCCGTATCGCGACGAGTTGATCGTCAGCAGCAAGGCCGGCTACGATATGTGGCCGGGGCCTTGCGGCAACTGGGGATCGCGCAAGTATCTGCTGGCCAGTTTGGATCAGAGCTTGAAGCGGCTGGGGCTGGAGTACGTGGACATTTTTTACTCGCATCGGCCCGATCCGGAGACGCCGCTCGAAGAGACGATGGGTGCGCTGGATCAGGCGGTGCGCAGCGGCAAGGCGCTTTATGCGGGCATCTCGAATTACAGCGCGAGCCAGGCCGCGGCGGCGATCAAAATCTTGCGCGCACTGGGCACGCCCTGCCTGATTCATCAGCCCAAGTACTCGATGTTCATGCGCGCGCCGGAGCAAGGCCTGCTGGACGTGCTGGGCCAGGAAGGCGTGGGGGCGATTGCTTTTACTCCGTTGGCGCAAGGGCTTTTAACCAACCGTTATTTGCAAGGGATTCCGGCGGATTCACGGGCGACGAAAGAAAAGTTTCTCAAGACGAGCGACATCGACGCGCATCGCTTGCGGCAGATTCGCGCGCTGAATGAAGTGGCGTTGCAGCGCGGGCAATCGCTGGCGCAGATGGCGCTGGCCTGGGTGCTGCGCGACGGGTGGATGACTTCGGCGCTGATCGGAGCGAGCCGCGTCGAGCAGATTGAGCAGAACGTCGCAGCGCTCGGCAATCTCCGCTTTGCCGCCGAGGAGCTGGCCTGTATCGATGCGATTCTGGTTCAGTCTGCTTGAGGTTCGTGGTCATTTATTTGTAGCGCCGGTCTCCAGACCGGCTGTCGCGCGGGCGTCCTCGCCCGCGCTTGTCCATGATTCATGACCAATTCATGCGGTCGAAACACTAGCTTTTCAGCGCGGCCAGAATCTCCTCGGTGGAGCGGACGCGGCCCAGGCGCGGGAAGATGCGCGTCGTGCTGTTCTGGTGGCTTTCGGCGGTTTGGCCGGTCATGGCGTCCTCGGCGAAAATCAATTCATAGCCGCGTTCGTGGGCGTCGCGGGCGGTGCTCTCCACGCCGAACTCGGTCGCTATGCCGCAGAGGATGATGGTCGTCAAGCCGCGGCGGCGCAGATGCAGATCAAGATCGGTGCCGTAAAACGCGCCCCATTGGCGCTTGAGAACGATAATGTCTCCCGGCTGCTGATTGAGTTCGGGGATCAACTCGGACCAATCCGGCGGTCGTGGGCCGGTCGAGCGCATTTGCTGATCGGTGGGAGTGTGAACGCGGTCAGAAGCGTCCGCCGCGCCACCCACATGAACCAGCACTGGCTGCGCCCCGACAACGCGGGCCGCGGCGAGCAGGCGGGCGGCGTTGGCGATGACGGCGGGTTTGGTGTACGGCGCGCCACCCGGCATTCCCGCGATGCCTTTTTGCAGATCGATGACGACAATGGCCGTGCGGCGCGGTTCGAGTGTGATTTCCAATTTCTTATCGCTCCTTGTTTTTTCTTCCTTGAATGCCTGCACTCACACATTTATCTCTGCCAGAGAATATCGACCGAGCTTTGGCCAAAATCCGTAATGCTTTTGCCGCGCAATGTCTCCTGCGACTCGGCCTCAACCTTGACGTGGTGCCAAAGATTGGGAACTTTCAAGGATGAGTCAAGCGGGCATTGCAGCAGATAGTTCACCTGCCAATAGCCATTGCCATCATATTCTGGTATCTGGTTCATCTGCGCCGCCGTCAGCGGCATGCCGTCAAACCATACTTTGACATTTTCAGCCTTCAACTCTGGACCGAGCACAGTAGCAGAGTTTTTGCTGGCCTCGACCATCGCCTTTCTTTCTGTATCACTCAGCACGCCATCGCCATCGGCGTCAAAATGCATTACCCTGGTCAGCGACGAAGGCCTGAAAAGCAGATAGAGGGTGTTCGCGCCGCCCACCATATCAAAGGCGCGCAGTCCATAAATCTCCATCCTGCCTATATCAAAGTGATCCTCGCGATCCTGGGTCAGATCATAGGTGCCGGCCCACCGCTCCATCGCATCGAAGAGATAGCCGCCCCCATTGACGTTCACCACGGCGTAGACGCGCGCGGGAACCAGCGCGTCAAACGAGCCGTCCTCGGCCACCGGAATATCCAGGCTGCCCGGATCGCCCCAGCGCAGCGGAATCAGGGCAATATACGTGGAGCGCATCGTGCCGCTCTTGTAAGCCACCTTGCCGTGAAAGCGGGACCATTTGAGCGCGCTCGTTCCATGAGTACGCTCCACGCCGTTCACATCGTAATGCCACGCCACTGCATCGCTTTGAGGAAACTTCGAGGGCAGTTCCGGTTGCACATTGAAGTGGCCATCTTTGATCTTCACCGCCATCGATCCGCTGAAAAGACTCTTGCCCTTCTCTTCGATGGAGTAAGTCAATTGACCTTCACCATCGATAAATCCGCTTCCCAGCAGGTTCAGAGAAGCTTTCAAAGGGGAGATATCTGCTCGCCGATGATACGGATAATTGATCGTGATCTGATCCGTGACGGGGTTGTACAGATAGGCCTCCACTACTGGCGACGCAACTGCGAATGGGGGCAAAATCAAAAGAAATAGAAATTGCAAGAGAAAACGGGCGCGTTTTTTCATGCATCAAAGCATAAGGCAAAGACTGCCGGTGTGCAACAATCGGTCGTGGCAAGGCTGCTCATGCCCGCTCATTGCTCGATTTCCTCCTCGACCGGCTGCGAAATTTTCGCCGGGATGATGCCCATCTCCAGATAAATCGACCGAATCTGCCGCCGCACCGCTGGCAGGCGGGTGGAGAACCAGGCCGCGCCGATGAGCACCACCGAGCCGGTGATCATCACGGTATGCGGCGCGCCGAAGTGGTGGGCCATGGTTCCGGCGAGCAGGCTGCCGAAGGGCGCCATGCCCATGAAGGCCATCGTGTAGTAACTCATGACGCGGCCGCGCTTGTCGTCGGTGACGATGGTCTGAATCACCGTGTTGCTGGCGGCCATGCCCTGCATCATGCCCATGCCGGCGATGAAGACCATGGCCATGGAGAGCCAGAAGCTGTGCGAGAGGCCCAGGCCGATCAGACCCAGACCAAAAACTCCAGCCGCGATGGGAATCATTTTCACCAGACCGCGCACGTTCTTGCGCGCCGCCAGGGAGAGTGCCGAAAGCAGCGCGCCGCACCCCATCGAACCCATTAGAAAGCCCAGCGTGTGCGGGCCGCCGTGCAAAACGACCTTGGCGAAGATCGGCATCAGCACTACGTAGGGCATGCCCATGAGGCTGACCAGCGCAAAGAGCGTCAGGATGGTGCGGATGGGCAGGAAGCCGGAGACATAGGCCCAGCCGGCGGCCAGCTCGGTGAGCATCGACGTGGCCTTGCGCTGCGCCGTGGGCGCTTTTACGCGCATCATTAACAGAGAAATAATCACAGCGATGTAGCTGACGCCGTCGATGAGGAAGCACCATCCCTCGCTGGAGACGGCGATCAGCATTCCGGCCAGCGAAGGGCCGATCAGGCGGGCGAGGTTGACCATCGAGGAGTTGATGGCGATGGCGTTTTGCAGGTCGCGCTTGTCGTTCACCATCATCACCATGAAGGATTGGCGGCCGGGCATATCGAAGGCGTTCACGCAGCCTTGCAGCAGGCTTAGGCCGAGCAGCCAAGGGATGGTGATGTGGCCGGAGAGGGTGAGCGCGGCCAGGACGAGCGACTGGAGCATGGAGATGGCCTGCGTCCAGACAAGCACCTGGCGGCGGTCGAGGCGGTCCACCAGCACGCCGGCAAAGGGGGCGAGCAGAAAGGTGGGAATCTGCCCGGCAAAGCTGATCGTGCCCAGCATCAGCGCCGAGCCGGTGAGCCGGTAGACCAGCCAACTGGTGGCCACGCGGGTCATCCACGTGCCGACCAGGGAGATGGTCTGGCCGCCGAAGAAGAGGCGGAAGTTGCGATGGCGCAGCGCCCGCCATGCGTGGGAGATGCCGGTAGATTTTTCGCGCTCTGGTTGGTTGTTCCCGTTCAAGGATGGCCCTCGGCTTCAGTTTATCGCGCGGGGCGGGGGTTTTTATCGCAAATTGAGTTTATGGTCACCAAGCGCTGAAGCTGATTTCGATGTAGACATTTACCGCCACAGGTGCACTAGCTTACCAGTAAAAGCCTCGCTCATTGGCTTATCCCAGTTCTTAAATTCATCCTTGAATCCGTTTAACTCAGTCGCATGGAAGCCGGAGATTTGTTGGTCTGGTCGATTTGCTTGGTTGGTTTCGTCGATGCAATTTTGCCAGTCCTTCTCCAGTCCGACCCACTGTTTTTCTTCCATAATCCATCCACCCACCAACATGATCGACTTTTCATTATCGTAACTTTCGTCGATCTTAAAAATCAGTGCCATAAGGCTATGTCCTTCTTGCCCACAATGAATAGTTCGTACCAATCTGGCGGGTGGCCCAGGTCTCGATTCTGAGACCTAGGAACGATGAACCTCTACTAAGCGGCGATGGGATATTTCTTGATTTTTGGCATTTCTTTTTGGCTTGCTTGCCATAAATCATACTGGGTCTGCAGGGCCATCCAGATTGCGGGCCGATCCCCGAATGCGGCTGAAAATCGCAAAGCCATCTCCGCGGTAATGGATGCTTTGCCATTCGCAATGCGGGAGAGCGTGACGCGCGAGACTCCGATGTGCTTGGCGAATTCAGTTAGCGTCAGGTTCAAACCTTCAAGCCATTCCTGCAACAATTCACCAGGGTGCGCCGGATTATACATCTCAGTCATCGTCTTTCTCCTAGTGGTAATCCTGATAGTCAACCAAATGCGCGTCCTCGCCTTCAAACTTGAATGTCAGACGCCAGTTACCATTCACGCTCACCGCAAAACAGTCCTTCATGTTACCGCTCAATCTGTGAAAAACCCATCCAGCAATATTCATATCAATAGGCTGTGTTGCTACATTCAGACGGGTCAATTGACGGTTTAGCTTACCGGCATGATCCGGCTGTATTCCCGCCTTGCTGCCAGACTTGAAGAACTTTTCCAGCCCGGCGTGCCGGAACGATTTAATCATGCATAGACTATAACGCTTCTCTTTACGCTTGTCACCAGAAATCTGAGAATTGTCAAAACAGATTCAGGCCTTCAACTCCGAGGTCCACATCATAAACTGCGTCACTGGTGGCGAGGATGGTGGTTCCCAGGGGGGAGAAGGCTAGGCCGGCGATGTTGGCGCCGGAGAGGACTAGCGAGGCTTCGCCCTGCGGGGTGACGCGCACGACGCCGCGCTGGCCGTGGAGGCAGGCGGCGAGATAGACGTCGCCCTCGCGGCTGATGGCAAGACCCTGCGGACGGCCGAGGCCGCGGAACCAGACGCGGGCCTCGCCGTTTGGCTCGACGGCATAGATCACGTCGTTGGAGGAGAGGGTGGGACCGGTGACGAAGAGCGTGCCTTGGGCGTTGACGGCCAGGTGATAAGCGGCGGCGCTGGGTTCGAGGGTGGCGTGGACGAAGATCTCGCGGCGGGTGTCGATTTTGAAGATGGTGCCGCTGCGGTCGCCGACGAAGAGGTTGCCGTCGGCGTC
>CAYVGW010000128.1:0-12139 GCA_964450895.1 uncultured Occallatibacter sp. | reverse complement strand
CAGCTTGTGACGGGACTTGCACCCGCAAGAGTGCGCCCATGCTGGGCGCACCAAATCGCAAGGCCCCGCGTATGCAAGGCCTTGCGGGTTCAGAGGGCGGTTGATTTGCCTCAGATTACTTGAGCTTGGGAAGCTGGAGCATCTGCTCGGTCTGTTCGACGGTGGCCGGGGTGCGTCCGATGGCCTTGGCCACGCCCACCAGGCGGCGCACCAGCATGGGGTTATCCGCCAGGACACCCTTGGTGAACTGGATCGTATCTTCGAGGCCGGTGCGGGCATTGCCGCCCATCGCCAGGGCGATGGTGGTCAGCGGCAGGTTGGCCCGGCCAATGCCGATCATCTGCCAGATGGCGTTCTTGGGCATGCGATTGACCAGGGTGATGAGGTTCTCCGGGGTGGCCGCGGCGCCGCCGTCCACGCCCAGAACCACGGAGAACTGAAGCGGCTCAACCAGCAGGCCCTCCTTGAGGAGGCGCAGCGCGAAGTCCAGGTGGCCGGTATCGTAGATTTCCAGCTCGCCCTTGACGCCCAACTCCATCATGCGGGCAGCCACCTTGCGCACTTCGAGCGGCGGATTGCGGAACTCGAACTTGCCAAAGGTCATGGTGCAGAGGTTGAGGCTGGCCATGCGCGGCTTGAGCTCGACCAGCTTGGCGCGCTCTTCGTAGGGGAAGAAGCCGCCGGTGGAGAGCTGGGTGAGAATCGGGCAGGACTCATGAACGGCGTCGAGAATCTCCTTGGTGCGGCCGTAATCGGAGGTGGGCAGGCCGTCAGCGCCGCGCGAGTGGATATGAATGACCGAAGCGCCTTCCGCATACACCGCCTTGGCTTGTGCGGCGAACTGTTCGGGGGTGTAAGGAAGATTGGGATTGTCGGTCGGGGTGGCAATCGGGCCGTCAACGGCACAAGTAATGACTACTTCATCCATCTGATTTTCTCCTGGTTCACGGGATGCGGCTCTTTCCAAAGCCATCCCTCGGTTTTGAAAGCCGCAAACACTCCGCCTGCGGAATTCCTTTGGTTCAGAACAAAAGCCCTTGACTTGCGAAGGGCTTCCAGACGCAATGCGGAAGATCAGGCTCGCTCCACAATCATGGCAGCACCCATGCCGCCGCCGATGCATAGCGTGGCCAGGCCGAGCTTCGACTCGCGCTTTTGCATCTCATGCAGCAGCGTGACCAGAATGCGCGCGCCCGATGCGCCAATCGGATGCCCCAGAGCGATGGCGCCGCCGTTCACGTTCAATTTCTCGGCGGGAATCTCAAGGTCCCGGCCAACCGCGATGGCCTGCGCGGCAAATGCCTCGTTGGCTTCGATCAGGTCCATGTCGCTGATCTTCAGGCCAGCTTTGGCTAATGCCTTGCGCGAAGCAGGAACCGGGCCAATCCCCATGAACGCGGGATCGACGCCACCCTCGCCGTAGCTGCGGATCACAGCCAGTGGCGTTACGCCGAGCTCCTTGGCCTTGGCCGCGCTCATCACCACCACCACCGCCGCGCCGTCGTTGATGCCAGAGGCGTTGGCGGCCGTCACTGTGCCGTCCTTTTTGAAGGCGGGCTTGGGCTTGGAAATCGCTTCCAGCGTACTCCCAAAGCGGGGATGCTCGTCCTGTTCGAAGATCACCGGCGGCCCCTTGCGCTGCGGGATCTCGATCCCCACGATCTCATCCTTGAAGCGCCCGGCCTTGATCGCCGCCTCGGCTTTGTTCTGGCTGGCGCAACTGAACTGGTCCTGCTCCTCGCGAGTGATGCCGTACTTGGCCGCCACGTTCTCGGCGGTGATGCCCATATGTTCGCCGCTGAAGACGTCGGTCAGGCCGTCGGTGATCATGCTGTCGAGCAGTTGCACGGCGCCCATGCGGTATCCCTTGCGGGCGCCGGGAGCCAGAAAGGCCGAGGCCGACATGTTCTCCACGCCGCCAGCCACAATGATCTCGGCGTCGCCGCACAGGATGGCCTGCGCCGCCAAAATCACCGACTTCAGTCCCGATCCGCACACCTTGCTTACCGTGAAGGCCGGCGTGGTCTGCGGCAGACCCGCGGCGATTCCGATCTGGCGGGCGATATTCTGTCCCAAGCCGGAGGTGAGCACGCTGCCCAGGATCAACTCATCGACCTGATCAGCACGAACCCCTGCGCGGCGCAGTGCCTCGACCACAACGGCCGCGCCTAGTTTGGTGGACGGGACATCGCTCAGCGCTCCCATAAATGTACCCACTGCAGTCCTTACTGCAGATGCTATGACGACTTCATTCTTACCCATACTGCCTCCGGTTTCAGAAATGTGATTTTGTCTCTGCCCTTCCGTCCGAGCAGCGCCCGCATCTCTGCCGGCGTTGCAATCTCGCGATCCAGCTCCGTGGCCAGCCGCGCCATCTTCTGCATCCGTCGCTCGCTGCTCGCCGGCTGCCCCTTGCGCAGAAACATCTTCTCTTTGAGATTTACTCACGATGCGATACTATCGTACTGCGAATCGATACACTTTGCAAGAGCGAATTCAGTAGAAAATTGCACAATTCGCTCTCGAAACGGGCGTGTCTATAAGGCGTGAATGCCCGGTGGAAGGCTGGATCTGTGGAAATCTTTCCAGTTGACAAGAAGCGCGTGTTAGGAGAATACTGCTCATAATACAGTACGTGCGTATCGCATTCCAGTACTTTTGCGGGTCGGACTTCGACCCGTGCAGGCAACAGCATGGGCGTGGCACTGGCCGCCGAAACTCTGTAGCCCGGAGTTCAACCCGAAACGAAACTCATTTTTTTGAAGGAGGATTTCACGCGATGATCAAGGTAAAAGACGCACAAGGCACTCCCTACGACGGTCCCGGGCATTTCAATGTCTTCGGCATCAAGAAGGTTACCGCCGACCAAGCCAAGAATTTCATCGTCAACTATTCGTATTTCCTGCCCAATGGCGGCTGCGTCATGGGAGCCGCTCCGCTGGAGAGGGTCTACTACATGATCAGCGGGACAATGACCTGCAACGGCAAAAACGGTGAAAAGCACGATCTGGAGCCGGGCGATCTTCTGTACATCGCCGCGGGCGAAGAGCGGGACATGGTGATCACTGGCGGCAAGCCCGCCGAAGTGCTCGTGGTCATGGCAACCAAAAAGGACGAATAACCGGGCAGGCGCGCAAGCCCTATCCCAAAACACAACCAGCGAAGAAAGGCTAATCCGATGGATCAGACAGTCAATCTCAACTATGTAAAAACCATGTTTGACCTGAGCGACAAGGTGGCCATTATCACCGGCGGCGCCGGCGCCATGGGCGAAGCCATTGCCCAGGGCCTGGCCGCGTACGGCGCCAACGTGGTGGTCACCGGCCGCACGGTCAAAACTCTGGAGCAGGCCGTCAAGGTGGTCGAAGCGCTGGGCCGTAAGGCGCTGGCCGTTCCCTGCGACGTAAGCAAGGAAGAAGATGTTATCGCCATGGTCGAACAAACCATGAAGGCCTTCGGGCGCATCGACATTCTGGTGACGGTGGCCGGCCTGGCCAAGCGCCATCCGGCGGAAGACTTCCCGGTGGGCGACTTTGATCAGGTAATGAACGTGAACGTGCGCGGCACCTTCCTGCCCTGCAAGCACGTGGGAAAGATCTTCAAGCAGCAGGGCTTCGGCAAGGTCATCACTATCTCCTCGGTACGCGCATTCTCTGGCCATCCCGGCGGCTACGCGGCCTACGGCACCAGCAAGGGCGCGGTGAATCTGCTCACCAAGCAACTGGCCACCGAGTGGGCCAAGTACCACATCAACGTCAACTCCATCGCCCCCTGCATCTGCTGGACGCCGCTCACTCAGGAAGTGCTGGACAATCCAGAGCTGTACAAGATCTTCATGTCGCGCATTCCGCTGGGCCGCGCGGCGGTCACGCAGGACTTCATCGGCGCCGCGGTCTATCTGGCCTCGCCGGCCTCGGACTTCGTCACCGGGCAGATTCTGTATGTCGATGGCGGCACCACCGCGGGCTGATCTTTGCGGCGCGTATTCAACTGCCGGAGCAGCCACGGCCACACACGGGCAGCTCCGGCGCTCTGTCATCCTTGCGGAGCAGGAAGAAATGCGTGGACCGGGAGGTCCACGCCACAGCCGGCCAGGAGGCCGGCGCTACACGTTCATCTCCCGCGGGCTGGGTACGCCGAAGGGAGAGGCAAAGAGGAAGAATCATGGAAAAGATTGCAGTTGTAGGCGCGGGAATGATGGGCCAGGGGATTGCCGAGTTTTTTGCCTCGAAGGGCTATCCCGTCAGCCTCTATGCTCGCCGCCAGGAAGTGCTGGATCAGGTCCGCGACAAGGCGCGCGCCAACTTCAAGCTGCTCGGCGTCAATGAAAAGGCGGCGGAAAACATCGCCCTGTTCAACAACCTCAAGGACGCCGTCCAGGACGCCGATCTGGTCATCGAGAATGCCGCCGAGAACATCGAGGTCAAGCAGAATCTCTTTGCCGAAATGGAAGGCTGCACCGGCAAGAATTGCATCCTCGCCAGCAACACCTCGGTGATTCCCATTACCAAGGTCGCCGAAAAGGTGAAGGACGGCGGGCGCGTGCTGGGCACGCACTGGTGGAATCCGCCCTTTCTGATTCCGCTGGTGGAAGTCGTGCAGACCGAGCGCACCGACCCCAAGAATATCGAGCGTTGCATCGCTATCATGAATGCCGCCGGCAAGGTGGCCGTGCATGTCAAACGCGATGTCGCCGGCTTTGTCGCCAACCGTATGCAGCACGCTCTCTGGAGAGAGGCTATCTCCATCGTCGAGCATGGCATCTGCGACGCCGAGACCGTGGATCTGTGCGTCAAGAACAGCTTCGGCCTGCGCCTGCCCGTGCTGGCTCCGCTGGAAAACGCCGATCTTGTCGGCCTGGATCTTACGCTGGCCATTCACAACAATATCCTTTCCGAGATTGAAGCCTCGCCCAAACCCAGTCCCTATCTGATCGACAAGGTCAACCAGGGCGAACTGGGCATGAAGAGCGGCAAGGGCTTCTATCCCAGTTGGACACCGGAGACGGCGCAAGCCGTGCGCACCCGCCTGAGCACTTATCTGAAGAAAGTGGTCCTGGGCAAGTAGTTCCCAGGTCGTGTCGTTTGGTCGTTTCCCAGGTCTCAAAAGCGAGACCTGGGGCACCCGGCCCGGAAAATTTGCAAGCAACATCGAAACTTCTGGAGGAAGTCATGGGTAAGAAAGTTTTCGTGGATCTGAGCCATCCCTTTTTTGGAGATATGCCCCTGTGGCCATATTTTTCCAAGCCTGAAATCGCGCCGATGCACAGCATGGCGAAGGGTGGCGTGCTGACTCAAACCATCAAATGCACCATGCACACCGGCACGCACGCCGATGCGCCCCGCCACGTGATGGAGCGCATGTTCGACGGCCGCCGCGCTCTTTACTCGCACGAGTTGCCGGTGGACGCCTATTGCGGCGACGCGGTTTGCCTGGACATCAAGGTGGACCGCTGGAAGCTGATCATGCCCAGCGATCTGGAAGACGCCGTGGCCCGGGCCGGCATGAAGCCATCTGAGCTGGAGGGCATGGTGGTCTGCCTGAACAGCGGCATGCACCGCCAGTTCGACGACAGCAAGGAATACTACCACTACTCGCTGGGCACCGGCATCGAGGCCGGCAAGTGGTTCGTCCAGCACAAGGTCAAGGTGGTGGCGCTGGACCAGCAGGCGCTGGATCATCCGCTGCACACCTCGATGGGCAACAACGGCACCTGCATGAAGCTGCCCGGCTACACCGGCAAGTCGATCTGCGAAGAGTACATCGATCAGTTCGGCGAGGAGGCCTACGCCGAGTTCGACCGCGAGCTTTACATCAAGCTCCACGGCAAGGCCAAGTACGACGAGAAGTTCGGCGCGCTTGAAGCCATCGGCTGCCCCGGAACCTGGGAGCCTTGCCACAAGTACCTGCTGGGCAACGGCATCGTGGGCGTCGAGAACCTGGGCGGCGATCTGGACAAGGTGAAAGGCAAGCGCTTCCGCTTCTTCGCCCTGCCCATCCGCTGGCATCTCGGTGACGGCTCCATGGTGCGCTGCGTGGCCGAGATCGACGAAGACGAACTGGTCCCCGCCGAACCGCGCCTTTACAAGTACGGCGCCATGTAAGTCTCTGCCTTCTCCGCCCCTTTCCCGCTTCGGAAAGGGGCGGGAAGCTATCGTTATCATCCGTGCAGTTTCGCTTTCGTAATGCAGTATGCCTCGCGCGATGAAGGTATAAGGTAAGAAATGATTATCCCATCGCGCTCGATCAAGGAGATCTGTTCATTGCGTAAATCACCGCTTGGAGTTCAAGTCATCGCCCGCGCCGCCGAGGTTTTGCGCGCGCTGGAAGGATGCGAGCAGGGTTTGAGCCTGGGGCAGTTGGCCAAGCAACTCGATCTCCCGAAATCAACCATCCAGCGCATCGTCGCCGCGCTGGATCAGGAGAAGTTCGTCATCGCCGCCGCTCCGCAAGCGGGTGTCCGTCTTGGCCCTGCGCTGGTCCGCATCGCACGCTCGGTGCGTTATGGACTGACCGACTTCGCTCATGCCAGCCTGGTCGAATTGGCCAAGCGTACCGGTGAAACTGTCGATTTGGCCGTGATGGATGGCGCCAAGGCCATCTTTGTCGATCACATCGAAGGCAGCCACCGGCTGCGCGCCGTCTCCGGCATCGGCCTCTCCTTTCCGCTGCACTGTTCCGCCAATGGCAAAGCCATGCTGGCCGCGCTCGATGACGAAGCCTTGCAGCAGATGAAAAAGACTCTTCAACTGACGCGCTTTACACCCAATTCGATTTGCAGTTGGAGCCAGTTGGAACAGGAAATCGAGAAGATCCGCGAGACGGGAATCGCCTATGACAACGAAGAACATACACTGGGAATATGCGCCATAGGCGCCTCCATCACTGGCCCCGATGGGGAAAGCGCCGCCGTCTCGGTTCCCACTCCGTCCGTGCGCTTTGCCAGCCAGTTACTGGAGATGAAGGAAGCGCTCCTTGATTGCCGCCAGGAATTGATCGACAAATTCTCCCATTTTTGAGCGCGATGATTCCAAACCGCTTGCAGAGGATTCCAAGCCACTTGCAGAGCGAGTAGCGCCGGCCTCCTGGCCGGCTGGCGCGTGGACCTCCCGGTCCGCGCCGTAATCCACACAAACAGGAAAAAGGCCCTGGCTCGCATTCTCTTCCGCGATTCTGCCGGGCGCAGCCCCGGAGTCCGGCGCTGAAAATTCCTTTTGGCGCGTATGCTGCATGAAAAAATCAGCCAATCCATGCCGTTTTACCCAGATGCTAATTATTTTTGTTTTCTCTCAACCTAGTATTGGATTATTATTCTGTGTAATGGATATACTGCACTGCGGGACGGCTGACTCATGTAGAGATACAGCCTGCCGCCTCCTTCAAGTGAAAATCTCACAATGAATGATGGATGGATAAGGGGTTCTGAGATGGGCAATGAAATTCGCATGACAAATTCCTCCACCGGCGGTCCCGTCTTCGTTTACGTCAAAGACGGAAAGATCGTCCGGATGACTCCCATGGACTTGGACGAAACCGATGCGGCGTCCTGGGAGATCGAAGCCAGAGGGCATACCTTCAAACCGCCGCGCAAAACAACTGTCTCTGTGTACACGCAGGGCTTCAAGTCGATGATCTGCTCCGACAAGCGCGTCCTGTAGCGCCGGTCGTTAGTCCGGCTGTCGTGTGGGCGTCCTCGCCCACACCTGTTCCATGGCCCGCGGGCCGGCTACGCCGGTGGGAAACTAACTTTAGATCGACCCCGTGCTGAGCTGCAGGCTCGCCACTTCCCGCGCAACAACTTCCACATCGTTCCAGAAGTTATTCACCAGAGGCGATTCGATCTTCTTGTTGCGAATTGCATAGAGATTCATGTAGGAAATATCGTGCGACAAGGTCTTGTAGACCACGCCACGGACTTTCATTCGCCGGAAGGATTCGGGAATCATGGCGATTCCCAGATTCCCCGCGACCAGGCAAACCGATGTCTCCGCTGATCGTATGGACTGAATATGCTTGGGCGAAAAACCCGCGCGATGACAGGCTTGCATGATCTCCTCATGAATCCCATGCAGCAAACCGGGCGGCGGGAGCAGGAATCGCTCTTCAGCCAGTTGCTTCAAATCGACCGTCCGCTGCGTGGCCGCGGGATGTTTCTCCGGCAGCGCAACGATCATCGTCTCCCGCACCAGATGCCGGCACTCCAAGGAAGGCAGAGAGTTGGAAACACTCGTAAAGCCCACCGCGATTCTCTTTTCCTCCAGGGCCTCCAGTTGCGCTCTCGGATCCAATTCGTGCAGATTGACATTGACATTTGGAAAGCGCGTGCAAAACATCTCCAGCAACTTCGGCAATATCACTACGGCGGCTGTGGTCACAAATCCGACGCTGATGCACCCGCCCTCTCCATATTCGACCTGCTTTGCATCGGAGACCGCCTCGGCAGCCTCGCGCAGAACTGCCTGTGCACGCGTACGAAAGGCGGCCCCAGCCGGCGTCAATTGCACGCGGCGATTGGTTCGTTCCAGCAGCTTGACGCCAATCTCTTCTTCCAGCATCCGGATCTGCTGGCTCAGTGCCGGTTGAGAGACATACAAGGCTTCAGCAGCGCTGGTGAAGTGCATTCTCTCGGCCACGGCAAGGAAGTATTTGAGTTGGCGGAATTCCATGTTGGACTGATAATAAGCCAACCCAATCAATCCAAAAGAAAGAAGTATTGGAAGTTTCCGGGATCGCAGCCTAACATGCTGAAAGATAAGGAACTGAACGTGTATTTCGCATTGCGAGAAGCTTCACATTCGTCTAATCTCGCATAGGCGCCGGCATTTGCATCTTGAGTTCGGCAAATGCCTTTGAATCAGATGAGTTGGATCGGGTTGTTTGCAGGCTCCACGGACGCTCTTGTGGCCTTGGAGTGTTTTTTCAGACTTTTTATGGAATATGAGAGGCGAGCGGAATCATGGAAGCACAGGCATGGAGCGAAATCAAGGTCTACGGACGCGATGAAGTGCTGCTCGATATTGAGCGGCGGGCCAATGAAAATGCACGGCGGGTTGTGAAAGATGTCCGCACGGTCATGAACGATTTCGAGGTGGATATCTATCGGTTGATCCTGGGGATAGGCAAGCGTTATGGAATCGACGTGGCCTACGAGATCATGAGCGACACGGTAGTGGAAAAGCGGCTGCGCTGCCTTGATCAGATCTGGGACACGCTGGATACGACCGGCAGCGAGGTCGAGAAGGGCTACAAGATGTACCTCGCCTATCTGAAGGCCAAGGAGGACGGCATCATCCTGATCGAGAAGGCCGGCACGAAGATCATCTTCCGGCGCCGCGAGTACATCACGGCCATTTCGCACACTTGCAAAGTGCTCGGACTGGACATCCTCGAGGTGCAGAACAAGATCTACGCACGAGCCACGGACTTCCAACTGGCCCGCATCAACCCAAGGCTGCACCACGTCGTTTTGAAGTATGAGGACGGCTGGTACGAAGAGATGATTGAGCTGGTCTGATTCGCATCCGGCGAACGAATGGCGGGCGAGCGCTGGTTTTGTCCACGGGAGAGTTGCGCCGCGCTTGGCTTTGCCAAGTACGGCTGCGTCAGTCAGGCCGATAAAATGGGTCTGCCACAATGAATGGAGTTTGAATCGTCATGATGTGTTTATCGACGGGTATCCGGGAAAAGAGTTTTGTATTTATGGCGCGGCAGTTAAGGAGCAGATTGGCCGCGGTTCTGCTGGGCGTGCTTTTCAGTATGCCCGCATACAGCCAAGGTCAGGCCCCCGCGGTTTCCTGCCAGAGCCTGGCCAAGCTCTCTTTGCCAAACGCTACCATCACCATGGCGCAACTGGTTGAGGCCGGAGCCTTCCAAATGCCCCCGACCGCGATGGGGGGCGGATTCCGCGGTCCGGGCGGTTCCGGAGGCCCTGGCGGACCAGGCGGACCAGGCGGTCCGGGCGGTCCGGGCGGACCTGGTGGGCCTGATGGCGCTGACGACCACGGCGGTCCTGGTGGACCCGGCGGCCCAGGCGGGCCGCAAATGGGTCCGGGTGGCCCAGGCGGTCCCGGTGGATTCGATAATCCCTTTGCGCCGAATGTCGATGTCAAGGCTCTGCCGGCCTTTTGCCGCATTGCCGCCACCATCAAGCCTTCCAGCGACTCCAGTATCCGCATCGAAGTCTGGCTCCCCACAACCACGTGGAACGGAAAGTTCCTTGGCTTGGGCAATGGCGGAATGGCGGGATCGATCGTCTACGCGGGCGGCATGGCTCTCGGTCTCACCGATGCGCTCAAGCTCGGCTATGCGACAGCCAACACCGACGCCGGCCACGATTCCTCCACCGAATCGGCCGACGGAATCTTCCTGCTGGGCCACCCGGAGAAGCAGATCGACTTCGGCTATCGCGCCAACCACGAGATGACGCTGAAGGCCAAAGAATTGATCAAGGCCTTTTATGGCGCTGCTCCCAGCCATTCCTATTTCATCGGCTGCTCACTCGGTTCGCAGGAGGCGATGAGCGAGGCCAAGCGCTATCCCGAGGACTACGACGGCATCATGGCCGGCGCGGCCATGAACCACATTGCCCAGTTCAACGCCGCTCAGTTGTGGCCTACCGTGTTGATCGCCAGGGATCCCTCCAAGGCTATTTCGCAGGCCAAGCTATCCCTGGTCCACAAAGCGGTGCTGCAGGCTTGCGGAACAGAGTTGGATAAACAGCAGGGCTTCCTGGAGAATCCCTCCACCTGCCACTTCGACCCCAAAACGCTGCTGTGCAAGGGAACCGCCGCCGCCGACTGCCTCACCGCCGGTCAGGCCGAGTTGATGCGCCAAATCTACCAAGGCCCCGTCAACCCGCGCACCGGCGAGGTCATCTTTGTTGGTCCACCTCCCGGAGCAGAAGGCCAGATGGGCATGACCGTTGGCAGCAACCCTCACCCCTCTTCGCTGGGCGTCTACCGTTACGGTGTCCATCAGGATCCCAACTGGGACTGGAAGGCAATGGACTTCGACAAAGACGTTGCCCTCGCCGTCAAGACCATCGGCCCATACATGCACACCGACGCCGACCTGAATCCCTTTTTCAAGCATGGCGGCAGGCTGATGCTTTACATCGGCTGGGAGGATTACCACAATCCTCTCGACACCATCCGCTACTACAAGGAAATCCTGAAGAACGCCGGCCCCACGAATACCAACTCGATTCGCCTCTTCATTGTTCCCGGCATGGGGCACTGCTTCGGCGGGAGCGGCTGCGGCAGCTTTGATAAAGTCGGAGCCATGGACCAGTGGGTTGAATCGGGCAAAGCCCCCGACGTGCTCGATTCGACCAAGAAGAGCGGCGGAAAGGTCGTGATGAGCCGTCCGCTCTGCGCCTATCCCAAGGCTGCCCATTACAAGGGAACGGGCGACATCACCGACGCCGCCAATTTCGTCTGCGCGGAGTAGTCGTTCCGCCGCTCCACCAGCAACGGCATTCGCTTCGCCGACAACCAGGAGGTCAACATGTCTTTCCTCATGAAATTGAAGAACGTTTATACGATTGACTCGCATATGTTCGGATATCCGCACTATGCGTCCTGCTACCTGATCAAGGGCCGGGAGCTGGCGATGATCGATACCGGCATGCCCGAGCACCTGAACGATGTGCTGGAAGGAATCAAGGCCAATGGCTTCCGTGTCGAGGAGATCACCCGCATCTTCGTCACTCATTGCGAGCATCCCGACCACTCCGGCAACGTCGCTTCCATCCTCGAGCTGGCGCCGAATGCCAAGGTTTACATCAACCCCGTCGGCGAGAAGAACCTGCTTGACCCCGGCATCCAGCATCGCGAGCGGATGAAGACGCTGCCGCCGGAGATGTGGCAGCGCTTCGTGCTGCCCAAGCCCACGCCCAAGGAAAAGATCGTTCATCTCCAGGACGGCGAGGTCTTCGATCTAGGGGACGATGTGAAGCTGAAGGTGAAGCTCATTCCCTTCCATCAGCCCAGCGGCCTGGTTGTCTACGATCTGAAGAACAACGGCCTCTTCGGCAACGATTTGACCGGCAACTACTTTGCCGACTGCGGCTACCACATCCCGCTGCATCCGCCAGGTTCGCAGTTCTTCGTCGAGTACGAATACCTAAAGGAGCTGATCA
>CAYVGW010000127.1:0-12157 GCA_964450895.1 uncultured Occallatibacter sp. | reverse complement strand
CGTAGGCGATGCGCCGGTAGTGCTCCTCGCGGAACTCGTTCTCCGGCGAATCCGGGCTGGGATTGCGCCGCAGCCAGAACTGCTCGATGAAGGCCTCGCGCTCCTCATCATTGGAGAGCGTCTTGAAGGCCTTGCGCTCCTCGTCGGAGATGATATAGGAGACATCCTGCTCCAGCCAGGTCTTGTAGGCTGTCCCAATCTCCTGGCGGTAGGCCTTCTTGGCCGCAATCTTCTGCTTGTCGGAGCGCTCGCGCTTGAGCGGGTCCACTTCCTGCTCCCCAGCGGGAGGTTGAGCCTGAGCTTGCGGCTGGGCGGGAGAATCGCCCGTCTGCTGGGACTGAAGGCCGGTGGCGGGCGTGAAGACAAGGCCGCAACCCACGGCGGCGAAGAAGAGAAGAGAGCGATTGAGCGTCATGTGCCTTGAAGACTCCTGCAATCCCTCATTCTACGGGTTCCAAAAGGCATGAGCAAGGTTCCGTAGGAAGACGGCTGACCTTTGGACGCAAAATCGCAGCTAAAGTGAGCCGGAAATTGCCTATTGCAAGACAGTAAAACTATCGTAAGCAAATGGAAGCTCTATGGATTTCGCTTCAGGAAGGCCTCGCGTATCGCGGGAGAGATTCGAAAACTGGTTTGTTGCAGCTTGCTCAGAGCACGGCGAAAATCTGTCTTGCCCAATTTGGCTCCTCGCTCCAGGATACCGAGCGTTCCTCGTACTTCCAAATGCAACCTTTCGGCTTGCTGTCGTCCATCCATTTCATCGATCAGCACCGTGCCGATGCCCAACTCCAGGGCCAATTGGATAGCCTCGCGTTCGCCTAAATCCAACTGCATCAACACGGGGCTAGCAACCGACGCTACGGAGCGCACATCAATCCATTCCGGAAGACATGCTGCCCATCCACAAACCTTTGAAGAGGTTCGCGGATGGAGCAACTCCTGTAGAACCGCGTAGGGAAGAAGCACTTGCCCAAAAAGAGCGGGCAACAGATCCACTTCATCGATCAATATGAGGTAATTCAGCGGGGAGGTATCAGCTACTACGATCATGCGGGCTGTTCAAACCCCGCTCGATCCTTTTCCAGCTCTTCAACACTGTAGGCGTGCTCCCAGACTTCATGCAGCTTGAGAAAACCATCCAATTCCTGCCGCGTTTCAAAACCCAGTATCTGGCGGGTTTGAAAGTAGGAAAGCGCGCCCGATCTATACCCTTCAATCGCAAAGGCTTCCAACGCCGCACGAGCCGCATTGGGAAGCTGGGGCATATCGTCGGGAAGATTGACGGTAATCTGCATGGTTCGAGCGTAGCAAAAATAAGGGAATTATTCCATACAAAGGAGTAGCCGTACGTCCAATGGCCAGAACTTTTGAGACCCATCGCGCCGCTCCCGCGTCCAAGAAACAGATGCCGGGAACTCTCGCCCCACTCTTTGCGTACACTGAAATCAGAGAAACTTGGGAGCACGCGCCTCAAATGAAAAAGATCATTCTGTCCATCCTCGCCGCCGTAGTCGTCATCGTTCTGGTCGTCGTCTTCATCTGGCGGCAGCAGTCCGGCTACACAAAAGTCCTGACCGCCAAGATCGCCCGTCAGGATCTGGTCACGGTGGTCAGCGGCACCGGCCAGATCAAGCCCAAGACCTACATGAACGTGGGCGCCACTTCCTTTGGCCGCATCACCCGCTTCTATGTGAAGGAAGGCGATCTGGTCAAGAAGGGCCAGACCGTGGCCACCATCGAGAACGTGCAGCAGGAGGCCAATGTCCATGGCCAGGAAGCCGCCATCTCCGCCGCCAAGACGGACATTGCCTCCTACATTGCCGCCGAAAAGACCGCCGAGGCCAACGTCGAGCACGCCAAGGCCGACCTGGAGCAGAAGCGCCTCGACTGGGAGCGCGAACAGGCCCTCTATAAGGATGGCATCGAGCCGAAAGCCAACTATGACGCCAAAAAAGCCTTGTACGATACCGACGTCGCCTCGCTCAATCAGGCCGTCGCCCAGTTGAACCAGGCCAAGGCGCAGACCGATTCCGCCCGCGGACACATGCAGACCCAGGTCGCCAACCTGCGCGTCAATCAGGATCTGCTCGACAAGACCGTCGCCATCGCTCCCTTTGACGGCATTGTCACCAATATGCCCTTGCGCGAGGGCGAAACCGTGGTCACCGGAATCCAGGGAACCGAGGGCGCTACACTCATGACCTTGGCCGACATGAGCATCATCACCGCCGAGATCAAGGTGGATGAGACCGACATCGTCAATGTCCGCCTCGGGCAGCCGGCCGATGTGACCGTCGATGCCCTGCCCGGTAAGGTCTTCAAGGGCCATGTCACTCTGGTGGGTGATCAGGCCCTGCTGCGCTCCACCGGTCAGGCCACCTCCACCTCCACCTCCGGCACGGAAGAGGCCAAGGACTTCAAAGTCGTGGTCACGTTGGACTCCTCCTCCAGCGACCTGCGCCCCGGCCTCAGCACCACCGCCAAGATCACCACCGCGCAGAAATTCTCCATCCTCTCCCTGCCCATTCAGGCGCTCACCATGCACTCCTCCGACGACGACAAGCCCTCCAAGGACGGCGTGCAGGCCGCCACCACTTCCTCCAAGGCCAAGAGCGCGCCGGTCCAGGGCGTATTTGTCGTGGACGGAAAGAGCAGCAAGCTCAGAGTCAAGTTCGTTCCCGTCACCACGGGCATCACTGGGGCCACCGACATCGAGGCGCTCAGCGGTTTGAAGGAGGGCGACGAGATCGTCATCGGCCCCTACAAAACCCTGCGCGACCTGAAAAACAACGCCTTGGTCAAGCGCGATACCGCCAAACCCGTCACGCCGGGCGGAAACTCTTAATATGGATGCAGGGCTCGGGTGTGTGAAATGTGGAGCTGGGTGCCCTACCCTCGCCGCGTACTTGTTTTTGCGGCTAGGGTGGGCGGCTTGGAACCTCAACAGGCTTGGTAACAGGGCACGACTTTAGTCGTGCCGTAAGTGCAACAAAATTAGGACGGGCTTTAGCCCCTGCGGGTTGTTTTTCGGGATTTTCACCCAAATTCAAGCCTGGTCCGTAGCCCGTTAAACCCATGAGGGTTGAATCGCAGTATTTTTTGGGAGGCGGCCTTGTGCTAGCCAGGAGCGCCGCAGCCTTTCACAACGTCAGTAGGCAAAGGATGAGATGCAGATGGCTTTACTCGACACGAATATCGAAACCAGCCCCGATGTAGTAGTGCCACAACCGGCCGCCCGCCCCACCGGCGACGTCATCGTCGTCGAGGATCTCTGGCGCACCTACGACATGGGCTCCGAGCAGCAGGTGCAGGCGCTCAGCGGCGTCAACCTGCGCATCCAGCACAACGAGTATGTCGCCATCATGGGCCCCTCCGGCTCCGGCAAATCTACGCTGATGAACCTGATCGGCTGCCTGGACACGCCCTCCAAGGGAAAGTACTGGCTCAACAACCAACTGGTCAGCGAACTGGACGACGACCAGCTCGCCCGCATCCGCAACAAGGAGATCGGCTTCGTCTTCCAGACCTTCAACCTGCTGGCCCGCGCCACCGCCCTGCACAACGTCGAACTGCCGCTCATCTACAACGGCACTCCCGCCGCCGCCCGCATCGAGCGCGCCAAGGAGTCGCTCGCCAACGTCGGCCTGGAATCCCGCATGTTCCACAAACCAAACGAACTCTCCGGCGGACAGCGGCAGCGCGTGGCCATCGCCCGCGCGCTGGTCAACCGCCCCTCCATCATCCTGGCCGACGAGCCGACCGGCAACCTCGACTCCAAGACCGGCGTCGAGATCATGGCCCTCTTCGACACTCTGCACGCCGGCGGCAACACCATCGTCCTGGTCACCCACGAGCCGGACATCGCCGACTACGCCCATCGCGTCGTCCATATTCGCGACGGCCAAATCTACTCCGACGAGCCATCCAAGCGCTTCCGCTAGGAAGCCGGCGCATTTCGCGCCGTCCCTACGAGACTCCGGAGGTTGTGTTGGTTACGCTTACCCCACGTTGAAACGCGGGGCTAGAGCATTTCTCCGAATGGTATAGAGTAGCGCCGACCTCCTGGTCGGCTGTGGCGTGGACCTCCTGGTCCACGTGGACTCTACAGCAACAGGAGAGATGCTCTAATCACCACTGCGCCTACCGCGCGGATCAACTGCGGCTCATGCAACTGCGGCGCGGGCCATTGCGATTTGATGCATCGGGCAGAATGGCTGCCGCCGTCTTCATCCTATAAACGGCAGTTGAGAAGCAACTCGGCTCGCCTCCTCAACTTGCAAATGATTGATTCGGCCTGAAAGGATTGTGATACAAAAAAATCTGTCCTCCTGAGCGGAGTCGAAGGACCTGCGGTTGCTTTGCGGCGGTAATCTCGCATTGCATTCGTGCCGGATCAGTAGCCTGAACTGCCGCCAACTCGCTGACTCGCGATTTCCGCGAAAGCCTACCCTGAGCGAGGTCGAAGGGCGGAAGCTAACTTGCTTTTTATGTTCAACATACTCTCCCTTCAGCCTAAGAACGACAGTCGAGAAGCCTTCATCCATCTTCAATGTCAGATTTAAGAACCTCTGAATCTTGGCGCTTTGCAGCAAAGTGCTTTATAACCAGGCGCTTTATAACCAGGCGCTTTGCAACGAGGCGCTTTGCAACGAGGCGCTTTGTAACCAGGGCACGACTTCAGTCGTGCTGCAATGGGCTGATTAGAAAGCCGGGCTTTACAGGCTGCAGAAAAGCTCAATTCAGGCAGGTTTTGTAACCAGGGCACAACTTCAGTCGTGCCGCAAGACGTTGATAATAAAAGCCGGGCTTTAGCCCCTGCGGGATGTTCTTCGAGGATTTCCCCTAAATTCAGCCCTTTTTCCGCAGCCTCTTCAGTCGTGCCGCAAGACGTTGATAATAAACGCCGGGCTTTAGCCCCTGCGGGAAAATTACTCGTTCGGCTCCCTCTCAAACTCCGGTTTTGAACTGCTCCGCACCTCACCAAAAGGTTGAAATCCTCCATCTTTGCCCCCCATTTTGTTTTGAATCAGTTGGCGGCAACTCTGGCCCCGCGCTAGAACTGGCTTGAAGGGGGAGTTGGTTTGATCTGCTCGATGAGCCAGTCGATGGCCTCGACTTGATTTTCGATTTTGATGCGCAGGCGGGCGGCGAGCAGCGGCATGGATTTGGGGAGGAGCGCGGTCAGAGCTCCCAGGCGGACGAGGTCTTTTTCGGTGGTGATGAGGGTGCGTGCTCCGGCGGCCTGGGCGCTGGAGCACAGTTCGTCGAGAGCGGCGCGGGTGTAGGGGAAGTGGTCGGGGAAGGCGAAGCGGGAGGCAATTTCGATGCCTGCCTCTTCAAGGCCGGCGAAAAACTGCGCGGGGCGGGCGATGCCGCAGAAGGCGGCGACGGGTCCGTTGACCGGGGGAAGTTCCATGATGCGATGCAGTTGCCAGACT
The DNA here is from genome assembly GCA_964450895.1 of uncultured Occallatibacter sp. Taxonomy (GTDB): domain Bacteria; phylum Acidobacteriota; class Terriglobia; order Terriglobales; family Acidobacteriaceae; genus Telmatobacter. The sequence goes on along the minus strand of CAYVGW010000127.1, from coordinate 6,719 downwards.
GGCCCGCTCCAACCCCAGACGTGCAGGGCGGCCTCCAGCTCCGGTTCGTTGGCGGGGATGGCGAGAACGCTGGCGCGCCGGGCGGCTTCGAGGGGTTCGCGGAGGTTGCCGGCGGGCAGCAGCCAATCCTGCCAATCGTGCCGGTTGAGCAGCAGAATGTCCACGTCGCGGGCGAGTTGGCGATGCTGGAAGCCGTCGTCGAGGAGATGAATGAGGTAGGGCGGTGTCGGGGCTTCGGGCGGCGCGGTGTCGGGGGATTCCGGCGGCAAAGGGCTGGCTTCCAGCTCCGGCTTCACGAGAACCAGGGCGCTTCCCGGGTCGTCGGGCTGCTCGTCCGGCAGTGAGCGGGCCGCGGCTCGCTCGGCCTCGTCTTCAGCCTCGGCCAGCAGGCCGGCCTCATAGCGTTGGGGGGCGACGTAGACCGGCGCGCCGGTTTCGCGGGCGATCAGCAGCGGCTCATCGCCGAACTCCTGCGCGCTGCCCTCTTCGTCGACGCGAGCGGACTGGGTGTTCGTGCGGCCATAGCCTCGGCTGAGTATATCCACCCGGATGCCGCGCCGCTCCAGCGCCCAGGCCAGCGCGATGGTCAGCGGCGTTTTGCCGGAGCCGCCGGTGGAGAGGTTGCCGATGCTGATGACCGGATGGCGCAGGCGGCGGACCGGCCAAAAGAGGCTCAGCTCGCGGAAGGCGAGGGCCAGCCGGTAGACGGGAATCAGCGGAAAAAGAAGGCGGCGCGCAGAGGAATCGCTCATGCGGGGTACTCCCTTCTCTCTTGTATCGGCTTGCGGAGCGGGAGGATCGGGGTGTGAACGGTTGTGGGAGAAGTTGGGGCATTAGGTGGATTTGGTGAATGGCATCCCGCGGGGGCTAAACAGGCTGCGGAAAAACTCAATTTGGGTAGGTTTTGTAACAAGGGCACGACTTCAGTCGTGCTGCAAACGCCTGATAATATGGGACGGGCTTCAGCCCCTGAGGGTTGCATTTCGGGGCTTTCACCAAGGGGGTCAGCGCTGTCGCCCGCGCCGTAGGCGCAACGGTGATTAGCCCCGCGCTTCAGCGCGGGGTGAGCGCCCAAAATATCCAACCGGAGTCCCGTAGGGACGGTGCGAAATACTTCCAAACCTCTCATCGCCCGGAATCCTCCGCGAGCAGTTCCTTGATCGCCTCGACGCACCGGCCGGTGGCTCCAGCCTGGCTGGCGAAGACCTGCCTGGCCCGCTCGCCCATGGCTTCGGTCCGGTTCTGGAGCAATTCGATCAGGGTTGCGGCCAACTCCTCCTTGGCGGCGATCCGCACGGCCTGATGGGCCAGTAAATCATCGGTAATCGCGCGGAAATTGAAGGTGTGCGGACCCATCACAATCGGCACGCCGAACTGCGCCGGCTCCAGCGGGTTGTGCCCGCCGGCGGGAACCAGGCTGCCGCCCACAAACGCCACCGAGGCCAGCGAATAGACCGAGGCCAGCTCGCCGATGGTGTCCAGAAGAACGATCTGGCCTGCGACGAGCGGTTTAAGTATTTCGGCGGTTTTCGTTGCGAAAAATGAGCGTTTACACCAGGGGATGCCTGAACCGGACAGCAGAGCGGCCACGGCTGCGAAGCGCTCCGGATGGCGCGGCGCCAGCACCAGCGCCAGTTGCGGGTCGGCTTCGAGCAACCGCGGCCAAGCCTCCAACAATGCAGCTTCTTCCCCCTCCAAAGTGCTGCCCGCCACGACGAAGCGCAGTCCCGGCGCCATCGCCCTCAACTGGAGGGTCGCCTCCGCCTCCTCTGCCGCGCGTACGTCAAATTTGAGGTTTCCGGCAACGCTGATCCGTTCCGGCTGGCAGCCGATGGCCGTCAGGCGCTCGGCGTCGGTCTCGCTCTGCGCCAGCACGCGGCTCAGCCCGCCTAAAAACCGCCTCCACAGCCGCCGCAGCAGCCGGTAGCGCGGCCACGAGCGGTCGCTGATGCGCGCGTTGACCACGGCGACAGGGATGCCGCGCCTCTGGCAGCCGCTCAGCAGATTGGGCCAGAACTCGGTCTCGGCCAGCACCAGCATCCGCGGCTGAAGCGCGTTCAGAACGGCGCGCACCGCCCAGGGCAGGTCCAGCGGGCAATAGAAGACGCGCTCCATGCCGAAGCGCTCGCGAGCCAGCGCCTGCCCGGTGCGCGTGGTGGTGGAAACGACGACCTTGCACTCCGGCAGCGCCGTGTCCAGCGTCTTGACTAGGCGGCTGACGGCCAGAACTTCGCCGACCGAGACGGCGTGGACCCAGATCAGCGGCCGCTCCTTGCTCCGCTTGGGGCGGATCAGGCCGAGGCGCTGCAGCAGGCCTTCGCGGTACTTGTGGGTCGTGGCCATGCGAAAGAGCCACCACGGCGCGCTCAGCACCAGCGCCGCCAGCAAGGCCAAATTGTAAAAAAACAGAATCATGGCGAACAAATTTCTTGATTCCCTGTCTAATCCTCCAATGATACAGTCAAGGACGATGAGGATTCCGCGCGCCCTTTCGCTGCTCCTGTTCTGGCTGGCGCTTCCGGCTTGGGCCGCCCGCCACACTCCGCCGCCGGTGCAGCCCGCCACCGCCTTTGCCGCGGTCGAGGTCCACGAGGGCGAGAAAGTCGCCATCGCCGTGGAACCCTACGATACGCGCGAAAAGGCCGACCTCTTCCGCGTCGATTATCTGGCCCACGGCGTCATGCCGATCCGCCTCATTGTGACCAACAACGGCGACCGGCCGATCAGCCTGCGCGAGGCCCCCATCCACTTTTACACCGCCGAGGGCGAACAGATTTTGGCGGCCGAGCCGGAGGACGTGCAGCGCCTGATGACCCGCAAGGAGCGCGAGGGAGGCAAGCTGCCCATGCCCAGCCCGCTTCCTCCCATCCACCTCAAGCCCAAAGCCAGCATCAAAGAGATTGAAGAGGACTTCAACACCTTCGAGTTCAGCGCGCTGACGATTCCTCCGCACTCGACCCGCGCCGGTTTCCTCTTCTACGATGTCTCCGGCCTCGACCATCCGCTCACCGGCGGCTGCCTGCACCTGCGCAAGCTGCTGGACGCCGACGGCCATGAACTCTTTTCCTTCGAGATTCCCTTCGACAAATACCTGAAGTCCAAATCGAGCCAGATGAACTGAAAGTCTGAGAGTTTACATGATGATATTGCATGTGATATGATTGTTCATGCGGTTAGTGTTTGACACGTCCGTTCTTGTAGCCGCTGTTCGCGGTCCGAAGGGTGCATCTAAAGCTCTCGTCGAAGCAGCGCTGAGATCGCAGGTTCAGTTCTTGATCTCCAACCCGCTAATTTTGGAATATGAAGCCGTCTTGACTCGTCGAAGGCATTTGCAAGCTTCAGGGCTGAGTATCTCTGAAGTTGGAGAACTGCTCGACATGATCTGCGCTACAGGCGTACAGGTTCGTATGATACGAAGTTGGCGGCCATTGTTGCGCGATCCAGACGACGAAATGGTCCTGGAAACTGCGATCAATGGTCAGGCCGACGCGATCATTACGTTCAATCTTGCCGATTTCGCGGGCATACCCAAGCAGTTCAGTGTGGAAGTGCTGACTCCGAAACAGGTACTCGAACGGAGGGGAATCAAATGAGAACCAGTAACTTTGCCTTACGCCTCCAACCAACGTTGCTCGAAGCTGCGCGCAATTTGGCCGCATCGGAGGGGGTCGCTCTGAATCAATTGATCAACACCGCAGTTGCGCAGATGATCGCTGCGCACGAAGCTTCAAACTACATCGCAATTCGAGCCAAGCGGGCAAACCTTCCCCGCGCTCTGGAGATTCTGAGAAAGGCAGGGACGGGCAATCCGCCTATGGAGGGGGATGAATTGCCCGAATCGTGGCAGAGTACCGATATTTGCATATAGAATGCATTTGCAGCGGTTACATGCAATGGCTACAAAGTAGTTTCTGAAGCTGATTCCTCCATGGAAGAACCGTTCAGCCCGCGCGGCGAGCGAGTGGCGAGTCTGATTTCTACTCGTAGTACGTAGCCGTTGTCGTGTCCGTCTCCCAGATCGTCGCGTCCTTTACGCGCACCCGGCCCTGGGTCATCGCGGCAAGCTGCTCATTGGTCTGATCATAAAAATACTTCGCCATGTTCTCGGCCGAGGGGTTCAGCACGATAAACGGCTCCAATTCGTTGAGCATCTGGTGGTCGATGCGCTCGATGACCGGCCGAAGCACCTGTTTGAGCAGCTTGAAGTCCAGCAGCAGGCCCGTCGTGTCCAACTCGGCCCCGATCAGCGTCACGCGGACTTTGTAGTTGTGGCCGTGCGGATTCTCGCACTTGCCCTGGTAGTTGCGGAGGTAATGTCCGGAGGAGAAATCCGCCTCCACGGTGACTTCATACATGAGCTCAACTCGATTCTTTGCGGGGATGCGCCCCTGCTTCTATTTTAGTCTGCCCACTATGGCCGGCAGACGATTGATCCGGCCCTGAAGAACTGCAACACTTTAAGACTGTCATCCTGAGCGAACGGGGCCCCAAATGTTCTTCAATTTGGGGGTGGTGAGTCGAAGGATCCGCGGTGGCAATGATTGATTCCGTTCAAATACTTGAGGGCCGGATCAATAAAATGCGATACTCACTGCGTTTGGATCAACACCCTTTCGGCCAAAGGCAACTGCGGAGAGATCATGCCCATGCAACAGGATCCCTCCTGGATGTGTTGCACCTGGAATTTGAGCGCGGCGTGGCTCAAAGCCGAAATGCAAGGGGAAAATCGAGTTTTTCTGGTTTGATCCCTTCTTTAACCTTCGCTTGGGCCTGTCCTAACTGTGAAGTTTGAAGCTCTTACCGAACCTTCACTTGCAGACCGCCGGGCAGTCTTGAAGACTGAAATCATGCATCGGATTCTCTTCCGGCCAGATCGTTCGCGGGTAAACTCCGCCTTGCGGGTTCAATGCCTGCCACTTTCATTGCGTCGAGCGCTCATCGTGTGCGTTTGGGCGGGAGTTATGCCTCTGGCGATGCTCTCCCAGATGGTCTCTCCCGATATCGATCGCCAGCCGGGGCCATTCTCCTATTTCAGCAAGCCCACGGACGAACTGGGCGTGATGTACGCGCCATCGGGAACGGAAGTCACTCCGGAGGGATACCTCTACACCGGATTCGGCGAATTGATGTTTTTTCTGGGGCCTGAGCAGACGCCCGTCTCCGCGCGCCTCCGAACGCTCGAAGACGGTTACCTTCCAGTCCTCTCCTACACCGTTGCGCATCTGGGAATCGAGTACCGCTTCGAGCTTTTCGCCGCCCAGCTTGGCACAGCCAAATCGCCGGGTCCGGTGGTTAATTTCGTGCGGGTTACGGTGAGGAATCCCGGTTCTAAACCCAGCACCGCTTTCCTCACTACCGCCGTGCGCCACCAGGCCGAACAAACCACCGAGACGCCCACCGGCGACAATCGCTTTCGCCGTCCGATTGAGGAGAGCGGAATTGGACAGTTCCATCAACCGGGCGAAGCCTTCAGCAATCAATGGCTCTATAGCTGCGTGGGCAATGCTTTCCTGCGCGATGGCAAAGCGCTCTACCTGTTTCCCCTCGATCCGCGGCCTCGGCTTTCGCTCACCTTGCGGAGTCATTACAACCGCGTGCATTCCCTTGACGCAACTCGGCTCACCATCGAACCCGCGACGCCCACCAGCGCGGCTGCCTACACCGTCCCCTTGGCGCCCGGCGAGAGCCGGATGCTGGACTTCCGCATGCCGCTGGAGCCGATGCCGCCCGGAACGCCGGAGTTCGCGGCGCTGGACGCGGCGCAGTTCGACGACGCGCATAAGTCCGTTACCGCGTTTTGGCGGGAGATGGTGGGGCGCGGCATGTCGATCGAGGTGCCCGAGGCAAAGGTCAACGACACCTTCCGCGCCAGCCTGATCTACGACCTGATGGCGCTGAATCGCGTGGACGGCCAATATGTGCAGACCGTCAACCAGTTCCAGTATCATCGCTTCTACCTGCGCGACGCGGCGGATTTCGCGCGCATGTACGACGCCACAGGCTATGGCGAGATAGCCGCGCAGGTGCTCAGCCTCTTTCCATCCCGCCAACAGGACGATGGCGAGTTTCTCTCCCAGCCCGGCCAATACGATGGTTGGGGCGAGGCGCTGTGGGCCTTCGGCGAACACTACCGGCGAAGCCACGATCTCCAATTCGCCGAAAGCGTCTATCCGCTGGTGGTGCGCGCCGTGGATTGGCTGGCCAAGGCGCGCGCCGCCGATCCGCTGCACATCATGCCCATGAGCGACGTGAAGGACAACGAGTACGTCGCCGCGCACCTCACCGGATACAACTTCCTCGCCCTCGATGGGCTCAAATCGGCCATTGAACTGGCTCAGGCAACCGGCCACGAGGACCAGGCGCGGCGCTTTCAAAAGGAATACGACAATTACCAAGAGACCTTCTTCCTCCTGCTGGATCGTTCGACCCAGGCCAATGGCGGCTACATCCCGCCGGCTCTTGATGGAGGCGCGGGGAAGGGAACCGACTGGGGAAACCTGCTGGCCGTGACGCCGGAGCCGGTACTGGATGCGCATGACCCACGCGTGACGGAAACGCTGCGGAGGGTGCAGGCGCACTATCAAGAGGGAATCGCCACCTACGCGGAGCCGGACGACGGCCAATTCCTGCATCACTATCTGACCATCAAGAACACGCTGACTGAACTGGTGCGCGGCGATCAGCAGCAGGCCATCCGCGAGTTCTATGCCGAGCTGCTT
>CAYVGW010000126.1:0-12192 GCA_964450895.1 uncultured Occallatibacter sp. | reverse complement strand
ACGAAGAAGAACGAGGTCGGCCCCAGCAGCGCCGCCGCGCCCACGCGCGCCACCGTCGTCCGGCTGCGGAGCAGAATCCGCCCCAGCGCCATGGCCATTGCGTACCACGCCCACGTCGGCAGATAGAGCTGCCAGGTGAAGGCGTAGTGGTAGGTGTAGACGGTGAGGATGGAATCGGTGGCCATCAGCGCCGCCAGCGGAGCCAGCATCTCGCGCCACGAGCGCCGCGCCCCAAAGTACAGCAGCGCCCCGCCCACCGCGGTAAAGTTCCACCACCCCGCATGGGGCAGCAAACGGCTCAACACAGCAACCAGCAACAGAAGATAAGCAGGCATGGACACCTCGAAATTCAAAATTCCGGATTCTTCCAGGGAAAGAGGAGACTCCGGTATCGCTTCTCTCATTTTGCGGGGCGCGCGCCCCGCGGTCAACTGAAAATGTTCGCAGGATGAACAAATCTTTGAAATCACGGCAATTTTCCATGGAAGAACTCGATTTTGAACCCGATCAAAAATAATTCTTGACGCCAAGTGTACTATCTGTCATAGTACACACATGGTTCCCTTCAGGATCACATTTCGCGCCGGCGTCTCGCTCTTCGAGCAGGTCGTCTACGCCTCGACAAAAGCCATGGTCTCCGGTCAACTGCGCCCGGGCGACCCCTTTCCCAGCGTCCGCGCCTTGAGCAAAGAGTTCAAGATCAACCCCAACACGGCCCACAAGATCGTTGCCCATCTGGTCAGCGAGGGGCTGCTCGAAACTCGTCCCGGCATCGGCACGGTGGTGGCCGTTCTTCCCGACTCCAGCCGGAAAGAACGCACCGAATTGCTGGGCCACGAGATCGAGGAGCTGGTGGTGGAAGCCAAACGGCTGGGCATCGAACTGGCGGAGATGCAAGACGCCATCTCCGCGCACTGGAAGCGCCTCAGCGGCGATGAATTCTCACGCGCACATGCCGCCGCGGAGCACGGAGACGGAGGAAGCAAGCTATGAATACCGCAATTCGCACACAAAATCTTACCCGCCGATTCGGCAAAACCATCGCCGTGGACGGCGTCGATCTGGCCGTGCCCGAAGGCGCCATCTATGCGCTGGTGGGGGCCAACGGCGCGGGTAAATCCACGCTCATCAAATTGTTAATGAACATTATTGGCCCCACCGCAGGCAGCTCGCAGGTGCTGGGCATCGACAGCGCCAAACTCGCCGGCGCGGCCTTCCAGCGCATCGGTTACGTCAGCGAAAATCAGGAACTGCCCGAAGGCATGACCGTCGGTGGAATGCTCGACTACTTCCGCGGCTTCTATCCGGCGTGGGATCGCGATCTGGAGGCGCAACTCGTCCGCCAATTTGACCTGCCGCTCGCGCGCAAGCTCAAGCATCTCTCGCGCGGCATGAGGATGAAGGCGGCCTTCGCCTCGTCGCTCGCCTATCGGCCCGCGCTGATCGTCCTCGACGAACCCTTCTCGGGTCTTGATCCTCTGGTACGGGATGAGTTGATTGAGGGTCTGCTCGAACGCGCGCCGGAGACAACCATCTTTCTCTCTTCGCACGATCTCAGCGAGATTGAGAGCTTCAGCAGCCACGTCGGCTATCTGGAGCAAGGCCGCCTGCTCTTCAGCGAAGAGATGACCGTGCTCAGCAGCCGCTTCCGCGAAGTGACGGTGACGCTGGCCAGCCCCGCGCCCGTGCCTGTCGGCCTTCCCGCCACATGGCTGCAAGCGCAGAGCGCCGATTGCGTGCTGCGCTTTGTTCACAGCGCATTCGACGAGCAAGCCACGCCACGCGAGATTGCCGCGCAGCTTCCCAACGCGCGCGACATTGCCTTCGATCCCATGCCGCTGCGCGCCATCTTTCTGGCCATCGCCAAATCCAACCGTTCCGCCGCCAATCATAATTCCACCCAGGAGAAAGTCGCATGAAACAAATCCTGCATATCTTTGTGAAAGACGTTCGCCGCTTCTGGATTGAAATCGCCATCCTGCTGGCGCTGATCGCCACCGGTCTCGGCCTCTACGCTTATATTGAGGCCCTCGATCCAATGTTGAAATTCGGTAGATTTGGCTTCAATCTCGCCAATCGTCTTAAACCGACACTCATCCTGTTTATGGTTCTGGTGTCCATCGGATGGTGGCTCTTGATCTCCCGCGTCATCCATGAGGAAAGACTGGCGGGCGACACGCAATACTGGATCACGCGCCCTTATAAGTGGGTAAAGCTGCTGGTAGCAAAGTTGCTCTTCCTGGCGGTGTTCATCTATCTTCCACTCCTCGTTGCGCACTGCATCATCTTGGCAGTGAGCGGATTTTCACCGCTCGCCTATACGCCGGGAGTGCTTTACAATCTGCTGCTCTATACTTGCCTGCTGTTGCCGCTGACAGCTCTGGCCACCGTCACCTCGAACTTTGCGCGCCTGACTCTCACCCTGCTTGGCGCACTGCTTGCGATCAATCTAGCCAGAGTCATTCCGGCCCTCGTCTTCGGAGAGTTTGACGTCCACGAGTTGCACACGCGTATCGGATTCATCTTGGCGTTAGTGGTTTCCGGCGCGGTAATTCTGATTCAATATGCGTGTCGCAAGACGCGGCTCTCGATTCTGTTGCTGATTGCCCTTCCCATTCTGTTCTGCGGAATCAATTTCATTGATCTCGACCGCCTGTTGATGAATCACAACTATCCGTCCAATGCCGCAACACCGTTCCAGGTATCTTTCACCCAAGACCAAGGACACTCAACCTACATCTGGGGTAACATGAACCCGATGATGGACAGAGCTGGGCAGGTGTTGTTTATACTTCCCATGCAGGTCTCCGGCATTCCGGATGACGCTGGAATCATCAGCGATAGCCACCGTATCGAGATGGATGCCCCTGACGGCAGTCATTGGACTTCCAAGTGGGAAACTGGATTCAATTGGAAGAACTTTGCAGGCCACAGGAAGGATGAACTGCAATTCATGATTCCCAGAACATTCTACGAGAAATACAAATCCGCGCCGTTGACTCTGCATGTGACGATGGCCCTCACCCAGATGAAGGTTGGCAGGGTTACGCAGATCGCGTTGCCTGCGCCGGGGCATGAGTTCGTCGTTCCTGGCTTTGGGCATTGCGCTATGCCGTGGGAAAAAGGCCATCTCTCCTGCATCTCGGCCATGCCGCCGCCGCTGGTCTATGTCAGCGCCCATCCGGCAACGACACCGTGCGCAAATCCAATTCCAACCAATTTATCGGACTGGGATCAAACCGGCGGTTGGGTGGGGACCATCGACCCCGCTCCGGCAGAGGCAACCTTGACGCCCATAACTTCCTCTCCCGCGATTTGGAATGAGGACGAAAACAAGCAGCTACGCGCGGAGTGCCTGGGCATGCCCATCACCTTCACCGAGTACAAGAAGGTGGGCCAAATGCAGACCAGTTTCACCCTCAACGACGTTCATTTGCCCGAGCAGCATAAGTGAGTAGGACGACGGGAGCGACAGACTATCGCTGCTCTCGTCCATGCATCGCCTCGCCTGCGTCGTCGCGGCCATCGACGATATAAACCCAGCCGTCCAGAGGCGTCTGATGCAGGCTCCGGTCTGCGTTTTGATGGAGATAATCGAAGCGCAGATCGGTGAATTGCACGGTGGTCCACGGGCGGCCCAGCGGCAACTGCGGCGGGGCCAAACCTGGAGTCTCGACGGGACCAAGATCGCGCACCACGGCCCACGAACCCCAATCCAGAAAAACCTGTCCCAGTAATGTGCCCTTGGCGGCCTCGGTGGCCGGGGTCGCGGGCGGCTTGTAGAGCGCCGAATGAGGGTCGCTGGTGATCTGGCCAGAGAGCGTGTTGATCTCGGCGCTCTGATAGAACTCCGGCGTCTCGACTATCGCGTGCCAGCGGAAGGGATTGACGGGGTAAGGCTCCAGACCCACGCGCTTGACCGGGGCCGTGGTAATCGGAGCATTCTCCAGCAGCATCCGCGCCCTGCCCTGCTCGGCGCGCCGCCAGCCCCACAGCAGCACCATCGCTGTGAGCGCGAAGATCGCCCAGCCGCGCCCGCGAAACTTCGGCTTCTTCGCGCCCATCTCCGCGTCCGCCAGTCCCAGCAGCCAGGGCACAATCATCGCGGCCAGCAGCAGCGCCCACAGCACCGGTTCGGCGATGAAGACAATGCCGCCCGCGTACCAGCGCGGATTGAAGGGATAGAAGGGGCGCAGGCCGTAGTTATTCGTCCAGTCCAGCAGCAGGTGGCTCAGCGCGGAGAGCAGCGCCGTCAGGTAGAGCCAGCGCCAGCGGATCAGTGCCGCGGGTTTTGTTGCATTTTGCTGTAAGACATTTGTCTTACGAGCGCGCCAAGCCCGTAAGCCGCGTTCCATCAGCCACACCGCGCCCACCGCCGCCGCCGCCACCAACGGCGTAGCGAGGAAGGTGTGCGTAATCCCGCGATGGTGCTTCAGCTCCTCAACCGGCCCGCCCAGCCCCCAGAGCACGTCAATGTCCGCGGCCTCGGAGGCTAGCACGGCCACGAGCGTTGCGTAAGCCGTCTTGCGGTTCAGCCCCGCCCGGCCAATGCACGCCCCGGTCAGAAAATGTGTGATCGGTTCCATAGCTCTCTGCCAACCATACTATCCTGCCGGTCGGCTCCTATAATTCTTCTCATGGGTGAACGAGAGATTCCAGATTTAAATCCAGCCGCGCGTGTCGCCGAACTGCGCGCCGAACTGCGTCGTCATGAGCACCTGTATTACGTCCTGGACGCGCCGGAGATCTCCGACGCCGCCTACGACGCGCTGATGAATGAGCTGAAGCAGCTCGAAGCCGCGCACCCGGAGCTGCTCACGCCCGATTCGCCCACCCAGCGCGTCGGCGGCAAGCCGGCTGAGGGCTTCCGCAAGGTGGCCCACTCGCGCCCCATGCTCTCGCTGGACAACGCCTACTCGGCCGAGGAACTGGCTGCCTGGGATGCCCGCTGCCGCGAACTGGCCGGTCTGCCGGAGATCGTATATGTTGCCGAGTATAAATTTGATGGCTTGAGCGTGGCGCTGCGTTATGAGCCAACAGAAGATGGCGGTTCTCGACTGACGACAGCCATTACCCGGGGCGACGGGCAAATTGGCGAGGATGTGACCTCAAATCTGCGCACGATTCGGAGCGTGCCGCTGACGGTTTCCGCATCCACATTGACAATGTTCAACTTGCCGGCAAACTTCGAGGTGCGTGGCGAAGTGATTCTGCCCAAAGCCGCCTTCGAGAAACTGAACGAAGAGCGCGAACAGCAGGGGCTTGCCCCCGCCGTGAATCCGCGCAATGCCGCGGCTGGAACCTTGCGCACCCTTGATCCCGGCATAGTGGCCAATCGGCGATTGGTCTTTTTGCCGTATTTTTTGCTGGTGGATGGAGAGTATTGGCTGGAAAGCCAGAGCGCAACCCTCGCCGCTCTTCAGAGGCTTCAATTCAGGGTCATTCATTCTCCTGCCGTCCGCGCCCTCAAGGGTCCAATTACAAATGTGGCGATGATGATGGATTTTATCGACCATACGGAGAGCTTGCGATCCGGGCTTGATTATGAGATTGACGGAGTGGTCCTTAAAGTCGATTCACGCGAGATTCAGCGTAGACTCGGTTCCACCGGCCGCGCCCCGCGTTGGGCTATCGCTTACAAATTCACAGCGCGCTCTGGGATTACGCAGGTCAACGCGATTACCGTGCAGGTGGGCCGCACCGGCAAGCTGACGCCGGTAGCCGAGCTGACGCCGGTCTTCATCGGCGGCACAACCGTGAGCCGCGCCACGCTGCACAACGCCGACTTTATCGAGCGGCTAGGCCTGCGCTTGGGTGATTGGGTCAAAGTGGAGCGCGGCGGCGATGTGATTCCCAAGGTGGTCGAAGTGATCGAAGACGCTGATCATCCGCGCGGCGTCTTCCGCTTTGATTTCCCTCATGTTTGTCCGGAGTGCGGCAGTGCCGCCGTGCGCGCCGAGGGCGAGGTGGACTTCCGCTGCGTGAACGCTGCCTGCCCCGCCAAGTTGCGTGAGAGCCTGTTGCACTTCAGCGAGCGCAAGGTGATGAACATCGAGGGGCTGGGCGAGGCCGTGGTGCAGCAGTTGCTGGAGCGCGGGCTGGTGCAGAGCGTCGCCAGCCTCTACTCGCTCACCGCCGAGCAGTTGATCGGCCTGGACCGCTTTGCGGAGAAGTCCGCGCAATCGCTGCTCGAAGAGATTGAGCGCTCCAAGGAGGCAGGCTTGGCGCGCGTTCTGGGAGGGCTAGGCATTCGCTTTGTCGGCGAGCGCACGGCGGCCCTGCTGGCCGAGGAGTTCGGCTCCATGGAGGCGCTGCAAGCCGCGACCTCCGAAGAACTGGAACGCGTCGAAGAGGTTGGTCCGCGCATCTCGCAGGCGATCTTGGAGTTCTTTGCGCAGCCGGCCAATCTGGCGCTCATTCAAACTCTCCAAGCTGCCGGGGTGAAGATGACCGCCGAGAAGAAGCAGCGCTCAGCGCAGTTGGAGGGGCTGACGTTCGTCCTCACCGGCACGCTGCCGGCGCTCACCCGCGAGGAGGCCAAGGCGCGCATCGAGGCGGCGGGCGGCAAGACAGCGGGCTCGGTCAGCAAAAAGACCAGCTACGTGGTGGCTGGCGAAGAGGCCGGTTCCAAGCTGGAGAAGGCGCGCGCACTCAAAGTTCCCGTGCTGGATGAGGCGGGGCTTCTGGCGCTGCTTGCAGGCGCGGCTCCCATGGGGTGATTCCCGCTTTGTCCGCGCAAGAAAAGCTTGCGGAGCCGTGCAGATGGAGCTTCGCGGTGGTCATCAACGGCGCAATGGCTAAAAGAATTAGCAGCAAATCCAACCACATGGCAGCCTCGCATCCAAATTTCTTCTGTTTCAATTGAAGCGGCGGCGGGCGGCAAGGCCCGTATGCCGCTCGACCGTCCTTGATTCCCGTTCGCGCTCTCGTTCCCAGGCTGCGGCGCGCCAATTGCGCGAGGCATAACGGGGCACTTCGTCCATCGAAACTGGAGCTGGAACCTCTTCAATGCGCAGCCTTGGCGCGGGAGGAACCAGCTCCATTGGCATGCGCAGCGGCGACCGGACCGGCGCGGCTGCGGCCGGCGTAACCGGCATCGAGGGCGCCATCGGCCGCACCGGGACAACCGGCGCTGGGGTGGGAATCAACCGCGCGGAGGACTCGATTTCTTGATAGCCGGCATTTGAGGTCAGGCTGGTATCCGCGCCTACCGCCTGCTCCATAAACTCATCCTCGATATCCAGAGTTGCGGCCCGCGGTACGCGCACGCTGAGGGCGCGCGCCATGAATTCGTCCACCAGTTTGTGCAGGCACGTCTGGCCGCAGAGATGCTTCGATCCGGGACGCAGCCGGTTGCGCGAGTTCCATCCGCTCACCCGCAGCTCTCCTCCCTGGTCATAGGCTACAAACCAGTGGTTCGTCTGCTTCTTCTCCGTGCCGCAGATGTCGCACGATATTGCCTGACGGATCATCGCACTTCCCCCTGTCCGCACAACCCTTCGCGGTCTGGACGATACTGATTCCGCGGCGGCGGGCGCCCTGAAGAACTTGGCCGCGGACCAACATAGCCGCTTCGACGAACCCGGCAAATTACTTCCGGGGGCGTCTACATCTATTTCATCGCGTTTCCAGAGAAATGATTGAGAGTTGTAGCGAAAGAATCCAGTATTGAGGCAAACCCGGACAGTGCGAGGTTGAGTTGTTCTGAATCGGAACCGAAGTCGAAGATGGATTGAACCTGAAAACGGCTGTTAGGATCAGTTCGGCACGACTCGTCAAGTTTCGGATCATACGAATTGCCGCGAACTCGCTCACTCGCTATCTTCCGCGAAGCGGAAGCTAACCTGCTGCTTTGTAACAGTCCCCCGCCGGCTTTCGCCGGCCCGCGGGAGATGAAACTGGCTACTTTGGCCTCTGTCCGCTAATGTGCTCTAGTAGCCTCTGTCCGGTAATGTGCCGACTGGCCTCTGTCGCCCGCGCCGTAGGCGCAAGGTTGATTAGCCCAGCGCTTCAGCGCTGGGCGGGCGCAAACAACCAGCCATCCGGAGTCCCGTAGGGACGGCGCAAAACCCATCCAAAATGCAAGAAATCATCCACTTGCCGGGCACCCCACCCCCGCCGCGTACTCGTTTTTGCGGCTAGGGTGGGAGGTGCGAATCTACGCCATCAGCGTCCTAGCGGGTTTCTGCCTTGGGCGCGAAGTAGCCCTTGCGGGTGCGCACCAGATAGCGCCGGTCATTGCAGAAGAGGTAAATCGGCCGAAAGGCCCCGTTCTCCTTGAAATCGGCCGGAGTGTAGGTGAGTGCGTACTGGCTGCGCAGTTCTTCTTCAATGCTGTCAAAGCTTTTGGACATTTCCTCAATCGAAGGCGGAAAAAAGGCCTGCCCGCCGGTCTCGGCGGCCATCTTGCTCAGTACATCGTCGCCCTTGCCGCGGCTAGGCGTCCAGTTGGTGCTGACGGCATAGAGAATGGTCTCGGCGCGCTGGCATTCCTTGATGGCCTCGTCCTGGTAGACGCGGCTCTGGTTGTCTTCGCCGTCGGAGATCAGCACGATCGCCTTGCGCACCGGGTCGGGGCCGCGCTCGGTGAGCAACTTGTCGCGGCAGGCCGTGTAAACGGCGTCAAAGAGCGCCGTGCCGCCTACCGGTTTCAAGCGGTTCACGCCGGTTTCCAGAGCGTCGATGTTGTTGCTCCAATCCTGTTCAATGGTGGGCGTGGAATCAAAGCCCATTACGAAGGCCTTGTCGCTTTTGGCCTTGAGGATCTTCAACAGGAATTCGGTGGCGGATTGCTGCTCGAACTCGAAGCGGGTGCGGATCGAGGTGCTGGAGTCGATCAGCAGGCCCACGCGCAACGGCAGATTGATCTGCTGATGAAAGCTGGTTACCTTGGCGGGCGCTTTCTGGTCGTCGAGCAGGGCAAAGTCGCTCTGATGCAGATTGGGAATGTAGTGCCCGTGCTTGTCGGTCACGGTAAAGATGAGGTTGACCTCATTGACCCTTGCGTGGATGATGGGCGCATTCGCGTCTGCCGCTTGATCGGCGGAAGGTTGAGCCGCAGGAGCTTGCGCGGGCTGAGCGCTCTGCGGTGCCGCAGACTGCTGGGCGTGCAACGCGGAGAGCGCAAAGACGACCGTAAAGACGAGTCCTGAAAACTTTCTATTCATGGCGATTCCATTTTATCAAGGGCAGCTCATCTTTGACAGGGACTAAGGGACTAGGGACTAAGGGACTAGTCCCGTGACCGTGTGCCTTGGTAATTGCTTGAATGTAGCGCCGGTCTCCAGACCGGCTGTAGTGTGGGCGTCCTCGCCCACGCATGTCCATGGTTGATTACCTATTCATGTGGTCTAGGCACGAGGGAACAAGCCGTCAGCCTTCCAGCTTGTTCAGAAACGCCTCCAACTCCACGGGCAGCGGGGCTTCCAGTTGCAGCAGCTTGCCGGTGCGGGGATGAGTGAATTCCAATTGCGCCGAATGAAGGAAGTTGCGTCCCAGGCGGAGGCGCTCTGGCTCGGCGTTGCGCCGCGCGGCCTTCGAGGGCGCGGCTTGCGCGGCCACCTGGTCCGTTAAATGGCCCGAACCGCCGTAGAGCATGTCGCCCACCACGGGATGGCCGATGGAGGACATGTGGACGCGAATCTGATGGGTGCGGCCCGTCTCGATGCGCACCCGGACCAGCGTGAATTTGCCGAAGCGGTTGGCCAGCCGCCGGACCACCTCGTAGTGCGAGACGGCGGCGCGGGCGTCTCCCGGCGGGTTGGTCATCATGCGGGTGCGGCGTTGCGGATCGCGGCCCACGCTCGCGTTGATGGTGCCTTTGGCCCGCGGCAGTTCGCCCTGCACCAGCGCCAGGTAGGTCTTTTTGATCTGGCGGCTGGAGAACATCTCCCCCAGCGCCGTGTGGGTGTGGTCGTTTTTGGCAACGACAATTAGGCCGCTGGTGTCTTTGTCGAGCCGATGAACGATGCCGGGGCGCAGTTCGCCGCCGGTGGCCGAGAGCGTCTTGAAGCGGAAGAGCAGGGCATTGACCAGCGTGCCGCGGCTGCGCGCGTCGTCGTTCTGGCCCGAGCCGGCGTGAACCATCATCCCGGCTGGCTTGTTGATCACTGCCAAATCGGCGTCCTCGAAGACCACGTCGAGGGGAATCTCTTCGGCGGTGGCTTTGAGCGGAGCGGGATGCGGCTCGCCGGTAATGTCGATGCGCTCGCCGCCGCGCAGCTTGAGCGAGGCCTTCTCGGCGCGACCGTCAACCAGCACATCGCCCTGATCGATCAACAATTGCACGCGGGAGCGGCTGACGCCCTCGATCTGCGAAACGAGAAATTGGTCGAGGCGTTGCCCTTTGGCCTCCGCCGGTGCTTCGATGGTGCGCAGTTCAGTCATTTGGCGCCTCAATCTCTATTCTTGCAGCTTTGCACTCCATTAGCATCCATCCGCCAGTGAGAACCATGAGAACAGCCGCTGCCTGCGGTCCATCCAGCGCGCCGCCCAGCAGCCAGCCGCGGCCCTCGGGGTCACGCCAGAACTCGGTGAAAAAGACCACCACGCCCGCGCCTAGCAGGAAGAGTCCGGCCAGATCGCCCGCTTGGCGGCGAGTGGGCAGGCCGAGCAGCAGGCAAATCGAAAGCGTGAGAAAGCCCAGAGCCGCGTAGGCTTGCACCGGATGGACGCCGACGCCCAGCGGAGCGCCGCTCCACAGCGCGGCCAGCGGGTGCGAGTAGGTAACGGCCCAGCGCACGGCGGTCTCGCTTCCATAGCCAGAGCCGGCTAGTAGCGCGCCCAGTTGCTCGAAGGCTAAACCCAGCGCCAGGGGCGCGGCCAGCGCGTCGGCGGTCGAGCGCAGCGGCAATCGCTGCCAGCGGGCATACGAAGCGGCAGCCAAGGCCGCGGCCAGCGCTCCAAAGGCGGCTAGCAGCGGATGATGGACCATGGCCAGCGTCAGCAGCCACAAATGGTGCAGCCGCAGCGCGCTCCAGTTGAGAGCGACGAGCAGCAGGCGCGAACAAAGCATCGCCGCAAAGAGGGCGATGACGCAGAGATTCCAGATTTTCGTGCTGTCCAGGCCCGTGTCGCGCGCCGTGCGCTGCGCCAGAAAGAGAGCCAGCAGCACGCCCAAGGCTGCGGTTGCTCCGTAGGAGGGAATCAGAATCGGGCCGAGTTGAAAGAGGACGGGATGCACGCTGGCGGAAGCCTGGGGGGAATTGGAAACGAAGCGGCGATTTTTTACCGGGATTGCGCCGCGGCTGGTTGCGCTGGCTCTGCCTGGGGAATTGGGGTCGGTTGCGACTGAGGAGCACGGGGAACAGCAACGCCCGTCGGCATGGGAGGATATTTGGTCACGGGAGGCATGATGAGACTGTCAAATGCACGAACTCGACCGGGTTTCAAATCAGCCATGGCAATGCTCCAATTTCAGTTTACACCATACGTTGCTTGAAAATATTCCCAAGCCTCTTGCGAAGCACGGTCAAATAGTGCTGCCTGCGCAGCAAGTCCGTCAGGAAAATGCTTCATTTCGGCATCGAACTGCGACTTTCTCAAACGATACAAACATTCCAATATTTCATCGTTTGAATATCGGCATGAAAAGATATATTCCCATTCACGTTGAACATCGATGAAGAGGCTATCCAGCAGCATCGTGTGAGCGCAGGCGGCTTTATGCTTCTTGGCAAACGGAAAAACATCTTTCAAGGCATCAGCAACCTGAGAGGCAGCAATGATCGCGCCCCAAACAAACGCATATTCCTTCCAAATGACCCAGGCTGCAATTCCTCCACAAGAGGCAATCGCCTTCAACGCCGCAAGACCGGTTACCCATTTACCGAGTTGGTCTCGATAGAGGCGGATGTATATAGCAGCAACCTTCAATTCGTACATCTGATTCCAATAATGAAGTTGCTGCCGATCTGTGTCCGACACATTTTCGTTCATAAAAACGCCGATCTCATCACACTCAGCGGCAAATGCCCGCCGCCACAAGTGTACCGCAGAAAGGTAGAAACCGACCCGCGGGGCCGTGGGGTAGATGCGCCGGTGAACCCTTCCTAAGAAGGTGGAGCTCTCCGCGGTTCATTAGGCATTCCGGACTGGCGGACACGGCACACAGAACCGATTGTCGAGTTGAGCCCCTGTTCAATGAATGTTGGTTCAACCAGCGTTGATCGCCCACCTGCTTTGCAGGCCGGT
>CAYVGW010000125.1:0-12380 GCA_964450895.1 uncultured Occallatibacter sp. | reverse complement strand
AGCGAACGGCAAAGTGAGTCTTAACTGTTTGTCTCAGCCAAGGGGGCAACCCCACCCTGACGCTTTTTATATACTGAAGGCAATTTTGCATGAAACTCTAAGGAGAAATTCAGAACGAAAATCCACAGCTGTGAGCTGGGGTAGAGGAGCCGAACGGAGCTACTGGTTGGGTTTCTGGTGATACCGCTCCAGCATGGCGGAAGAGATTTCCGCGCTGGCTGGCCAGTGGCCGCGCCTTTCTCCCGCATGAGTCTGGTAGCGATCCAGATGCTCCGGGTCGGGCTGGACCACGCGGCCATTCTCCAGGAAGAGCAGGCCTGCTTTTTCGGTGGGCATACGGGCAACGAAGGCTTCGGCCTGCTCAAGGGCGGCGCGCAGGCGGGCGAGGATGTCCGCAGGGTCGATTGGCTCGGCTGTCACCAGCGCCTTCCATTCGGCGGCTGAATAGCGGGCATTGCGGCGAATCTCGGCGAGGAGGCCTTCGGGGGTGAAACCAGGTGATTTGTCTACAGCGGCCCAGGCGATGGCGCCCAGCGGAAGGACGGTCTCGTGGGTGATTACGAGATCGACAATGTCGCGCACCTCACGCCGGCCGGCCGCGGCCATGGCCTTGTTCAACGCCAGATCAACTTCATGCAGCACATAACCGAAGACCTCATCCGGAAGGGCAGGAAAGAATCGATAATCGCTGTCAGCTACCCATTCCAGGCGAGTCAACTCATTCCCCATGCCGATCTGGGCGGTGTGGATGGAGGGAAGCTGGCGCAGCCATGTGACGCTATAGCCCGCTGCTTGCAAAACGCGAGCGTCGTTGAGAGCAGTCTCCGCCACACGATCTTCCCGGTCATGAAAGATGTCAATATCGCCGCTATGGCGAAGAGTGTTGCGGTTGAGCGGCGTGGAACCGCCGACATAGCTCTCCGGACTGCGGTGCCGGGCCAGCAGCCGCAGAATCTCGATTTGCAGACTAGACAGTGGCATGGCAGGCTTCTTCGATGCCTTCGGCGAGGCGGCGGGCGGTGAGGTCGCCTTCGATGCGCAGGGCGCGCGCGACGACCAGCGCATCGTCCGGTGAAGGCGCATCGAAGCGGCGCAGGTTCCACAGAGCGTGCGCGCCGAACTCCTTGAAGGCTCGCTCGTAGAGACTCACGTACTCGGGTTGGCTGGGATGCGTGCTCATGGCTCTCTCACTACGCCGGTCGAAGAAACCGCTGTTATGCGTATTATCCCCTTGTCCCCGCGCCGATGCAAGATTCCTGGCCGGGCCGATGGTGTCTGCTGCACCTTCATCTTTGAATGGAGTGAACTACACGCTAGATGTGAATCAGCCCGCGCTGCAGCGCCGTCACCACCGCCTGCGTGCGGTCGCTGGCATTCAGGCGCATCAGGATGACGCTCACATGGCACTTGACCGTGGCCTCGGTGATGCCCAGCCTGGTGGCGATTTCGCGATTGGAGTTGCCTTTGGCCACCAGGGCCAGCACCTCGCGCTCGCGCGTGCTGAGGCTGGAGTCGCGGGTGCGCGAGGTCAGCGCCTGCGAAACCGGCGAGGGGACGTAGCGGCCTCCGCCGTGGACTTTCTTGATGGCGTTGACCAGCATCTCCTGGGGCATCCCCTTCACAAGATAGCCGGTGGCGCCCGCCTCCAGGGCCTGAAAGATGTCCTCGTCGCCCTCGTAGGTGGTCAGCACAATGAAGCGCGCCCTGGAGTTTTGGCTGCGAATGCCGCGGATTGTCTCCACGCCGCTGATCCCCGGCAGGCGCAGATCCATCAGCGTGATGTCCGGGTTGTGCAGCGCGTGCAGCTTCAGCGCCTCTTCGCCGCTGCCCGCCTGGGCCACGGTCTCGATCTCCTTCGAGGAGGCCAGCAGCGCCGTGATCCCCACCCGCATGATGGGATGATCGTCGACAATGAGGACGCGGATGGGCATCATAAGCAAGCCGATTATAACGCCTGGAAGACGCAACCGTCAGCCCGCGCTCATTCAATGGCGGCGCGCGGAATCTCCACCACCACCCGGGTTCCCTGGCGCGGCGCGCTCTCGATGCGCAGCTTGCCGCCGAAGCGATGAATCCGTTCCTGCATGCCGCGCAGGCCGAAGTGCCCTTCGGCGAAGGCTTCCGTGGCGTCGAAGCCATTCCCGTCGTCCTTCACCGTCAGGGTAAGCGCCGCCGCCTCGTAGCCGATCTCCGCTTCCAGGCGTTTGGCGTGGCCGTGCAAAATGGCGTTGAAGACCGCCTCGCGCGCCACCATCATCAGCTCATGCGTCGCCGGCAGGCTGATCGCAAAGGGCTTTCCACTGGCGCGATAGACCATCTCCACATCATGTTCCCGCCCAATCCGTTCCGCCATGCGCCGCAGCGCCGTCTCCAGATCGACAATGGCGTGTTCATCGCCGCGCAGATTCCACACCGCCTGGCGCGCCTCATCCACGGTGGCGCGAATCTGCGTGGCGGCATAGTCGATCAAGTGCAGGCGGGATTCATTGTCGTCGATCTCTCCGCTGGCGGCCGCCTCCAGCAGCGCGGAGATGCTCACGCAGCCCTGGATGAGGGTGTCGTGCATCTCCCGCGCCAGCCGCGTCCGCTCCGCCAGAACCGCCTTGAAGCGGTCGTGAATCCGCTTCATTCGCCGCTGATAGAAAAGTACGGAGAGCAGCGCCGCCAGCAGCGCGCACAGGGCGATGAACCACGGCGTGCGATAGAAATAGGGCCGCTTGGAAAAAGCGATCGAGGTGCGGGCTGCTTGACCGGGCTGATCCGTCTCCCATGCCTCCACCTGAAAGGTGTATTGCCCGGCGGGCAGATTGGTGTAGGTCGCCAGCCGCTGCTGCGCGTTCGCGTAGGTCCATCCGCGGTCATAGCCGTCCAGCCGGTAGCGGAAGCGAAGCTCCTCCTGCGAACCCAGCGAGACTGGCTCCCAGGCAATCTCCACGCGCCTGCTGCCCGCCTCCAGATTCAATTCAGTCAGCGGCGCCGGCCGGCCATCGACGGTGACCGTGTCGATATTGAGGTGTGAGATGAGCGGATGTTCCAGCTCATCGGGGCGAATACTCCACAGCCCCTGGCTGGTGGGGAACCAGGCTTCGCCGCTGCTGGTCAGCGCGCCGGCCGGCTGCGTTCCGCCGTAAAACTGCGCCGGCTTGCCGCCCTCATCGGCCCGGAAGATGCGCAGCGAGAGCGGCTGATCCCGGTTTCCGGCCTGCGCGTCCAGTTCTTCGCGGTTCAGCAGCATTACGCCGGAGGGGCCGCTGAACCAGAAGTTGCCGTGCTTGTCCTCCAGGATGCTATAGATGCTGTCGCTGGCCAATCCGTTGGCGGTGGTGTAGTGGAAGAGCTGGCCGTTGCGGTAGCGATAAAGCCCATGGGCGCGTGTGCCCATCCAGATGCCGCCATCCGCATCCTGGTGCAGCGCCCAGACCTTTTCGTCGCCCAGCGCGGCGGTGATCTCGTCGTGAATGAACTGCCCGTTTCTGTAGCGGCTCAGCCCATGCTCGGTGCCGATCCAGATGGTTCCGTCGCGGTCCTCCAGCAGAGAGCGAATGCTGTTGTAGACCAGCCCATTCTGATTGGTGAAGTTATGAAAGCCGTCTTTGCCGAGGTGGCTTACGCCATTATCCGCGCCGATCCACAAGCTGCCATCCCGTGCCTCCAGAAAGACGCGGACAAAGTTGTTCACCAGCCCCTCACGGGTAGTGTAGTGCCTGGTTTCCTTCGCCAAAAGATGGTAGACGCCGCTGCCGTCGGTTCCGATCCACAGCGAGCCGTCGCGGTCGCGCAGCAGGTTGCGCACGCGCATATCGCCCAGCCCCGGAAAGCGGTAGGCCGCGGCATGATCGCCCATGACATGGACCAGTTGGCTGGAAGCCGCCCACAGCGAGCCGTCCGCGTCCAGAGCAACGGTGCCAAAGTCCGAGTCGGCGGCCGAGGGCAGCTCAACGACGCGCACCGGGGTCCGGCTCAGCCGCATCATGCCCGCCTGCGTGCCGATCCACAGGTTGTGGTCGGCATCCACAAAAATGGAGAGTACAGTGTTGCTGACCAACGGCGAAGGCGCTTGCAGGCGGGTTACGCGAGCGCCGCTGATCTTGAAGATGCCCTCGCCGATGGAGCCGGCCCACAGCTCGCCGCTGGGAGCCTCGCGCAGCGTGCGGATGGTCCCGAAGACTCCGTGTACCGGCTCGAAACGTTCCGCCCCCGGACGCAAGCGAAAGAGTCCGCCCACCGTGCCCACCCAGATGCTGCCGTCGGCACTCTCCAGAAACGACTTCACCTTGTTGCGGCTGTCGTTGTCTGGAAGAGAGTATTCATGAGGCTGCCCGTCTTTCAACGAGTACAGGCGCGACCCGCCCACCCAGATGCGCCCCGTGCGGTCTTCCAGCACCGCATGAACATTGAAGATGGGCAGTCCCAGCGGCTTGTCGGCCCGCTCCAGGCGGCCATTCTTGGCCCAGAAAAGCCCATCATCGGTGGCCACCCAAAGCAGCCCGTCGTGGTCCTCGGCCAGCGCGCGCACAAAGTCGGCGGTCTGGCCTTTCTCCGCGGAATAGGCAGTGAAAACCCCGTTCCGGCCCTCGATTAGACCGCTGCCGTCGGTGCCGATCCACAGGCGGCCATCCCGCGCGGCCAGCAGGCAAAAAACGCTGTTCTCGCCAAAGGCCGGGGTATTTTCATGCGCAAAAAGGCGGAAGCGCGCCCCGTCAAAGCGCAGCAGCCCGCCGCTGGTCCCCACCCAAAGAAACCCGTCCGGGGTCTGGGCAAAGGCCTGCACCGTCTCCTCCGGCAAGCCATCCTGCGACTTCCAGGAGCGGAGCGTGTAATTCCAATTGCCGCCGGTCGCGGAGGATTCCACGGGCGGCGGCTGCGCCGGAGCGCCGGGGCCGGAGAGCAAGAGCGCGCCGAAGAGAACAGAAAACAGAAATCGCCAGCCGAACACGCAGCGCCGAAAGTACAGATAGCGCCAGCCGAACAAGTAGCGCCGGCCTCCTGGCCGGCTGTCACGTGGACCTCCCGGTCCACGCCGCACGCTGCTAACAGAAGCCCACCGAATCGAATTTTGGGCAGAGTGCAGAAGAACGCCTCCAGGCGCTGGCCAGCTTGAACCCGGCTCGCGCCTCTCCGTCAGTTATCTTCGCTCATCACGGAGGCATTGAACAACCTCGCTGCGGTCCAACAGAAATTAGACATGGACTTCCACGTCGGCCATTTCATGAGCATTTCATTGGTCTGCTCCCAAAGGGAGCCATCGAAAATAGCCCAGGGCAAGCGTAGCGCAGCCCTGGGTTAGAGGCAAAGAGAAAGGCATCCGCCCTGGAGGGGCAGATCGAATCTTCTCGCCTCAATCCAGCGATCGTGCTGGGATTTCGCACCGCTCCTCCAGGGCGGAAATCTCTCGGCCGGACGCTTTCCCAGGGTTTCACCCTAGGCTATTATCGTCTCCTCCCGCCGGGAGGAACTGCGCTGCTTGTTCCGCTTTTCACTTCACATGGAATTGCCGCACGATCCCCAAAATCCGGTAAATAATTTCCGCCAATCCTACTTTCTGCCGATTCGCAGGCCCTCACCAAAAGCCTACAGTTAAATCGCGGTGGGGCATCCCTTTCCGCTTGAATCGATGCGATTCTGCCGGCTCGCTCGTTGCGGCCCATGAATCGCCGGTCTAGTTCGGAGTGAAAGATCTGTATGAAAACATGGTTTGGCGCCAGCGCTCTTGCCGCATTTTTGGGCTTATCTTCTATTCTTTCGGCCCAGCAGAGTCCGCCGCCGTTTTTGATTGACGCAACCGCCCAGGCCCCCGCACCGGAGACCGGCTTTCTGAGCATGGGAGGCCTTTCGCCCGCCGGAGTCCGCCTCTCCGTTGATAGCCGCAGCCTGTTGCTCGATGGCAAGCCCTGGCTGCCCGTGATGGGCGAATTTCACTATTCCCGCTTTCCGGAAAAGTATTGGCGGGAAGAGCTGCTCAAGATGAAGGCCGGCGGCGTGCAGGTGGTCTCCACCTACATCTTCTGGATTCACCACGAAGAGCTCGAAGGCCAATTCGACTGGTCCGGCCAGCGCGACCTGCGCCATTTCATCGAGCTGTGCAAAGAGAACGGACTCTACGTCTATGTGCGCATCGGCCCCTGGGATCACGGCGAGGCGCGCAATGGCGGCTTTCCCGACTGGCTCGTCGCCAAGAAGATTCCCCTGCGCCGCAACGATCCGGAGTACCTGAAGTACGTGGGCCGCTTCTACGGGCAGATCGGCAGCCAGCTCAAGGGGCTGCTCTGGCAGGACGGCGGTCCCATCCTCGGCGTGCAGATTGAAAACGAATATGGCTTGACCGGACCCGGCGCAGGCGCCGAGCATCTGGCCGAACTGAAGCGCATGGCCATCGCCGCGGGCATCAATCCGCCGCTCTTCTCCGTCACCGGCTGGCCGGGCCACGACTATCCGGTCCACGAGGTCATTCCCGTCTCCGGCGGCTATCAGGACAACTTCTGGACTAGCCCGCTGACCGACGCGCCCCCCAATCCCGTCTTCCTCTTCTCCACCGACCGCAAGCTGGGCGACATGGGCGACATGGCCCTGGGCGATCCGGCCGGCAAAATCGATCTCAGCCACTATCCCAACTTCGCCGCCGAGCAGGGCGGCGGCATGGAGACCTCCTATCATCGCCGCCCGCTGATGCAGCCCGACGACATCGCCGCGCTGACCTTGACCTCGCTCGGCTCCGGCGTCAATCTCTACGGCTACTATATGTTCCACGGCGGCGCCAACCCCGCCGGCAAGCTGACCACCTTGCAAGAGTCTCTGTCCACCGGCTACCTCAACGACCTGCCCCAGCTCTCCTATGATTTCCAGGCCCCGCTCGGCGAATACGGGCAGGAGCGCGCCTCCTTTCGCAAAGTCAAGAGCCTGCATCTCTTCCTTCAGTCCTTCGGATCGGAGCTGGCGGCCATGACCCCCTATCCGCCGGACAAGACTCCGCAGAGCGCCGCCGACGCAACCATGGCGCGCGTCATGCTGCGCGCCAACGCCAGCCGCGGCTTTCTCTTCATCAATAACTACGTCCGCAAACTCGATATGCCGGAGCGTCCCGCATTTCAGGTCAAAATCAAGCTGCCTTCGGGAGCCGTTGTCCTCCCGCGCACCCCCATCCCCCTTCCCGCCAACAGCTATTTCATCTGGCCGGTCAATCTCGATCTCGGCGCGGGAACCCTCCAGTACAGCACCGCGCAGTTGCTTACCCGCCTGGAAAACACCACCGAGACCACCTACTTCTTCTTCGCCATCCCCGGCCTGCGCGCCGAGTTTGCCTTGGACGCCGCCAGCGTTGCCTCGGTCACCGCCACCAGCGGTGCGGTCAACCGGACAGACGGCAGCATCCTGATTCAAAACCCGGAGCCGGGCAAGAACACCATCTTCGAAGTCGCGGGAAAAAATGGCCATACCGCCCGCATTGTGCTGTTGACCCAAGCGCAGGCGGAGCAGTTCTGGCGCACCTCTTGCGGCGACAAGATTACTGTCTTTCTGTCTCCGGCAGATCTCTTCGCCGCCGAGGATGGCGTACACTTGCGCTCGGTGGACCCAACGCGCCTCGCGGCTTCCATCTTCCAACCGGATGGCCAGGAGGGCAATCCAACCGCGCTCTGGCGGGAGTGGTTCGCCGAGGCGCAGCCGCGCAAAATCGACTTCGAGTGGAACAGCAGCCGCGAAGCCGCCTCCCGCCCCGCCCTCCGCATGAATCCGCACGTCGAAGGCCGCGACGCACCCATGCCGCAAGCCCCGGAAGAGGCCGACTATGCCGCCGCCGCCGCGTGGAGCCTCAAGATTCCCGCCCAATCCATGACCGGACTCAGCGATATCTTCCTGCGCATCCACTACGCCGGCGACGTGGCCCGGCTCTCGCTCGACGGCCATTTGCTCGATGATGACTTCTACAACGGACGCCCCTGGGAGATCGGCCTCAAGCGCTTCCTGCCGGAGTTCTTCGGCAAAAAGCTCGATCTCAGCGTCCTCCCCCTGCCCTTGAAAGCCCCCATCTACCTGGACGCCCGCGCCTGGGAAGCGATGAACGCCGATGGGCAAACCGCCAAGGTGCAGGCCGTGGAGGTCCTTCCAGAGTATGAGGTTGTCTTCAAACCTTCCAAAATGTAGCGCCGACTCCATCGGGTAGCGCCGACACCGAATTGTAGCGCCGGCCCCCCGGTCGGCTGTCGCGCGGACGTCCTCGTCCGCGCTCTCCCGGATGAATTCTCAATTCATACGGATAAAATGCCAGTTCTCTCACCTTGTCAGATAGAAGTTATCCCTCAACTATGTGGGCGAGGACGCCCACACGAAAGCCGGTCTGGAGACCAGCGCTCCACTCATTCTTTTCGCCCCGCGTAACCCAGAAGTTATTTCATTCCAGAAACTCCCAATTCCCGCCCGGAAAAATTTCATCTATCCTACTTTCGGCAGATGCACGGCGTTCTTTGAGAAGCGTAATCTTCGATTCGACTCGAAAAGTACCATCTGAATCGCCGTGGCTGCACTGCGCGGCGCTTCGGTTGCGGCTTTTGGGCAATGCATCCATATGCGCCAACAGAGTAAAGCAGGCTGAATCGCTCTGGGCGCCAAGTTTAGAACACTTCAGGAGGTGTTTGTGCAACGACTCAATACAAAGCTTGTACGCGCCCTGTTTCTCGCCACTCTCGTTTGTTTCGCCGTTTCCGGCTTTCTCGCCCACGGACAGGGAACCAGCGCCAGCTTGACGGGCAACGTCACCGATCCTTCCGGGGGAGCCATTCCCGGAGCCGCCGTAACCCTCACCAATGTCGACACCGGCTTCAAGGTGACCGAAAAGACCAACAGCGTTGGAACCTATCTGCTCAAGCCTCTGCCCATCGGCAATTACTCGCTGGCGATCGAGGTCGCCGGTTTTGCCCGTTATGTGCAGACCGGCATCGTGCTGACGGTCGGCGAGGCGGCCACTCAGGATGTGCGCCTCAAGATTGGCGCGGGCAAAGTGGAGAGCATCAGCGTCATCGCCGACACCGAGCTGATCAACACCACCACCGCCGAGCTGGGCACCACCATCAATGAAGACACCATCTCCAGCATGCCGCTCGACGGACACGATCCCGCGGGCCTCGTCTTCCTGGTCCCCGGCGCGGTCGACGTACAGCATCATGGCGGTGAAACCATTCAGACCGGTTTCTCCTTCCCCACCGAAACCGGCGCCGGCATCGGCAGCGGCCGCAACGGCAGCACCTTCTATATGCTTGATGGCGTCACCCACATGGATAACTATGACGGATTGGCAGCTCCGTTCCCGAACGTCGACGCCACTCAGGAGTTCAAGGTCATCACCAGCAACTTCGGTGCGCAGTACGGCTTCGCTCCCAGCGCCGTGGTCTCCATCGCCACCCGGAGCGGCACCAATAACTTCCACGGCGGCGCCTACTGGTCGATCCGCAACAATGACATGAACGCCACCAACTGGTTTAGCCAAACCGCCGATACCCTGCGCCGCAACCAGTACGGCATCTTCGCCGGCGGGCCTATCATCAAGGACAAGCTCTTTTTCTTCGCCAACTACCAAGGCACCAAGATCATCTGGAACTCCACCGACACCTTGACTACCACGCCCACCACCGCCATGCTCAATGGCGACTTCAGCGGTTTGGGCGTTGACCTGGCCGGTCCCTTCAAATTGAACTCCGTCACCGGCCATCACGACCAGCTCGACACCAGCCTGACAACCACTGCCTGCGAATATTCTGCTTCGGCATCCTGCAGCACGGCGGTTCCCGTGCAGCTTTCGCCGGCCGCCAAGTATTTTGCCAGCCAAGGCATGATCCATGCCGCCACCACCACCGTCTCCAACTCCACCGCCCTGAAGCCCGGATTGCAGAGGCCCAACGGCGATATGATGTACATCTATCCCACCGTCCACGATAACTACGACGAGGGAACCCTCAAGCTGGACTACAACCTCTCGCCCGCCCAGGTCCTCACCCTGCGCTCTTATACCAACTCCTTCGGCTCTCCTTCCACCGACGTTCCCGGAAACATGGAGAGCGCCTACAACCATGGCTCCTGGACGGGCAGCTTCTGGCAGCAGATGTACTACTTCAACAACCTGCTGCAGCACACCTGGACCATCAATCCCACCACCGTCAACACCCTGTCGGTCTTCATGAACCAGATGAGCGCCCACAGCGCCGCTCAAGAAGTGGGCAGCGACGGAAAGGCCATGTGCTTCTCCAACAACAGCGCCGATTCCAATTTCGCCGGCATCGGCGTCAACGAACCCACCGGCAGTTGCTACATGGGCGCCCTCCGCATCAACTCCAACTACGGCTTCGAGAGCGGCTGGGATGAACCCTCGGCCGAAGTCCGCAACACCCTCGGCCTCAGCGATACGCTCAACAAGATCCTCGGCAAGCACTCCTTCACCGCTGGCATCACCGTGATGCATCAGCACGCCGTCGAAAATACCGCCTATCCCACTCAGCCCATGATCGGCTTCGGAAGAAATGGAACCGGATCGGGCAAGAGTTCCTTTACCGGCGATTACCTGGCGGATTACATGCTGGGCTACGCCTTGGGCTATATGCAGGGCGCAGGCGAAATCGCCGACGTGGCCGGCTATCAGTTTGCTCCCTTCCTCCAGGACGACTGGAAGGTGAGTCCGAGTTTGACCATCAACATCGGCCTGCGCTGGGATCCCAACACCCCGCCCGTCTCCAAGAACGGCCGCGGCTCTGCCTGGGTTCCCGGAACCAACACCGTCGCCGGTTTCGCCAATAGCACCGCCGGCAAGCAAAGCACCGTCTATCCCAACGCTCCCGCCGGACTCCTCTTCCCCGGCGACACAGGCGTCACCGATTCCCTCATGAACAGCGATTACAGCTTCTGGGAGCCGCGCATCGGCCTGGCATGGCAGCCCAAGTTCCTGCGCCATACCGTCCTTCACGCCGGCTTCGGCGCCTTCACCGGTCCGCTCCAGTACTCGGAGTACAACCACGCCGCCGACGTCGCCCCCTTCAGCCCCACCTTCAACTTCTCCGGTTGGGATTGGGATCCCACCTGCGGCGCCGCCATGTGCCCCGATTCCGTGGGCAAGGGCGCCATCATCCCCTTTGACAATCCTTGGAGCAACACCGCCTTCGCCGATGCCTGGGGCGGAGTCTCGCCCTTCTCCAGCAGCCCCTTCCCCAGCACTTTCGCCTGGGCCTCCACCACCTACAAGACCAAGCCGGCCTCCAGCACCGCCATTCCCAAGGGACAGCAAGTCGGCCAGACCTTTGCGCCCGACTTCAAGCTGCCCACCACCTATGCCTGGAACTTCTCCGTCGAGCAGCAGCTCACCGCGACCACCGTCGTCCGCATGGCTTATGTCGGCAACGAAACCGATCACCTCTCGGTACTCATCGACATGAACCCGGAATGGGCGACCAAGATACCCGTGAACTCCGCTATCGGGGACATCTACGACGACCAGAGCTGGGCCACAGCCAGCTACAACGCCCTGCAGATCAGCGTGGATCAGCACGTCTCGCACGGCCTCCAGATACAGTCCAGCCTCGCCTGGGCCCATACCATCGACATCACCGGCACCAGCAACGTCTCCTACGGCAATCCCGCCCTGGGCAACCCGATCAGCGCCAAGTGGAATCGCGGTAACTCCGGCGCCGACGTGCCATGGGCTTGGAAAACCAACTTTGTCTACCAGGCCCCCTCCTTCAAGGAAAAAGGCAGGCTGATGGAAGAGACGGTCGGTGGATGGCAGTTGGCCGGCATTGTCACCCTGCAGAAGGGCAGCCCCTTCTCCATCGGTCAGTGGAACACGGACCCCGGCGTCGGTATGTGGAATAACCGCGCCGATTACGTCTCCGGCGTTGCTCCCGCCATGGGCAAGGGCAACCACTGGGATTGGGTCAACCCGAACAAAGGCTACTTCAACACCGCCGCCTTCACCCTGCCCACCTCCTGCGACGACCAAACGCCCGGATGGTGCGGCTTCGGCGACACCGGCAAGAACGCCTACTGGGGCCCCGGCGTCTTCGGCATCGATGCTTCCATCATGAAGAACTGGACTCTGATGCCCGGAAAGACCTTCCAGTTCCGCTGGGATGCCTTCAACGCCACCAACCACCCGAACTTCTCCGGCCCGGCGTCAACCGTCAATCAGGCCGCCGGTACCTTCGGCGTGATCAGCAGCACCAACGGCAATCCACGCGTCTTCCAGGGCGCCCTTCGCTTGACTTTCTAACCTTTCAACCCCCAAATCTACAAAAAAAGGCCCGGCCGAGTTTCTTCGGTCGGGCCTCTTTTTTCAATTTATAAGGCGTTCATTTGTAGCGCCGGCCTCCTGGCCGGCTGTCGCGTGGACCTCCCGGTCCACGCCG
>CAYVGW010000124.1:0-12526 GCA_964450895.1 uncultured Occallatibacter sp. | reverse complement strand
TCCGGCGTCTTGGCGAACATGTCGTCCACCTCGCCCAGGATGTAGGCCTTGAACTGCTCGAAGCCGACCGTCTTTTCCTCGATGTATTGTTTGTCGTAGGTGTCTTCGGTGATCCAGACCCAGGCAATGGCCATGGCCAAGGCGGTGTCGGAGCCTGTCCGGATCGGCAGCCACGTTCCATCCATCGCCGCATTCGTGTAGTTGTAGAAAGGATCGATGAAGACTGTCTTTACGCCCTTTTCCTTCAGCCACACGCGCCAGATCGAGGACTCCTGGCCGCTGTAAGTGCCATGCGTCGTGTCCGGATCATTCGACCAGAAGACAATCATCTCGGCGTGCTTCAACCCATCTTCCAGAAGGTCGAACTGCGGCGGCATCCCCAGGCGCCAGTAAAACCCGTAGGTGTGCGTCGCGCCCCAGTGCCAGCCCTCCCAGCTATCCGGATTGTCCAGCACCGGAGTAAAGTGGAGCATGTGCATGAAGCGGTGAAAGGGGCCGGCCTTGTAACCCACGATTCCCCAGTTATGGTGCGAACTGGTCAGCCCCGTGATGGCCGAGTTTCCATATGTATCGATGACCCGCTGAATCTCGCCGGAGACGATCTCCAGCGCTTCCTCCCAACTGATGCGCTCATAGCCCGATTTGCCCCGGTTCTGCGGATTCCGCTCGCCCTTGGGGTCAAAGTCCACCCGCTTCATCGGGTAGAGTACGCGGTCCCTGGATTCCAGCCGGTTCCTCTCCGCGTGAACCACCGGCGAGATGCGCATGGCCCGCGGCGGGGAGTACTTTTTGCCCTCCGCCTCAATGATCCATGGCTTGTACTCTTCTGCAGGGATCTGCATCGGACGGATGCGAACAACTTTGCCGTCCTTGACGTAAACCGAGATCGGACCGCCGTTTGTCAGATTGGTAAACACTTGCTCCACGACGGTGCTCCTTTGCTGATCTTCGCGCTGGCAAGGACGTTTATAGAATGACTCCAGAGCTAGGAAATACCCGCTCCAGAGCCCACCGGGGCTGACCGCACCCCAAAAGACACGCGGCATGTCTTCGTTCCTTGAGTCTGCCAACAAGTCTATATTGCGGATAATTCGGTTGTATAATTCTTTCTCGTTATGTATTCATATCGGGGAGTTATCATTGATGTAATTTCGTTATTTCCGCGCTTTTCCGTTCTGTTCGTTTCCTCGCCGCTTTTTTCTCCGTGCGGATAGTCATTCTATTGATCCGGCCCTGAAGAATTGCAACACTTCGAGACTGTCCTCCTGAGCGGAGCGCAGCGGAGTCGAAGGACCTGCGGTTGCTTTGCGGCGGTAATCTCGCATTGCATTCGTGCCGGATCAATAAGATCAATAGTCCATTTCCATGACCTCTGACCCTCTTGCAAAATTCCCTGCCGCGTCATGCAGTATATTTATTTCCAAAAGAGCACAATAGAACCATGAGTCAGGAAATTCAGTTGCACGGCAGCATCTGAACCGGATTCATACGCAAAATTCATCAAAAACAGCCCGAAAATAGGCGGAAATCGCCGGAAAAGGCCCGGAAAATGATAGTAAATCAACGTTTTTTACACGCTTTTCCCGTCAGCCTGTTTATCTATCTCCTTGTAAACAAAGGTTATTTCCAATGCAGTTGGGCTGAAAATGCGCCGAACACCCACCCCCCCCTTTTTTCATGTGAAACTGTGAAACTGTGAAGCTGCGGTTGATTTCCTGAGCGCCAACGCTCCAAAACTCGTCCCTCCGAATGTAATTTCAGCAAAAGGCTTCTGCTTTGAGTGTTTTCCGCTGGCCAAATCCTTGTCTCGCAAATGTCTTAATGTGCAAGCCCGTTCATTTTGTTTGGCTCAGAGAATCGCGGCAGCCACTTCCCTGCCCCATCGTTTAATCTCAAAGAGTCCCGGACGCCATGACACACGCCGCCGCCCACGCCCGCTACCCGCTCACCCAGGGCGTGAATCCGTGGCTGGTGACGGTCTCGGTGATGCTACCGACCTTCATGGAGGTGCTGGACACGGCCATCGCCTCGGTTGCGCTGCCGTATATAGCCGGCAGCCTGTCGGCCTCGAACTCCGAAGCAACCTGGGTGCTGACCTCATATCTGGTGGCCAACGCCGTCATTCTACCCGCCTCCAACTGGTTTGCGCGCCGCTTTGGCCGGAAACGCTTCCTTCTCTTCTGCGTCTGCATCTTCACGGTCGCTTCATTTTTCTGCGGTGCAGCGCCCTCGCTGGCTGTGATTCTGCTGGCCCGCGTGCTGCAGGGAGCGGGCGGCGGCGCATTGCAGCCGCTCTCGCAATCGATTCTGCTGGAGAGCTTTCCCATCCAGAAGCGCTCCATGTCCATGGCCGCCTACGGCCTGGGAATCGTCCTCGCCCCAGTCCTCGGCCCCACCCTCGGCGGCTGGCTCACCGATACCTTCAGTTGGCGTTACGCCTTCTATATCAACATCCCGGTCGGCATACTGGCGGTCATCCTCATCAGCCGCTTCGTCCACGACCCGCCCTACATCAAAAACGCCAAGGTCGGCCCCTTCGACAACATCGGCTTTGGCCTGCTGATGGTGTGGACCGGCGCGTTGCAGATCGTGCTGGACAAGGGCCAGGAGGACGACTGGTTCGGGGCAATCTGGGTACGCTGGGCGGTGGCCGCGCTGGTCACCTCGCTCGTCCTCTGGATCTGGCATTCGTGGACGCATCGCGACGGCCTGCTGGATCTGCACGTCTTGCGGGATCGCAACTTCCGCACCGGCTGCATACTGATTGCCATGCTGGGCATGTGCATCTACATCACCATTGCTATTCTGCCCCTCTATTATCAGGAGATTCTGGGCTACACGGCCTTCACCGCCGGCTTGGTGGTCTTTCCGCGCGGCGTGGGATCGTTCATCGGCTCACCGATCATTGGCATTCTCGGCTCGCGCATCGACAACCGCAAGCTGCTCACCGCCGGATTTCTTGGCTTTGGCGTCTGCTCGCTGCTCTTCGGCGCCATCAACCTCGATATAGGCCCCTACACGCTGCTGATTCCCATCACGCTGACCGGCTTCGCGTTGAGCTTTGTCTTCGTGCCGATGGCCACGCTGATGATGGCCACCATTCCCCGCAACGAGATGGGCAACGCCACCGGGCTGTCGAATATGCTGCGCAATATCGGCGGGTCGATTGGGATTTCGATGGCCACGACGGCGCTGATCCGCCGCGCCGCGCTGCACCAGAATGAGCTGGGCGCGCATCTGGGCAGCTCGAACATCGTCTTGCAAGAGAAGTCGAAGCTGATCGCCGGCTACCTCGGCCACCGGCTCGGCCCGCCCGCCGGCCCGTCCGGCTCGATGGGCTTGATCTACGGACTTATGGAGCAGCAATCGGCGCTGATGGCCTACGTCGATGTCTTCCGCTGGACAGCGCTGCTAGCCTTCTTCTGCGCCGCAGCCGCCTGGATGTTCAAAAAGCCCGCCAAGCACGCCGCCCCGCCGCCAGGGGCGCATTGAGCGAGTGCGGACTGAAACATCGAGTTGTATGGAGGAGATGAAGTTCACCGATTACCAGCAGATAACCGGCATTCGGTTAACTCAAGACTCCGGGCGAGAAGCCGTAAGTTTCAAATCTCTGGAAATGCCTTCCGTCTTGCGGCCTGCGTTCTTGGAACGGGATACGTTTTGCGAAACCGACGGCCATCCGCAAACCAACCAGCCCAAGGAATGATGGCGCAGATTGAGCGTTGAGCCTCTGCCTTGGCGTGTGAAATTCAATTGAGTAAGACTGCACTTGCTGACGCGATAACGGGATAAGAGAATCTAAGAAAACATACGGATGCACAACAATTTAGCGAAGAATTCATTGTGAGCGCCGCGCAGTGAGGGGCTGTAAAATTTGACCCGCTGCCTAAATTCTGCCAGAATATGGCTACGAACCGGCGCGGTAGCAGAGACCTTGCAGGGGGCGCTCGAAGTCAACCAGTCAGCCGTATTTCTGATCTTATTTTTCAGCAAACCAGATTCGCATTGCAACGTTAATTAACCCTCATCCACCTTCGCCGGAAAGGAGGCGGACGTGTCAAACCAGAACGAAGCCTCAACAACTGCGCGTGCCATGCAATCGAGCAGCCGCGCGAACTCGGCTTTGATGGGGATCTATGAGATTTCGAAAGTATTGACGCGCCCCGCTCGATTGGAAGTTGCGCTTTCCGGAGTCATCAATCTTCTGGCCAGTTTTCTGGACATGAACAACGGATTGATTGCTCTTCTTGATGAAGAACAACGAACCTCGATGGTGGTCGGCGCCGGATGGAGCGAGGCCACGGCACGGGAACATTATGAGCGGCTTCCGGAGCAGGCGGTGGGACAGATCGTCGTATCGGGCATGCCTCTGGTGGTGCGCAACATTGCGGAAAGCCCTCTCTTCGCCGATTGGGGAGAGTTGAATTCCGGCGAAAGCTGCATCGAAAGATCGTTTGTCGGCGTTCCAATCAAAGGGGACAACCGGACGCTCGGCACCATCATGATTGAGCGCCTCGATGGCAATTCATCGCCGCATACTCTTGATGAGGATGTGCGCTTTCTTACCATGGTAGCCAACCTCGTGGGGCAGAACGTGGCGCTGCAAACGCTTGTGGCCAGGGATCGAGAACGATTGATGACGGATCGCCATCGGCTGGAAAAAGAATTGGAGCAGCGCTGCGAATCCAGTCAAGAAGGAATCGATTGGATCATCGGCGAAAGCGCGGCTATTCGCGATGTGGTGGAGAAGATTCAACAGGTGGCGCGATGTAATCTTCCCGTCCTGCTTTGCGGAGAATCCGGCACGGGCAAGGAGCTTTTTGCACGCGCCATTCATGAGTATTCTCCGCGCAGCCAGAAGCCCTACATTCGCTTGAACTGCGCCGCGCTCTCTGAAACAGTTCTGGAGTCGGAGTTGTTTGGTCATGAGCGCGGAGCCTTTACCGGGGCGGTCGGATTGCGCAAAGGCCGTTTTGAGTTGGCGGATGGAGGGACTCTCTTTCTTGATGAGATTGGAGAGATTTCAGGCGCATTCCAAGCCAAGCTGTTGCGCGTTCTTCAAGAGGGCGAATTTGAGCGTGTGGGTGGAAGCCGCACCATCCAGGTCGATGTGCGGCTGGTGGCGGCGACCAACCGCAACCTCGAAGCTGCCGTGCTGGCGGGCCAATTCCGCTCCGACCTCTACTATCGCATCAGTGTTGTTCCCATCTTTCTTCCGCCATTGCGAGAGCGGCGTGAAGATGTTGGAATGCTGGCCCAAGAATTTTTGCGGCGTTTCAACCAAGAGCACGGTGTCTCGCTCACGCTTTCCAAGCGCGCAATGGATGTGCTGACGGCCTGCGACTTTCCGGGCAATGTGCGCGAGTTGGAAAGCTGTGTGCGGCGCACGGCCGCGTTGGCAAAAAATTCCGTGATTGTAATGGAGGATTTTGCCTGTAGCAACGAGAGCTGCCTCTCGCTCGTGATGGGAAGATCGATGAACAAAATGCAGCAGAATCAGGCGGGTTCTGTGCCTCTGCCCGTCATCGCGCCGAGACAAGAACGTTCCTGGGCCGTGAGAAAAATTGCTGAACCATCCAGTGCTGGAGTTGAAGAACGCTCAGAGCGCTGCAATCCTTCAGAGAGTTCGAGTGGCATCGAGGATGCAGCAGGCGAACGTCAACGCCTGATCGAGGCCATGGAGAGGTCTGGCTGGGTGCAAGCCAAGGCGGCGCGGCTGCTCGGCCTTACCGCCCGGCAAATGGGCTACGCGCTGCGCAAGCACAACGTTGAGATCAAGCGATTCTGAATCATCTGTTGGCGAGTTATCCTGCACCGTAATCAAACAATTTTGCCTAGCCTTTGAATCGCGTGTGCATGATTCCGCGATGGACGCTTTGCGACAATTCAGGATGACTTTCCGGTGAATGTCGTGATTGCGACACTGCCGTTATCTGTATAAATCACGTCCTATCTGTAGTATCCACTTTGGTATCTGAGTTGCAATGGTTTCTTGCATTACCCGCAGTCGGGGCACGCCACCACCATGGGGGATGCAATGGAGCTTGGAAATAAAAAATCCGTTTCACTGTTGCACGTGATGCAGCCGGCTCTTCCTGCGAGCGGACAAAAAGGCTGCGCATCGAAGGGCGGACGCGGCAACTCCAGTTGCGGAACTGCCGCGGGGCAAGGCGATCTTTCTCCAGAGATATGGGAGAAGGTGAAGAACCATCCCTGCTACAGCGAGGAAGCGCATCACCATTATGCGCGCATGCATGTGGCCGTGGCGCCAGCCTGTAACATTCAATGCAACTACTGCAACCGCAAGTATGATTGCTCGAATGAATCGCGGCCCGGTGTCGTGAGTGAACGGCTGACGCCGGAGCAGGCTGCGAAAAAAGTTCTCGCCGTTGCGTCGAACATTCCACAGATGACTGTGCTGGGAATAGCCGGCCCGGGCGACCCGCTGGCAAATCCGGAAAAGACCTTCAAGACATTTGAACTGGTGACCGAGACTGCTCCGGACATCAAGCTCTGCCTATCGACCAACGGGCTTATGCTGCCCGACTACGTCGATAGAATTCAGGCGCTCAATATCGATCATGTGACCATCACCATCAACATGATCGATCCAGAGATTGGCGCAAAAATTTATCCCTGGATCTTTTACAACAAGAAGCGCTACGTGGGCGTGGAAGCCGCGCGAATCCTGAGCGAACGGCAACTGCTGGGCCTGGAGATGCTGACCGCGCGCGGCATTCTTTGCAAAGTGAATTCAGTAATGATTCCCGGCATCAACGATCGCCATCTGGTGGAAGTCAACAAGGCCGTCAAGTCGCGCGGGGCGTTCTTGCATAACATCATGCCCTTGATCTCCGCGCCCGAACATGGCACGGTCTTCGGACTCGATGGAACGCGCGGCCCGACTGCGCAGGAGTTGAAGGCCCTGCAGGATTCCTGCGAGGGCGAGATGAACATGATGCGCCATTGCCGCCAATGCCGCGCCGATGCGGTCGGCCTGCTGGGCGAGGATCGCAGCAATGAGTTCACGACGGAAAAGGTTATGGAGATGGAGGTTCACTACGATCTGGAATTGCGTCAAGCCTACCAGGAACACGTGGAGAGGCAGCGCGCGGAAGTGGTTACGGCGAGAAATGCTGAACTGGAAACGCTTGCCGGAAACAACAGCGGAATTTCGATCATGATTGCAGTGGCCACCAAAGGAAGCGGGCGCATTAACGAGCATTTCGGCCACGCGAATGAGTTTCAGGTGTATGAGGTCAGCACTTCGGGAGCCAAGTTCGTCGGTCATCGCAGAGTGGATCACTACTGCCAGGGCGGCTTCGGCGAAGAAGAAAGCCTGGAAACCGTGATCCGCGCCATCAACGATTGCGTTGCTGTTTTCATTTCCAGAATTGGAAATTGCCCCCGCGAGGGCCTGCTGAAGGCCGGCATCGAGCCAATCGACCGCTATGCGCTCGAGTACATCGAGCAGTCCGCGCTTGCATATTTCAGGGAGTATCTGGAGCGTGTGCGCAGCGGCGAGATTGAACACAGGCAGCGCGGCGACGCGGATATTCGCCAGGGCGCGCTCATCACTGCCTAACAGCCTGTGGTAAAAGTCAGGTTTTGAAAGGGCACGACTTTAGTCGTGCCGCAAATGCCACAAAACTGAGGTTGGGCTTTAGCCCCTGAGAGATGTCTTTCGGGATTTTCGTCTTTCACCACGGGCTGCTAAGTAAAAAAAGGAGAAACAGATGGCCTACATGATCAAGGAGTCAAGCTGTACGGGATGCTCCGCGTGTCAAAACGAATGTCCCAACAATGCGATCTTTGAAAAGAACTTTGCCTTTTTCATCGATCCGGCGAAGTGTACCGAATGCATCGGCTTCTTTGATGAGCCGCAGTGCGCCGCAATCTGCCCGATGCCCAAGACCTGCATCATCAACCCGGATGTGCCTCGATTCGCAGCGGCGGTGTAAATGATTGAGACAAAGCAAATCTCCATGGAATTAACGCCGGCAGCGGAGAAGTTCATTCGCCGCATGGTGCGCTGCGCCAGCAATGCGAACTCCGGATTCAGGCTCAAGGTCCGTCCCGGCGGATGCTCCGGACTCGCCGTTGAGTTTGATCTTGCCGCTGAGCCGGAAGTGAATGAGGTTGTTTGGGCGCATTCTGATCTGCGCATTTTTCTGGACAGTGCGAGCTGCCTTTTGCTGAATGGATCGATTGTGAATTTCATCGAAAGCCGTTCACACACGGGATTATCGGTTACAACTCCGGGAGAATCCGCGCAAACCTGCTCACCGGCTTCCACGCTGGTGCCGGCAGAAATGCTCATCAAGCGCTGAGGTCGCGAGAGGGGAGTGACGCATGCTGTTGCGCAGAGCCGAGAAGGCGATGGATTGGCAAGGACGCGAGGTGTGCTGCACAGGCTGCGTGCATCGCGAATTGATTCGCGAGCAGCGTTGCCGGCAGAAGCACGTCTGCGTCCATGATCGCTCTCCTCAGCGCATCGAACAATTCTTCAAAAACAATCCCGGGCTGGCCAATGATTTTCTCTCC
Source organism: uncultured Occallatibacter sp. (assembly GCA_964450895.1). Classification (GTDB taxonomy): domain Bacteria; phylum Acidobacteriota; class Terriglobia; order Terriglobales; family Acidobacteriaceae; genus Telmatobacter. The sequence goes on along the minus strand of CAYVGW010000124.1, from coordinate 3,982 downwards.
CACCCGTACTTTGAAGTTCGCGCCGCGGCGGCCAAGTTCGCCGATGTTTTTCATTTGACGGCCTTGCTCAACGACGAAGACGAATCGGTGCGCTGGAATGCAGCCCTGCGGCTTCCCCGCCGTTTTCTATTGCGGCTGCGCGACGATCCGCATCGCGAGGTGCGAATTCGCATTGCCGCGCAGCTTGAAGGCGAAGAACTTCTGCCGATGATGTCGGACCCGGATTATTTTGTGCGCCAGATTGTTGCGCGGCGCATTGAAGCGCCGCAACTGAAATTCATGATCGACGATCCCGATCCAGAGGTGCGCCGCGTGGTTGCGCAACGCATCTCCGCCGAGTGGCTGGTGGAGATGGTGAACGACCCGGACGCTTCCGTTTGTCTCGCGGCCGCCGGGCGCATGACGCCAACGCAACTTCTGCCTCTGCGCTTTCACTCGGACATTCGCGTTCGTTACGAGGTAGCGGGGCGCGTTGCTGTCAGCGCTCTTGAAGCCATGCGCAAGGATGCTGACCCGCTGGTGCGCGAGCGCGTGGAGGAGCGATTGCATGAAGCGAAGAGTCTGCATGAGGGCGGCCATGCCGTTCTTCAGATGAAAGCGGTAAACAAAGGCGAAGGGAGGCGCTGACATGTCAAAGATCGTACGCGATGGCTGGGTGGTGGAGTTGGATGGTCCGCCTCAGTTTGAGTACGGGCAAAAAGTCCGTTCCAAATTCATGGTGCGCAACGATGGAACTTTTCCCGGCAAGGATATTGGCGAAGTTCTCGTCAACAAGGGCGAGGAAGGATATGTCATTTCAATCGGCAGCTTTCTTCAGCAGTACTACATTTATGGTGTGGAATTTTTAGGAAGCGGATTTCGCGTGGGCATGAAACGAAAAGAACTGGAAGCTGCAAATGGAGGAGCGTTATGAAAGTCATGATCCGTAGAAATAAAGCCGGTGTCCTTTCAGCCTATGTTGCAAAAAAGGATCTGGAAGAGCCGATTGTGGAAGTAGAAAAGCCGGAGATGTGGGGCGGTCTGGTCACGCTCGCCAATGGATGGCGCTTGGAACTTCCGGCGATGGATGCAGCAACCGCATTGCCGATCACGGTGGAAGCGCGCAAGCTCATGGAAGAAGAGGTGCCGGCTTGAGTGCCGCGGCGCTGGATGCGATTGCAACAGCATTCGCCGGCGGCAGTGCGATTCCCTATCTTGGTCCGGGAGTCTTGTCCTTTGGCGGCGCAACTTGTCCGTTGCCCGATTCGCAAAAAACGCTGGTTGCACATCTGACATCAAAGAGCAGCGTCCCTCACAAAATCAGAAGCAACCTGGGCGCCACCGCGCAATTCATTGAAAACTTCAAGCATCGCAGCACGGTGACGAAAGCAATGACGGAAGCCTTCAGCGCCGACGCGCAGCCCAATGCGCTGCATACGCTGCTGATGAGTCTGCCCGCGCTGCCGCTTGTTGTTCACGCCTGGTACGACGATCTTCCGCAGAAGGCGCTGCGTGCGCGCGACCGTTGGGGCATGGCGCAGGGAGTGAGCCAGTCAGAGCATTTCGGCGATTGGATCTACTACTATTCTTCGGACGGCGCATGCGCCGGAGTCAGTGCGGACGAAAATATCACTGGCTGGAAGACGCTGCTCTACCAGCCCTTTGGCTCGGTCTGGCCGGCTCGCAACTATCTTGTCTCCGACTCCGATTTTGTTGAGGTGCTGACAGAGATCGATATACAAACGCCCATTCCAGCGCCGGTGCAAGCGATACGCGAAGAGAGAAGTTTTCTTTTTCTGGGTTGCAGATTTTCCACGCAACAGGAGCGTCTCTTTGCGCACCAGATTATCAAGCGCTCCTCCGATCGCCATTGGGCGATCCTGCCGGAGGAGCCAACGTACAACGAAGCGCGATTCTTTGAAGAGCACAAGATCGAGCGCATCGCCATGCTCCTGGATGAATTTGTCGTTGCACTGCGAGAGAAGCTGCAATCGGAATGAAGGAATTCATTGCAATTCCGTCGTGTTCACTACAAAGAAAAAATCGATTGTCGCATACGACACAGACGCAAGAAATAGTTAACACGCTGAATATATTCGCGTTACACAGCAATTTTGTTTGGCATGGGGATTGCTTATAAATATGCGTACACCGAAACGCAGGGATGCGCACAGACAACCAGCATCCGCGCTCCGGCACTCTTCTGGCCACTGCATTCAGCAGAGGAAGACCAGACGAGAGAATTTGAAACTCAGAGACGAACCACAAAAACAGGAGGAGGAACGATGGCGAAACTGCGGCAGATTGCATTTTACGGCAAAGGTGGAATTGGAAAGTCCACCACATCGCAAAACACGTTGGCGGCGCTGGCGGAGATGGGACAAAAGATTCTCATCGTCGGCTGCGATCCGAAGGCCGACTCAACGCGCCTGATCTTGCATGCCAAGGCCCAGAACAGCATTCTCAGCCTGGCCGCGGAGAAGGGCACCATCGAGGACATCGAGCTGGAAGAGGTGATGAAGTACGGCTATCAGCGCATCCGCTGCGTTGAGTCCGGCGGCCCTGAGCCGGGCGTTGGCTGCGCGGGCCGCGGCGTCATCACGGCCATCAACTTTCTCGAAGAGAATGGCGCCTACGAGAACCTCGACTACGTTTCGTACGACGTGCTCGGCGACGTTGTATGCGGCGGCTTTGCCATGCCCATCCGCGAGAACAAGGCGCAGGAGATTTACATCGTCATGTCCGGCGAGATGATGGCCATGTACGCAGCGAATAACATCTCGAAAGGTATTCTGAAGTATGCCAACTCCGGCGGTGTGCGCTTAGGCGGCCTCATCTGCAATGAGCGCCAGACAGACAAGGAACTGGAACTGGCCGAGAATATGGCCAAGAAGCTGGGCAGCAAGCTCATCTACTTCGTTCCCCGCGACAATGTTGTGCAGCACGCCGAGCTACGCCGCATGACGGTGATCGAGTATGCGCCCGATTCCGAGCAGGCAGGTCACTACCGCAATCTTGCAAAGGCCATCCATGAGAACGCCGGCAAGGGCGTGATTCCCACGCCCATCACCATGGACGAACTGGAAGAGATGCTGATGGAGCACGGCATCATCAAGAATATCGACGAGTCGCTGGTCGGCAAGAAAGCTACCGAAGTCGCGGCGTAAGATTTCTTTCCTCCATGGGCGCCATGATCGCTATGCGCATGGCGCCCGTTTTCACAAATTCATTCCTGCGAGGTTGTATATGAGCGATAGCGTCGGCATTGAAGAGATCAAAGAGCGCAACAAGCAGATGATCGGCGAGGTTCTTAGTGCCTATCCGGAGAAGACTGCGAAGAAGCGCGCCAAGCACTTGGCGACATTTGAAGAGGGCAAGAGCGACTGCGGAGTCAAGTCCAACCTCAAAACCATACCGGGCGTGATGACGATTCGCGGCTGCGCGTATGCCGGCTCGAAGGGCGTCGTATGGGGCCCGATCAAGGACATGGTTCACATCAGTCACGGCCCGGTGGGCTGCGGCCAGTACTCATGGGCCTCGCGCCGCAACTACTTCATCGGCGCCACGGGCGTCGATGCCTTCGGCACGATGCAGTTCACCTCGGATTTTCAAGAGAACGACATCGTCTTTGGCGGCGACAAAAAGCTGGCCAAAGTCATTGATGAGATTCAAACTCTGTTTCCGCTCAACAAGGGCATCTCCATTCAGTCCGAGTGTCCGGTGGGCCTGATCGGCGACGACATTGAAGGCGTCTCCAAAGCCAAGGCCAAGCAGTACACGAAGACCATCGTTCCCGTTCGCTGCGAGGGCTTCCGCGGCATCTCGCAATCGCTGGGGCATCATATCGCCAACGATGCAATTCGCGACTATGTCTTCGACAAGCAGGGCGACAAGCCGGCGCGTTTTGAAAGCACGCCCTACGACGTGACGATCATCGGCGACTACAATATCGGCGGCGACGCCTGGTCCTCGCGCATTCTGCTCGAAGAGATGGGCCTGCGCG
>CAYVGW010000123.1:0-12695 GCA_964450895.1 uncultured Occallatibacter sp. | reverse complement strand
CCCCACCCCACCCCCCCGCACCCCACCCCCCCACCCCCCCACCCCCCCCGCCCCACCCCCCCCCCCGCCCCCCCGTGAGTAACATATCAGTAAACAATTTGACGGGTTTTTTGTTAGCAAATGAGTAAACATGGCAGCGCTCTTTTCATCTCACCTGGATTGATGATGCGCCTCTGGACGATAATGATCTGCAATCCCGTGAAGACAATTTTGCAAGAGGCTCTAGCGGACGGCGTTTAGATCCAGCCGCAGCAGCTTGGCGGGGTCCAGGTAGGCGCCTTGCCAGCGGACGGCCCAGTGCAGATGGGGGCCGGTGACGCGGCCGGTTGCGCCGCTCAGGCCGAGCGGATCGCCGGTGGCCACCTTCTGGCCCTCCTTTACGTCGATGCGGCTCAGGTGCATGGAAAGCGTGTAGAATCCCAGGCCGTGGTCGATCACCACAAAGCCGCCCTCGTAGTAGAGCGGACGGGCCAGCACCACCACCCCGCTGTTGCTCGCCTTGACCGGCGTCCCTGCCGGGGCGTGGAAGTCCATCCCCTTGTGAATGCTGGCCAGCTTGCCGTTGAAGGTGCGGCGGGTACCGAAGCTGTCGGTCGGCTCGGCGGCGACCGGGGCGCGGAAGTTGTTTGTCCAGAGCGGCTGGGCGGCGCTCGTGGCGAAGATTTTATCTTTGAGCTGCTTGTCTTCCGCGATCTGCTTCAACTCATCCGGGCCAGGCTCGACAAACTTCGGCGCGACGGTGAGCGCGCCGGTCTTGTAGTGGGCGGCATGAATTTGGACGGTCTCGCTCAGGTCGTGCGCGTGGCCATCGGCCAGATGAACGGAAATCCTCAGCGTGGACGGCCCAACCGGCGCTTCAACGTCCGCCCCGGCCAGCGCAAACCAGGCGCGGCCATCGCGCCCGCGAAAGAAGTCGAGCTTGCGGCCGAGCCATTCTCCATCGATGCTAGCTACGTTACGGGCGTCCACACGGATCAGCTCCGGCGACCCTGCCACGACGACTGCGGGAGTGAGCGTGACGGCGGGAGATTGGGCACGCGCGGAGGTCAACAGCGGAGCAAAGAGGCAGGTGATCGAGATTCCGTTACGGATTGTTCCAAGGAGCGTAGAGAGGTGCATATCTACAGAATACGGCGAAGGTCATCCTGGCCTCCCACCCTAGCCGCAAAAACAAGAACGCGGCGAGGGTGGGGCACCCAGACATTCGCGGTGAGCCGTCGCTACTGGCTAGCGGCTCGCGGGTGTGCGGCGATCCACTGGGCGGCGCGCTCTTCGGCATCGGCCTGCTCGCCGGCGGTGATGTGCGTGCCCATCAACTGGCGGTTGGCGGCGTACTGCTCCTGCCTGGGGCCTTTGGCGGCGGCGGCCAAGTACAGCCAGTAGTAGGCCTCGAGGTAATTCTGCGCCACGCCTTGGCCGATGGAGTAGAGCGTGCCTAGAGTGGCCTGCGCGCCGGCGTCGCCCTGTTCGGCGGCTTTGCGATACCATTCCGCCGCCTGCGCCATCTCGCGGGGCAAGCCCTTGCCTCCGTCGCGATAGAGCTGGGCCAGATGAAGCTGGGCGGCCAAGTCGCCCTTTTCGGCGGCTTTCTTGTACCACTCGGCGGCCTGCGGCAAATCCCGCGCAACGCCCTTGCCCGCCGCGTAGCTCTCGCCCAACTGCACCTGCGCGGCCGCATCACCGGCGTCGGCCTTGGCCAGCAGGGCCGGGTCGATGCCCGCCGTTTGCGCGGCCAGAGAGCCGGTCAGAACTGTCAATCCGATCAGCCAAAAGAAGCGCTTGCTTCTACCCATCAAACACCTGCCTGAAGATATTTTTTCATAAACCGCCTATGATGAAGGCAGAAAAAGCCTGAAAATATACCGCAGGGGCTAAAGCCCATCGTTGTTTTGTTGCTCTTTCGGCACGACTGAAGTCGTGCCCTGACGCTTATTCGCAATCCCAGTAGAGTTTCGCAAGAGTCTCACCCCCCCTGAAATGCGTTGGGGGAAGCCTCTTCGGCTTCCCCCAACGATTGTGAATTCGGAACGAATAGAGTGAAAGGGAATCCCTATTCCCTGTTCTTAGAATCCGTAGGAGACGGCGAAGGCGACGCGGGCGCGCATGTTCAGGTCGACCTTTCCGCCCGTGCTCGGCGCCGCATTCTTGACCAGCGTGTTCAGCAGCGAATTGTCGATGTAACCACCCGCGTGCAGGACGCCCACGTCGACGTTCAGCTTCTTCTTGGCGAAGGGCACAACGCGAACCGCGTAGACCTCGGAGGTGGGAATATCGAAGAGCGTAGCCGCCTTGGTTGAGCCCAGGGTGGCCGCTGCCGAAGCTGAGAGGATGTGCTGCGGCTGCTCGGAGATTTCAAAGGCCGGGATGATGGTAACCTTGCCGGCCGTGATGACCGCGGCCGTTGCGCCAAAGGCCTTGCCCTCAAAGCCGGGGGAGTTGCCGCCCAAGCCCCAGAGCGAGGCATTGGTGCCGCGCAGGCCGGCGTTGACAATGATCGGCAGCTTCTTGCTGACCTGGGTGATGACTTTGGTGCCTACCAAATAGATATCGCCGTTGGCGGTCTTCTGTTCCGCGTGTGTGTAATCGATGCCGGCCGCGCCCATCAAGACCTCGGCGAGGGCGTTGATGTTGCCGCCGATCTTATCGCCGCTGCGGTAGATTCCGCCCACGGAGAAGACGCCAACCTTGGAGAGGAAGCCGGGGGTGATGTTGGCCTTGAAGTGGACGATATCGAGGCCGGAGTTCCACAGGGGCTTGAGGACGGGTCCGAGCGTATCCGTGCTGTTGCCGTTCCCGTTGTGAATCTCATGAGTGTAGCCGACTTCGAAGCGCTTGGCGAAGCCAACCGTGGTGTTGACGGTGCTGAAGTCGCCAATGATCGGGCCGCCGGACAGGAAGTGATAGGAAACATTGGCTGCGCCCACGCCCTTGGCGGGGGAAGCGGCGGTCAGCGCCAGAGGCGTGACAAAGACGCCGGTGGGGCCTTCATAACCCAGGCTCTGCGCCTGCGCTTGGGTTGCGGCAAAGCTGAGGCAGAGAAGCAGGACAGGCGCGGCCCACTTCCAGTTGGCGGCATAGGAACGAAGAGTGCTTGCAAAGTTGTTCATTCTGGCTTTCTCCTTAACAAAAATCAGTGCGGGGCGCATGATCTGGCCCGAGTCCGCCCTCCCCGGCAGCGAAACGCCGGCGACAACGGAGATCGCGAAGCGCGCCGGTTGCCCCTTTGAGCGCGGCCTTCGAGAACCGGGATGGTTCAATCCAGACGGCGCGCGTCTCCTGCGCAGCCGGCCAACAGTCAGACCTCTGGAGCTTGTCTGCACTGACTTGGCCCATCGCGCACGCGAACAACGCGCAGATGATTAAAGTCAACTATTTGGACCTATTAAGTCCGTAATTAACTCAGAAAACAAGACTAAATAGCTCCAAAATTAGCAGTCTGTGACGACGAATACAGATCGATGTGACAAGAAGAAATTGGATTCATTATATTTTGTTCATCTTTCTCTTGCGGAGTTGCACCAGCTCCGAGATCGGACGAAGAGGTCGATCGAATGAGTGAATGTGGGTACGGAGGCCCACGTTACAATCGGCCAGGAGGTCGGCGCTCCATTTGGGAGACGGAACATATCGCGGCATTTTCATCTCTACTGCGGCTCCGCCGGAAAAAGCGCTAGAATTTCAATATGACAGATCGCATCTCCATGACCCTCGCCCAAGCCGACCCCGCCGTGGCCACCGCTCTCGACCACGAAACCCTCCGCCAGCATGAAGGGCTGGAGATGATCGCCAGCGAAAACTTCGTCTCGGAAGCGGTACTTGAGGCGGCTGGCTCGATCTTCACCAACAAGTACGCCGAGGGCTACCCTGGGCGGCGCTACTACGGCGGCTGCGAGTATGCCGACGTGGTGGAGAATCTGGCGCGCGACCGCGCCAAGCAGCTCTTCGGCGCGGAGTACGCCAACGTGCAGCCGCACTCCGGCTCGCAGGCCAACGCCTCGGCCTACGCGGCGGTGATCCAGGCAGGCGATACGATTCTGGGCCTCGACCTGGCCCACGGCGGCCATCTGACCCACGGCCACAAGCTCAGCTTCAGCGGCAAGCTCTATCGCACCACCTTCTACGGCGTGCGCAAAGATACCGAGCGCATCGACTACGACCAGATGGAAGAGGTGGCCGAGCGGGAGCGGCCCAAGGTGATTATCGGCGGCGGCAGCGCTTATCCGAGACTGTGGGATTTCGAGCGGATGCGGGCCATCGCCGACAAGGTGGGCGCGACGTATGTCTTTGATATGGCGCACATTGCTGGTCTCGTGGCAGGCGGGGTTCATCCCTCGCCGGTGCCCCATGCGCACATCACCACCACCACCACGCACAAGACGCTGCGCGGACCGCGCGCGGGGCTGATCGTCTGCGGCAAGGATTACCAGGTGGGCGCCAAGCCGGAGCAGACCATCGGCAAGGAGATCGACCGGGCTGTCTTCCCCGGTCAGCAGGGCGGGCCGCTGATGCACATTGTGGCGGCCAAGGCGGTGGCGCTGGGCGAGGCGCTCCGGCCGGAGTTCAAGGCCTACGCGGCGCAGATTGTGGCCAATGCGCAGGTGCTGGCCAACGCGCTCAAGGAGGCCGGCTTCCGCATCGTCTCCGGCGGCACGGACAACCATCTGATGCTGGTGGATGTCTTCGAGAAGGGCATTCTTGGCTCGGAGGCCGAGCTGGCGCTGGGCAAGGCCGGCATCACGGTGAACAAGAACTCGATTCCCTACGACACCAATCCTCCGCTCAAGCCCTCGGGCATACGCATCGGCACGCCCGCGCTGACCACGCGCGGCATGAAAGAGCCGGAGATGACGCTGATCGCCGCCTGGATCGAAAAGGCCCTGGCGCGGCGCGGGGACGACGCGGCGCTGGAGAAGATTCGCGGCGAGGTGGCCGAGCTGGCCAACCAATTCCCGCTGTACGCCTGGCGGCGGGGGCTGTAACCACCTGCGCCGCCTGCGATGGGGCCAGACGTTCACTATCCGCTCGTGTGAGCTTTGTGTGGCCCAGGTCCGAAGATCCGGACCTGGGGCGCCCGTCACCCGTCACCCAAGTTTTATGGGATTCAGCAATTCTAAATGGAACTTCAAATCTGTCATCACATGAGCAGCTCATCGGTCAGCTCCCGGAGGGGGCCGTCGATAATAGCCCAGGGCAAGCGTAGCGCGGCCCTGGGTTAGAGGCAAAAGGATGCTCATCCGCCCCTGAGGGGCGGCGCGAATGATTTCTCCATAAATCACTGAATCCATAGATCGTACATGGTTTTCACACCGCCCCTCCGGGGCGGGAATCTCTCGGACGAACACTTTCCCAGGGTTTCACCCTGGGCTATTTTCGTCCCCTCCCTACGGGAGGAACCGAACTGCTTGCTCCTTTATTCCCCTCAATTAGAATTGCTGTATGGGATTGAGACTACGGGACATGAGCCATCCGTCGACTTTTGACTACGCGTTGTATTGACTCGCAATCCGTGGTGAAGGATGAAAATGCCGGAAAGATTTTCTGGGACTGAAGGGAATCAATGGAATTTCCGCAGTTTGCGTTGTTGATAGCCATGATTTTCCTCCCCGTGGCCTCTTGGTGCGCGACCACTTGCAGCGTTGCTCGGCATGGACAGCTCAGTGAAGCCGACAAGGCTTTGCGAGCAGCCGATTTTGTCAAAGCTGCCAACCTGTATCAGTCGGATTTAGCCGGCCATCCAGAAAACGCGGATCTGACCATCGGGCTGGTCCATGCTCTGCTGCACCAGCAGAAGGTGCAGGAAGCAGACGATGTCGTGAAGGCTGCTTTGGCCAAAGCGCCCAACTCGGCGGTCTTGATCACGCTGCGCGGTGAGGTCGAGTATCGCCAGGGAACTCCATGGGCTGCCGGTGATTCTGCCTTTGCGTCTCTGAAACTGGATCCATGCAACCCGCGGACCCACCTTCTACTGGCTGACCTGGATCGCATCAGTTCGCTTTTTGCCGCAAGCCGTTCCCATTTGCTGGATGCACATCGTCTTGATCCCGCCGACCCGGAGATTCGCCAGGAGTGGATCAGCACCTTGCCATTGAAAGAAAAGATTGCAGAGTTGGAGGCCTTCCTTTCGTCTCCCATGGGTTACGACGAGGAGGATGTGCGGCATTTGCGGCAATACCTGGAGAGGCTGAAGAAGATGGCCGCCGAGCCTCACAAAGCCTGTCATCTGGTTTCTCCCGTGGAATCCACCGAGATTCCCTTCGAGCGAATCGGTTACGATGCGGAACATACAAGAGGTTATGGGCTGGATGTAAAGTTGAACGGGCGCAATTCCACTCTGGAGATCGATACCGGCGCGGGCGGGCTATTGATCTCCCGCTCCCTGGCCAAGCAGGCGGGAATCAAGCCGTTCTCTGCAACGGAGGTGGGGGGGGATTGGCGACGAAGGCTACAAGCCCGGATATTCAGCCTATGCTGATTCCATCCGCATCGGGAACCTGGAGTTTCAGGATTGCATGGTAGATGTAATGGATAGCCGCAGCGTTCTGCCAAATGCGGACGGACTGATTGGAATGGATGTATTCTCGCAGTTTTTGATTACACTCAGTTATCCCAAACACAAACTTCTTCTAGGCCCGCTGCCGCCGCGGCCGGGAGAGAGCGCCGCCGTCCCCACATTGAAAACCGGCGAGGTGGAACCGGACGATTCCGATGATTCCGAAGAACCCGAAAAGGCTGATAAACTGGATCACCCAGCCGCCAATTCCAGCGCTGCAGCAACTGCAGCAAAGAACCCGGTTCCCGTCCATTCGCCTCACGGCCCTTTTGACCGTTATATCGCTCCAGAAATGAAAGACTATACGCAGGTCTATCGGGTTGGCCATCTACTGATCCTGCCGGCAGGACTTAACCATGAGAAGATCAGGCTCTTTGTTCTGGATACAGGCGCATGGGCAACGACTATTTCTCCGCAAGCCGCCCGGGAAGTCACCAAGGTCTACTCGAATGACGACCTGCAAGTGAGAGGCCTTAACGGGGATGTGAAAAAGGTTTTCTCGGCCGATGAAATCACCTTCCGCTTTGCACAGCTTTCCCAGAAGATGTACGGCGTTGTTTCCTTTGACACTTCCAAGCTTTCAAAGAACGCCGGGATGGAATTATCAGGGCTTCTCGGAGCCAGCACACTCAATCAACTGACGATCCACGTCGATTACCGGGATGGGCTGGTGAAATTCGACTTCGATCCCAAACACTATTAAAGTCACTGGCGGGTGGACACATCTCGACCTTGAGATGTGGGAACCATGAACCTCCATCAGCAAGCTTTTTTGTTCCCTGTTCCCTCTTTCCTGTTCCCTCTTTAGCCCCCCTGCTCCGTCTCCGGATTATCGAAGCGGGTAAAGCGGGAGATGAAGTTGAGATAGACGGTATCGGTGGGACCGTTGCGCTGCTTGGCGACGATAATCTCGGATTTCGCTCTGTCGGCCTCGCTCATCTCTTCGGTGCGGTTGTAGTAGGCCTCGCGGTGGATGAAGGCCACCACGTCTGCGTCCTGCTCGATGGAGCCGGATTCGCGCAAGTCGCTGAGCATGGGGCGCTTGTCGTCGCCGCGGCGTTCGCTGGCGCGGGAGAGCTGGGAGAGCGCCACCACCGGCACTTGCAGCTCCTTGGCCAGAGCCTTCAGGCCGCGCGAGATCGCCGAGACCTCCTGGGTGCGGTTTTCGTAGCCTTTCTTGCCATTCGAGGGCAGCGTGGCGCTCATCAGTTGCAGATAATCGACGACGATCAGGTCCAGGCCGCCGGCATTCTGCTTGAGACGGCGCGACTTGGCCCGCATCTCGGAGAGGGAAATACCCGCTGTGTCGTCAATAAATAGCCTTGATTCAACCAGTTGCCCCAAAGCATTTTCCAGCTTGACCTGGTCTTCGCGGGCGATGAATCCGGTTTGCAGCTTGCGCTGATCCACCCATGCCTGCGAGGCCAGCATTCTGCGCAGCAGCGACTCCTTGCTCATTTCCAGGCTAAAGACAGCCACGGTTGCCCCGTGGAGAATCGCCGCATTCTGCGCCATGTTGATGGCCAGCGCGGTCTTTCCCATCGAGGGACGGGCGGCGATGATAATTAGCTCGCCCTTTTGCAAGCCGCTGGTCATGCGGTCGAAGTCGGTAAAGCCCGTGGCGACCCCGGTGACCTCGCGGCTCTGTTTGTAGAGGTTGTCGATGGTCCCGAAGGAGTGCTGCACAATCTGGTCCAGCGATTGAAAGCCGCCGCTGATGCCTTTTTCGCTCACCTGCATCAGTTGCGCTTCCGCCGCGCCTAGAACATCAAGCGCCGAATCGCTCTGGTCGGCGGCCCGCGCGATGGCCGACGAGCAGATCATCATCAGCCGCCGCAGCAGGCTCTTGTCCTTGACGATGCGGATGTACTCTTCGATCACCGGACGGCGCGGCAGACCCTCGGTGAGCGAGGCCAGGTACGCCACGCCGCCGATGGCCTCGCGCTCCTTGTAGCGGTCCAGTTCGGCGGCCAGCGTGACGATGTCCACCGCCCGCTGCTCGTTCATCAACTCCGTCATGCGCAAGAAGATGCGCCGGTGCGAGTCGAGCGAGAAATCATCCGCCTCGATCTTTTCCGCGGCCTCGGAGTGGGCCGCGTTGTCCAGCAGAATTGCGCCGAGGATGGTTTTTTCGGCATCGACGTTGGCGGGCAGGCCGGTGTCGAAGGCCGGGTTGGGAAGGGTTGCCATATCTGTCGAGTTTAAGTCGAGGGCGGGCTGTTTTTAGTTGTGAAGATTCATGAGAAGTCGTGGAAAACTGCGCCGATCTTGTTGCGCTATCCTCTGGATCATTCAAACTCCGACCTGATTGCAACCTCGTTTCATATTGGTGATTGAATTGATTCTGCGCTAGAATGATCCCATGAGCCGTACAGTTACTGAAATCCTCGAAGATGCCCGCCAATTGCCTCCTGGCGATCTGGATTGGCTTGTCCAAAACCTTCTTCATGAAGAGGACGAGGCGGCGAAAGAGAAAGAGTTTGCCGCATGGCAGAAGGAAATGGGCGAACCGGAACCCGGCTACGATGAATGGTTCCGAGCCGGCGTGGAAGAGGCGCTGGCGGATGATTCCGAGGACATTCCCCATGAAGTGGTTGTTAAGGAAATTGCAGATCTTTTATGCTCCATGCGTGAATCCCAGAGGCTGAAAGCCAGCGCATGAAATTGACCTGGAGTCACCGCGCCAAACGCGATCTGCGGGAGTTGGTTGTGTTTATCGCCGAGGACAGCGTTCAAGCGGCAGAAGCGGTTGCTAGCCGGATTCTGAAAGCTGCTAAACTCCTTGCAGAGTTTCCGCGCAGCGGGCGCGAAGGGCGTGTTTCTGGAACCCGCGAACGGGTTGTCGATAGAACACCCTATATTCTTGCGTATCGGATGGCTTCCGGACGGATTCGCATCCTCCGCGTTTATCACTGTGCCCGCAGATGGCCAAAGCATTTTTGACTTGTCATTCCATGAAGTTGCTTGTCATAGTTTTGTATCTGCCTTTTCCGCGGAAGAATTTGAGTTGGACAGTTGCCTCCCCGGTACAATAACCGCAATCTTCTCCCTAATGGATAGCAAGGAGCAGGAAATGGCCAATGGAACATTGAGCAGCGCGAAGCTGAAGAAGGTCTTGGAGGCGCTGGAGGGCAACTGGCAGGCCGAGATGGAGGGCTACCACACCTACCTGGCGCTGGCCGACCGCGACACGGACCCGGTGCGCGCCCAGGTGCTGCGCCATCTGGCTGGCGCGGAGTGGGAGCACGCGCAGCTTTGGCAGGGGCGCATCCTGGAGTTGGGCGGCGAGGAACCGGTTTATTCCGGCAACCCCGGTGGCGAGGCCGATTCGCTGGCCAATCGGGCCGGCGGCATTCGTATGGCCCTGCGCCGCATCGAAATCGAAGAGAGCCGCCACATCGCCAGCTACGGAAGCCAGTTGAAGCAGTTGGGCGATGAAGGCTCCATCGCCATTCTCGAGCACGTGATTGAGGACGAAAAGGACCACTACAAGGAGTTGGGTTCGCTCCTCCGCGGCCACTACCCGCAGCCGGCTGGTGCGCACAAGATCGACGCGCAAGCGGTGCTGGACGAGATGCTGGCCAAGCGCGCCAAGGGCCGCAAGCAGCCGGGAAGCTGGATCGGCGACGCCATCTACGGCGTCAACGATGGCCTGGGGGCGATCTTCGGCATCGTCAGCGGCGTCAGCGGCGCCACCATGGGCGACCCCGCCCAGACCAGCCATTATGTGCTGCTGGCCGGAGTCTCCGGCCTGATTGCCTCGGCTCTCTCGATGGGATCGGGCGCCTATCTGGCCGCCAAGAGCGAACGTGAAATCTACGACGCGGAGATCACCCGCGAACGCGAGGCCATCCAGATGAACGGCCCCGAGGCGCGCGAGCTGCTCTCGCTTTATTACCAAGTCAAGGGGTTGCCGGAAGAAGACGCGCAAAAGATGGTCAACCACATCGCCAATGATCCCGATCAGTTGCTGCGCGCGTTGGCCAGTGAACGCCTGGGCACCAGCGAAGAGGCGCTCGCCAATCCCTGGGTTTCAGCCGGCTCCGGCGCTCTTTCCACCGCTGTCGGCGCGGCCATTCCCGTGATTCCCTTCTTCTTTCTGAATGGAATGAACGCGGTCATCGCAGCCGCCGCAATCTCGCTGGCCGCGCACTTCGCCGTCGGCGCGGCCAAGTCGCTGATTACGGTCCGCAGTTGGTGGTCCTCTGGCCTGGAGATGACCATAGTCGGAGCGCTGGAAGGCGCGGTCACATACGGCATCGGCGTCTTGCTGGGCAAGGGAGGGATGTAGGCGACTTGCCCGAATGCGGGTAAGTCTTTCTCCAGAAACGACAGCAATTCTGAATGAACCGAACCATAAGCAGCCCATCGGTCTGCTCCCATAGGGAGCCATCGATAATAGCCCAGGGCAAGCGTAACGCAGCCCTTGGTTAGCGGCAAAGGGAAGGCCATCCGCCCCAGCGGGGCGGCTCGAACACTTGCGCCATAAACCACCGAATCCCGGGATGATGCATGGTTTTCACACCGCCCCTTTGGGGCGGGAATCTCCCGGTCGGACGCTTTCCCAGGGTTTCACCCTAGGCCATTTTCGTCCCCTCCCTACGGGAGGAATGGTACTGCTTACTCGGTTACTTCCCCCGTTTAGAATTGCTGCAGAAACGAACCCGGCGGAGATAACTAGAGAAAACTTGGGTATACTGGTTCTGTCCGGGAAATCAAAAATAGAAATCATCGATCGTTCAAGCACTGCTTCCGGGAGGAATGTTGCGTCCATGCAAAAGAAGCCAGCAGAAACTAGCGAAGAGAATGGCTTCGCAGGCACGGCGCCGGCACATGACTCGGGGCTTTCGCAGCTCACCGATCGCCTTGCCTTATCTTATTGGGGAATTTTGCTCCTTTGTCTCGGGGGTGCAATCTATTTCAGCGGGATTATTCTCTCACTGGCGCGGTTAATTTTCTTTTTCCATAACCAGCAACTCCAGGAATGGAACTCCATCATTCTCTGGTATAGCGGGCTGCCGGTTACCATCGCCTACCTGATGATCGCCACCGACTTGCTCCTTATTTTTCCCGTAAGACGCAGGGGGCCGCGCCGCCTTGAGGTGGAGACGGATTTGACTTCAAAAGTCACCGTGGCCCTAACTTCCTACAACGACGAATTGAGTGTGCGGCAGGCGGTGGCGGATTTTCTGGAGCACCCGCGCGTTCAACGCGTGATTGTCGTGGACAACAACAGCCAGGATGGCAGCGCCGCGGCGGCCCGCGAGAGCGGCGCCCTTGTAGTTACGGAAAAAGTGCCGGGATACGGCTCTTGTGTTTACCGTTGCCTGCGGGAGGCGCTACGCTATGATGACACCGAGTATATCGTTCTCTGCGAAGGGGACAGGACCTTCCGGGCTGAAGACATTCACAAACTGTTTGCTTTCGCCGCGCACGCCGACGTAGTCAATGGAACCAGAATTGTGGAGCAGTTAAGAGACGAAACTACACAATTATCGACGTTCATGTATTATGGGAATTTTTTTGTAGGTAAGCTGCTTGAGGTGAAACATCTCGGCAAAGGCACCTTTACCGATGTAGGCACGACTTATAAAATGATCCGGAGAAATGTGCTGCCGGAGCTTCTGCGGCACCTCGATCCGCGCGTGAACCTCGAATTCAACGCGCATTTCATGGATACCGTTCTGCGCCGGCGCATGATCATGATCGAGTGCCCCGTCACATTTTATGCGCGCATCGGCGAAAGCAAAGGTGGGAATGTCAACAATTTCCGCGCCCTCAAGGTTGGGCTGCGCATGATCTGGGGTCTTACATTTGGATGGGGAATGCTCGCATGACTGCGAAAATTGGCTATCATCAGACCCGCTTCAACTACGACGCGCGCAGGGAAACCCTGTGGCGTTCGTTGGTCAGGTTCTTCTTTCAACGCTGGATTCGTGAAGACGATTGCGTGCTCGAATTGGGGGCCGGTTACGGCCACTTCATCAACAACGTCCAAGCCCGCCGGCGCATCGCCCTTGACCTTTGGCCCGAGTTACCGGATTTCATGCAGGCCGGCGTCGAGAGCCATGTCGGAAGCGTAACTGACCTATCGTTCTTGCAAGATCATTCTGTGGATTTTGCCTTCGCCAGCAACTTATTCGAG
>CAYVGW010000122.1:0-13196 GCA_964450895.1 uncultured Occallatibacter sp. | reverse complement strand
GGCACGACTTTAGTCGTGCCGCAAACGCCTGATAACAAACGTTGGGCTTTACAGGTTGCGGAAAAACTCGATCTTGGAATGTTTTGTAACAAGGGCACGACTTTAGTCGGGCCGCAAACGCCTGATAATAAAGGTTGGGCTTTAGCCCCTGCGGGATGTTCTTCGGGGATTTCGCCCCAATTCAGGAGTTTTTCCGCAGCCTGCAAAGCCGCAGCCAGCACCAGATGCGCGCGTTGAGGACGAACGGTCACGCCTGCTCCTCCACGGTGTCTGGCTCAACCAGACCATCAACGAGTGGCGGAGTCTCAAGATCGATCATCCCGGCGGTTTCCATCATTCTCTCAATATCGTACCCTTCCAAGCGTATACGCTGATCATAGTAGAAGAGTGTGAGGGCGATGGGATAGATCGGTATGATGAGGATTGAGAAGGCGGTATTCAGCGCATAGGTAGCCGGAAGAAACAGACTTTTAACGATGAACCGGGAATGCATAGATGTTGCCATGAAAATAAATACCTGACGCAAGATGAACTGGAGCGATATGAGCGTAATAGATGAAACAAGGAGGAGTATTATCCATACGACGAGGATGCGCCAACGAGTACCTTTGCTCATCTGCCAACTGCGGCGCAGAGATTTGAAACCCCTGAGCTGCTCGACAGCGAATGCCGGTATGGTCAATGAAAGACAAGTAAGCAACCAGAGGAAGATCAGAAGCCCTATAAAAGCAGGAATAGCGACAATCGGAATTGAGTCGATTCCCGTTAGATTTCGAGCGAAACCTGTCGCGTCATCAAGCAGGCTTAGACCGATAAGAATACCAAGAACAATCAGCTCCGGCAGCAGAAGTACAACGAACATCTTTAAAAATACAATGCAAAGAAAATTACGCCATCGCGGGAGGACACAGCGTAGCGCCGAACGAAGTGAGTCCGGTTTCTCAAGAATTGAGTGAGAAGTGAGATGGATGAATGCAGGAAAAACAAGCATCCCGAAAAAGGATGAAAAATGGTAAAAACCAACCGAGATCAAGATATTGGCCATGACCCGTCCTGGAGGCCAATCAGTTCCAAGATGACTGCGCACATTCCACGTGAGCAGATCGGTTGTATATATTATGCGCATCGCAAGCGCCGGAATGACGGAAATGACGATAAAGGCCCAGAATTTCTGGCGGTAAATCTGAAAACTCCGGTCGAGAATTTCGCCCAGAGTCATGGGCCGAAGAGTCGCGTTCATGCAGTCTCTCCGGGCTGCGAGGTCTCAGTCTCGACCGTTTGGATGCTTCGCGGCGCGGCGGGCAGCCAGGGCGCGGCCACCGGCGCGGGCGCGGCTGGTGGCGTCAACCCCGCCTGCAGCATCATCCACTCAATGTCGAAGCCCTCCTGCCGAATGCGCTGGTCGTAGTAGAACAGCACCTGGGCAATGCCGAGGATGGGCTTGAGCAGCATCTGAATCCCAACGGCGGAGATCAGAAAGACCCATGCCATGATGGTTCCGTAAGTGGTTCCGTGGTGACCGCTGCGCGTGGCGGGAATGAGCTGAAGAATGATCGCCGCCATAATCGTAATGCCGAAGAGCAGCACCCAACTGAGAACCGCCGCCAGCAAATAGAGCAGGAAGATGCGGCCCTTGCTGCCTTTGACCAGCCTCCACGAGCGCTTGAGCGCCCGCCCCGCGCCGATCTGCTCGACCACCGAGGCGGGAAAGGCCAGGGAAAGCTGCACCAGCATCCAGATCACGTAGCCGACCAGTGCGAGCATCGACAGAGTCATGATAGTGGCGACGAGAAAGCCGCCTTCTGCGGTCCCTGCGCCTGTCTTTTCCGCCGTCGCTGCGATGATCGCCGCAATGAAAACCAGTATCGTCCAAGCAATCCAAGGAGCGACGCCGATGATAAGAGCTTGCAGGGTAAAAAGTCCCACATAGCGCCAGCCCCGCGGCCATACGCTCTTGTACGCGCCGCGAATGGTCGCTTCGCCCTGCGTTGTCTCTCCCAGATAGACGCGGGAGACGGCATGGCTCATCGCCGCCTCGGCCAGCGACGCCGCGCCCAGCAACAGCGGCGCCGCCAGCAGCGTAGCCACCAGCGCGAAGATCCCTACCAGAACGTATCCTGCCCCCGCCGACATAGAGCGCGCGCCATACCAGCTCCACCACGCGGCCACCAGGCCCACGGCGAAGGACAGCCCCAGCGTCACCCCGGCCGGGGCCAGCGAGATGCCCAGAAAGACCAGAAAGCGCGCGCGGTAAAGCTGCGTCGTCCGGTCCAGGATTTCGCCCAAGGTCTGCGGGCGCAGCGGCTCACTCATGCCCCGCCTCTGGCTCTTGCGGAGCGATCTGCGCAGGCTCTACGGCGGCCAGCGGCTCGGCGGCGACAGGCGCTTCCGTAACGGGTTCGGGCACGGTCAACCCGGCGGCCTGCATCATCCACTCAATGTCATAGCCCTCTTTGCGGATGCGCTGGTCGTAGTAGAAAAGCGCCAGCCCGGTGGCATAGATGGGACCGACGAAGGTTCCTGTAAAGAAGACCAGCACCTGCTGCAAGGACTGCATCCAAACTGGAAGCGTCTGCGCGGGATGCTTGATCGCCCAAATGACGAAAAATCCCTGTGCGAGGGCGGTCAATCCGATTTCGATAACCAGAACCAGAAGCCCCAGAACGAAGATGCGCCCGCGCGCGCCTTTGCTCAGCTCGATGCTGCGGCGAATGGCCTTGCGGGCCTTCAGGTCTTCCACCACGCAAGCGGGAACGGCCAGCGAGTAGCGCAGGGCCATGAAGATGACGTAGGCGATCCATGGCAATAACAGCAATATGACGACAAGAAATATGCCGGCAATTGCCATTGCCGACGATGGGTCGCTGGGATTGGAAAAAGCGGACAAGCCTCCGGGAACCAAGGCGATCCCGAAACCGATAAGGATCAAAAGCACAAACAGCGGCGCGTAAAGAAAGAAGGCGACAATGAACATCAGCCATAGATACCTTCCCAGGCGGGGCAGGATGCTGGCGTAGGCGCCGTGAATGGTGGCCGGCTCACCCAGATGAACCCAGGCCACGGCGCGATTGAGGGCGGCGATGGCCGCGCCGGCAAAAAGGAAGACCAGCAGCAACTCGAGCAGCCCAAACAGCCCGGAGAGGATCGTCGCCCCTGTGCTGGTGTTTGCTCCGATCACCCAAGCCTTCAGGCCAATCTGTAGCAGGTTCAGGACCAGGGCCGCTCCGGAATATACCGCGAAAATGCCGGCAAAGAGCGGGAAGTTAGTGCGATAAAGCTGCGCGGTGCGGTCCAGAATCTCACCGAGCGTAAGCGGGCGGAGGTTGCTTTCCATCGTAGGCTCCCCTGAAAGGCAGTGATAGGCGCTTTCCGGGATAGTAGCACGCCACACGCTACTCCAGGCGTTGAATCTTGGTTCCCTCGGTGATCTTCAGCTCGAACGAGTCGCTGGTCAAAGAGTTTTCCGTCACCTTGTCCACGGTTAGAACCACGCCAAGCTCATCCATCGGACGCCGGATTTCGATGGTGGAAGGGTATTGGGTGCTCCCAAAATCCTGGTAATTCGAATAAGTGACCTGCGTCTCCAGATTGCCGTCGGCGTCGTATAAATCCTGCGCATAGGGAAGCAGGTCGTCGCGATGGAAGGTGACCACGCGCACCGGCATCAACAGCGGGCTGCCCGTCTTGCGGCGCATGATGGTCAACTTGTACTCCGGCACGGAGTAGAGGTGCTTGCGGAGCGCATCTTCCACGGTAACCGTATCCGCGGTCACCATGTACTCGTCGTCCTTCTCCAGCCCGCGCACCACCAGCGCATCCCGGAAGAAGCCCGGACGCAGATTCAACAACGGGTTGCTGGACTTTTTGGTGAGTGTGTAGGAGCCTTTGTAGGCCGTATTCACGGAGGGTATCCAAGTGGTGAAGTTCTTGCCATCGCCAACCATGTCAAAGGCGCGCGTGCCCAGCACAGGAACCCGCCCGTAGACCCGCAGCATCTCCGGCTTGAGCATCAGAATGATCCCGCGGATGCTGGGGTAATCCTTGGCCGTTCCTTCCTTGCTCTTCAGCACGCTGGCCTGGATCTCGACGCTGGCGTTCAGGCTGTCCAGCGCGGCCCAGCGCTGATCGAGCTTTTCCACCAGCGCCTCCGGCGCAACCGTCTGCTCAATGGACGGCAGCTTGGGCGCCGGCAATTTGCGCGTAACGGGCATCAGCGAGCAGCCGGAAATCAGCAGTGCGCAGGCCAAGACAGTAACGGAGCTGAGGCAACAGCGTGCTTTCACCGGCCACCCGCCTTCTTCACGGCGTGCCGGTAATCGGCCACATTCTTGGCGTGCTCTTCCAGGCTGCTGGCAAAGCGCGAGTGCCCCTGCGGATCAGCCCCGGCGGCCACAAAATACAGATAATTGCTCTTGGCCGGCTCCATCGCGGCGCGCAACGAACGCAGACCCGGATTCGCCACCGGCCCCGGCGGCAGGCCAGTGTGCATGTAAGTGTTATAAGGCGTGTTCAGCTTCAAATCGCTGGCATAAATCGCGCCCCGCCAGCGGCCCTCCAACTCCAGCCCATAAATCACCGAAGGGTCGGTCATCAGCGGCATCTTGCGCGCCAGCCGGTTCTCAAAGACGCTGGCCACCAGCGGACGCTCCGCCTCCACCGCCGTCTCCCGTTCCACCAGCGAAGCCATGGTCACCACGCGATGCATATTTCCTTTCAATCCCAGTTGCCCAGCTATGCCCCTGAAGCGCTTCACCATCGCCGTGCAGATCTGCGCCGAAGTGAACTTGCGCGCAAAATGATAGGTATCCGGAAAAAGATAGCCCTCCAGGCTGGTCGCTTGAGGGTCCAGATCGGCCACCAAACTCGTCTCTTTGGCCGCGCCCTCCAAAAAACTCTGCCGCGTGCCAAACCCCGCCTGCTCCAGCCGCGCCGCTATCTCAAAAAGGCTGGAACCCTCTGGAATGACCACCGTCCGCGTAAACACATCGCCCCGGCTGATGCGCGCATAGACTTCGGTTACCGCCGCCGGATGGTCAAAGCGGTACTCGCCGGCCTTGAGCGTTCCCCGCTTCAGCCAACGCACCAGATCAAAGGCAAACTGGCTGCGCACCACCCCCGCAGCCTCCAGTTGGCGGCCCATTTCGAGCGTGGAAGAACCCTTCTCCACTTCGACAAACGTCTCGGCTGAAGGACCAAAGGGCGCAAAAACCAGCCAGGACGCCCCGCCTGCCGCTATCACTAAGACGAACAGAAGAAGCCGCAGGACTCCCGCCGCGCCGGAACCCTTCCTTCGTCTGCCCCTCTGTCCGCGGCGCGCCATGCGTTGCTGTCAACCCTTCTCTGGTGAAGAAACGGAGAATCCCTCGCGAGACTCCTCCTTTGATTGTACCGGGCTGAACAGGCGCGGAAATGCTCAAAAATAGATGCTGCCCTTGTCCAGGCCTGGCCTCAGCCGTGCCGTCATCTTCCTTCTCCTTCCTACTCCCAAAACTCTGTCATCCTGAGCGACCGAAGCGCAGCGAAGGGAGTCGAAGAACCTGTGGTTGCTTTTGTTCGGCTTTGAAAGAATTCTAGAACGCGCCTGGAAGCGTCAAGGCACAACTTGAGTCGTGTCTCCATGGGCCTTTGGCCCACTCAAATGGATGAAAACAACTTTGTGCATTCGCCTCGGAGAGGCGACACGAGAATAGCCCAGGGCGATAGCCCTGGGAAGGCTGACGAGCAGAGGCTCCAAGCCCCGGAGGGGCGACCGAAATTCCCCTAAGATTCTAAATGGGATAGGTCGCGTTTTCGACCGTGCCGCAAAATAAACTTGGTCTTTAGCCCCTGCGGGATATTCTTCGCGGATTTCGCTCAAATTCGCGCATTCTTCCGAGGTCTCCAGGCCGTAAGCTAGAAGCTAGGAGCTGGAAGCTGGAAGCTAATCCTCATCCCCGTTATCTCGGCCTCGACATAGGAAACCGGCGCATTGGCGTGGCGGTCTCCGACGAACTCGGGCTGACGGCGCAGCCGGTGCTGACGCTGACGCGCGGGCGCAACCAGCGCGAGGATTTGCGCTCGCTGGCCCGCCTCTGCCGGCGCTTTGGGGTGGCGGGGATCGTCGTCGGCAACCCCGTGCATCTCTCCGGCGAGGTAAGCCCCCAGGCAGCCAAAACGCAGGCCTTTGCCGCCGAACTGGGCGCGCTGACCGGATTGCCCATCCATCTGTGGGATGAGCGCCTGACCACCCGCGAGGCCCATCAGATCTTGTATGAGGCCGGACACGCCCGCCAGGATCACCGCCGCGTGGTGGATCAGGTGGCCGCTACGCTGATTCTACAGTCGTTTTTGGACAGCCCCCTACCACCTTTGCCGGCCCACGGAGAATGAACCTACAAACAGCAGTTGAGAAGCCTTCATCTAGTAAACAGCAGTTGAGAATCCTTCATCTAGGTTCAATGTCAGATTTGAGAACCTCTGAATGTTGGCGCTTTGTAACCAGACGCTTTGTAATCAAGGCGCTTTGTAACAAGGGCACGACTTTAGTCGGGCCGCAAGACGCTGATAATAAAGGATGGGCTTCAGCCCCTGCGGGATGTTTTTCGAGGGTTTCACGCAAATTCAGCCCTTATTCCGCAGCCTCTTCAGCCCCTGCAAAATTCCGCGGTTGAGAAGATTGCTTCTTCGGCTCCCTCTCAAACTCCGGAACTGCTCCGCACCTCACCCAAATGGTGAATTCCTCAATCTTTGCAACCCATTTTGATTTGAATCAGTTGGCCATATCTACGGCCCTTCAACTGCCGTTTTTAGAATGAAACCTTTACAAGGTAATGCCGCCGCTAACTTGCTAACTTGCGATTGTCCGCGAAGCGGACGCTAACTCGCGGTATTTATTACGACAACCCTCGCCACATCCTCTATTTTCTGTGAAACCGGAAACTTTTACAGCCCAGCATCGTACGCCACGCGGCCTTCGCTGATCGTCCAGCGAACTTTGCCCTGCATCGTCCAGCCGTCGAAGGGCGTGTTGCGGGACTTCGATTTGCCCTCGCTTGCCTTGTAGGTCCACTCCGCCTTGGGGTCGAAGATCACCGCGTCGGCGAAGCTGCCCACGGCCAGCGTGCCGCGGCCCTTCAATCCCAGCAGCGCGGCAGGTTGCGCGCTCAGCAGATTCAAGACGCGGCCCAGCGGCATCTTCCACTCCTTGTGCAGCCAGCGCAGCGAGAGGCCGAGCGCCGTCTCCAGGCCGATGATCCCGTTCGGCGCGCGGTCGAACTCGATCTCTTTTTCGTGAACGGCGTGCGGCGCGTGGTCGGTGGCAATCGCGTCGATCACGCCGTCGAGCAGCGCCTCGACCAGCGCGTCGCGGTCGGCGGCGGAGCGCAGCGGCGGGCACATCTTGGCGTGGGTGTTGTAGTCGCCGACGTGCTCGTCGGTCAGCAGGAAGTGATGCGGAGCAACCTCGCAGGTCACGCGCAACCCGTTGCGGCGGGCCTGGCGGACGGCGGCCACGGCGGCGGCGGTCGAGATGTGCGCGACGTGCAGGTGGGCGCGGGTTTCGCGCAGCTCGCTGACCAGCCGGATGTCGCGCTCCACGATGCCCGACTCGGCCTCATTCGGCCAGCCGCGCAGGCCCAGTTTGAACGCGACTGGTCCGGCGTTCATCGCGGCCACCTTGTCGCCTACGTGCGTCAGCCGCGTGTCCTCGGCGTGCTGGATGACGGTCAGTCCCACGCGCGCCGCGGCGGCCAGCGCCTCGCGCATCACGTTATCCTTCAGAATCGGAAGGCCATCGTCGCTCACGGCCACGGCCCCGGCGGCCTTCAGCGCGGCGTAGTCGTTGATCGCCTCGCCCTTCAACCCGCGCGTGGCGGCGGCGATGGGGAAGACGCGGACGGCGGCATTGCGCTCCGGCGCCTGCATCCAGCGGGTCGTCTCCGGCGAGTCGTTCACCGGGCTGGTGTTGGGCATTGCGCCCACGGCGGTAAATCCGCCCGCCGCCGCCGCCGCCGTGCCGGTGGCGATGGTCTCCTTGTGGCCCTGTCCCGGCTCGCGCAGATGGACGTGCATATCGATCAGCCCCGGCGCGACGGTGAGGCCGGTCGCGTCCAGAACCTCCGCGCCGTTGGCGGATTTCAGCTTGCCCGGTCCGGCAATCTCGGCAACGCGCCCGTCCTTGAGCAGAATGTCCTTGAGCGCGTCCACCCCGGCCGCTGGATCCACCAGATGCCCGCCTCGAATGATCAGTGCCGTCATGCGCGGCCTCCTTGGCTTTTTAATTGCTCATCCATTATTGTTATATGATCTTCACTTGCCTCACCTAGTCGTACTAATCCGCGTTTCGAAGGATCAAAGCCATCAGGAAAAATTGTCTTTGAATCATACGCGGCACCTGTAAAATCAACTCCGTCGAGATTTGCGTTGGTGAAATCAGCCTCGTATAGACATAATCCGCCACCCAATTCATCTAAAGACATACGAGCACCACGCATATCTGCATTACGAAAACTAACATTATGGATAATAGAGAATCGTAAGTCGGACTTTTTGAAAGAACATGATTCGAAGTTTGCATCGCTGAGGGTTGATCCATAGAGATCAGCACCCGTAAAATCTGAGCATTGCAAGTCCGAACCATCAAAAGATATTCCTTCCAGTTCCAATCCAGCCAGATAGGCGTTATGAATGACCATGTTATCAAAAATGCGCGTGTCTGGTGGTTCGGAAGTTGCGACCACATTCCCAGATTTATCGTAGATATTCATATTGCCCCCTTTCAATTCAACTTTGCTGAGTCAGCGCGCGCTCGACGACGGCCATACGGATGGCGACGCCGTGGCGGACCTGTTCGAGGATCGCTGATTGCAGGCCGGGTTTTGGTCGCTTGCTCAGAATAGCAACTCTCTGCGGCCTTGCACAATTCTTTGTCGATTGCGGAAATGGTGTTGCGCGGACGGCGCTCCTCCCGGAGGGAGGGAACGAGAATAGCCCAGGGTGGAGCGCAGCGAAACCCTGGGAAAGCGCCGAGGTTAGAGATTCCCGCCCCGGAGGGGGCGGTGTGAAACGCGCAATTGAGGCGATTGTGGGCATTCGATTCGCCCCTCCGGGGCGAACGGTCTCTCTCCGCATCGTACCCAGGGTTCCGCTGCGCTCCACCCTGGGCTATTCTCGTAACATCCCTCCGGGATGTGTGCCAACGGCTGGACACCTCATCCTTTCGTAGTATTATTGCGAAGTGCGGGAGACCACGAAGCCAAGAGAACATTTTTCCTCAGGCGGCGCTTGAAATCTTGGCGGTGAGTTGGACGCCCAGGGCGTTCATCACGGCGAGGGTCGTCTTCAGCGTCGGGTTTCCTTTTTCGCTGAAGGAGCGGTAGAGCTGCTCGCGAGACAATCCCGTTTGACCGGCAATCTGCGCCATTCCCTTGGCGCGCGCAATAACGCCAAGAGCATGCGCGATGTAGCCAGTATCATTGGTTTGAAATGCCTCGGCCATGAAGATCGCGATGGCTTCGTCCGAGCCGAGATCCTCAGCAGGATCGTAAGTGGTCAGTTTTTCTGGTTTGGTTTTCTCAGCCATTTTCTTCGCTCCAAGCGGCCGCCAGCCGCTTTGCTGTTTGAATGTCCTTTGCCTGCGTGCTCTTGTCGCCGCCGCACAACAAAATCAGGATGGTCTCGCCCTTCTTTTGGAAGTAGATGCGGTAGCCCGGTCCATGGTCGATGCGCAGTTCGCTGACGCCCTCTCCAACCGGCTTCACATCTCCAGCATGACCAAAGGCCAAACGATCAAGACGAGAGGCAATCAAAGCCCGCATCCGCACGTCCTTGATGCGCACACGCCACTTCCGGAAGCTCTCGGTCTGTTTGAATTCGACCATCGCAAACCTTGTAGTTTATAGACTACCACAAAGGCAAGAGAAAGATTTTCCGTTAAGCCTCGTTCGGCCTCTTCGCCCTCAGCGCGCGCTCGACGACGGCCATGCGGATGGCGACGCCGTGGCGGACCTGTTCGAGGATTGCCGATTGGGGGCCGTCGGCTACGTCGGCGGTGATCTCCAGGCCGCGAATGATCGGGCCGGGATGCAGCACCAGTGCCTTGGGCGCGAAAGCAGCCAATCGCCGTCCGTCGAGCTGGTAGGCGGCCTTGTACTCGTCCAGGTCGAGTTGCATTCCGGCCAGCCGCTCGGCCTGAATGCGCAGCATCATCGCCACCTGCGCCTGGGCGAGCGCGGCCTCGAAGTCGCGTTCGATGGTGATGCCGGGGCCGGCCAGCGCGGCAACCTCCGGCAAAAGAGCCTTGGGTCCGCAGAGGATCACGCGCGCGCCCAAGCGCGGCAGCAGCAGCATATTCGAGCGGGCCACGCGGCTGTGCAGAATGTCGCCGGTGATGGCGACGGTGACGCCAGCCAGCGTCGCCGCATTAACGGCCTCGATGCCGGGCCGCAGATGAGCCAGCATGGTGCGCAAATCGAGCAGCGCTTGCGTCGGGTGTTCGTGCATGCCGTCGCCGCCGTTGAGCACCGGCAGGCGGGTCTCGGCCTCCAGCAGCCAGGCCGCGCCGGAGTTGGGATGGCGGAGAATAATGGCTTCAGCGCCCAGCGCGCGCAGCGTCAGGCCGGTATCTTTGAGCGTCTCGCCCTTCTCGATGCTCGACGAGAGGCTGGAGACCAGCGTGGTATCCGCGCCCAGCCCCTTGGCCGCCAGCTCGAAGCTGGTGCGGGTGCGCGTTGAGGACTCGTAGAAGAGCAGCGCAATGCGCCGCTTGGCCAGGATGCGCGCACGCTCCAGCGGGTCTTGATTCTCCAGAACCGTGGCGCGGGCGAGAATGCGGCTCAACTCATCCAAGCTCAGGTCCAGAACCGAGAGCATCGAGCCAGGATGATAGGGAAACGGCGATGCGGCAACAGGCGGCGTATGCAGCGGGCGGCGGGATTTTTCGGAGTTCAGGGTCATTGTCCTTAGCTTTCAGCTTTCAGCTATCAGCTATCAGCCAAAAGCCTCCGGGCTGAAAGCTGATAGCTGTCTTTTCAGTCCATCCGCTCGACCAGCAGCACCTGCTCGTCGTTATCCACTTCATTGAACTTGACTTCAATGATCTCGCGGCTGCTGGTGGGCACGCGCCGTCCCACGTACGCGGCCTCGATGGGCAGCTCGCGATGGCCGCGGTCGATCAGCACGGCCAGTTGCACGCGGCGCGGCCGGCCGTGCGCAAAGAGCGCGTCCAGCGCGGCGCGGATCGTCCGGCCTGTGTAAAGCACGTCGTCGCAGAGCACCACGTCGCGGCCATCGACATTGAAGCCGACCGCTCCCGGCGTAACCACCGGGCGCACGCCGGTCGTCGAGAGGTCGTCGCGGTAGAACTGTATGTCCAGCACGCCCGTGTCGATGGGGCGCTTCTCGATGCCGCCGATCAATTTGGCCAGCCGTTCGGCCAGTGGCACGCCCCGGCGCTTGATGCCGACCAGCGCCAAATCCGGGCTGCCGTTGCTTTTTTCGACGATCTCGTGCGCCAGGCGCACCAGCGTGCGCTCGATCTCCGAGGCGGACATCAACCTGCCTTTGACGCGCAGGGCGGAGTTGGATTGGGATTCGCTCATAAATGTTTTCGCGGCCTATCTTTTGCAGAATAGAAGGGTTTGCTCCGGCGGGCAAGCTGTGGAGAAATGGACAAGAATCGAGTGGGCCGCGTCAGATCTCCGGCTGGCGCGAACGGCCCAGCATCCGCGCTCCCAACGCGCCGCCAACGACGGCAAAGAAGGTTAGAAAGACGCCATACATGAATAGTTGGAAGGCCGCTAAACCGGCGTGTCCTTCCGGCGTTAGCATGAAGGCGGTTTGGCTCTGCATCTGCGCGGCGTTTGCAAATCCCATCTGTGCGGTTACCTGCTGGCTTGCCTCGACCATGCTCTTCCAAGCGGCATCTATCTGAGTGGATTGATGCAGCATAAACCGCTGCACAAAAAGCAGGCTGCCGCTAACCGCAAATGCCAGCCATCCGCCCAGCAAACCAGTAACCAGCCCGATCCGCGCGCCGGCTCCGATAGTGATCCAAGCTGGCTTCTGGCTGCGCAGATACAGCGCCACGGCCCAGGTCGCGGCGGCCGCCATCCAGAACAGTCCATAGACAGCGAGCGGCGCAAAAATGGCGCACAGCACTCCAGCCGGTATCGCCAGCTTCAGAGCTGCCCTAAAGGCCGGCTTCCAGGCAATGCTGCTGGCATCGCGCACCACCTCGTCCCCGCGCTCGGGCAGAGCTTGCCCAGCGGCGCCGCCGGTGGCGTAGACCAGTTGCGGCATTCCGCAGGAAGAGCAGTAGCAGTTCTCGGTCTGAACGGTTTGATGGCAGCGGTGACAGGTGATTTCCATACATCTATGAGCCTATCGCATTCCGCCGCTGGATGGGTTCAATCCTGCGGCCCGCCGCGGCGCCTTCTGTGCGCCGCACTGCTAGCGGAGGCGCAGTCTGTGCTCGCTGCGCAGTTTGAGGAATTCATGAAGCACGGCATACGTCCGTTCCTCGCAGTTCAAGCAGCGCACCGGCAGCCTGAGCAGAAACAATCGACCCAGATCCGCCGGACGAAACCGGAAGTGCGAGGGGCGGAACTTCTCCAAGCCGCAAAAGCGGCAATACAGCGCCATACGGCCTCCAGTTTGTTGTGTCGATCAATGAGAACCAATGCACGGTGGATCGAGAATCCACTTCATTTCTGTCCTCTGATTATTGAGGGGGGAGGAGGAGAATCAATAACCAGGGTCCACTTATGCTCATTCTTGCACAAGCGAAATAAACACGTACATAAGATATGCGTATTTTCCCGCGCAAATGCATCAAGAATCTTCCCGGGGAGGCGGGATTTCTTGCTTCGGCGAGTTTTGCGGGATTTTATCTTTGACCGGATTGCAGCGCCGTCCGGGGCGCGGACGTCCTCGTCCGCGCCTGTTCCGGGGGCATTCCCAAATTTCACGGTCGAAACGCTAGCTGCCCAGCGGATGATCCGCATAGTGGAGCAGCACCGCGACGGCGCAACTGGTGAGGCGGGTTTCGGCGGAGTCGGCGCGGCTGGTGAGGATCGTCGGCACACGAGCGCCAAGAACGATGCCGGCCAACTGCGCGCCGCCCAGGTACTCGAGCTGCTTGGCCAGCATGTTGCCGCTCTCCAGATCGGGAACCACCAGGATGTCGGCCTGTCCGGTCACCGGCGAAACCAGGCCCTTGA
>CAYVGW010000121.1:0-13226 GCA_964450895.1 uncultured Occallatibacter sp. | reverse complement strand
ACCACAGGGCTTCAGCCCCGGGCCTAAAGGCCAGACTGCCCAAGCCTCGCTTCAGGGGCATAAATGCCCCTGCTCCCTCCGATAAGCCGCCTGCATGAGTATCGCGACAAAGATGAGCGTTAGGCGAAGTTCAAATGCAATTGCCCTGCCCCTCCGGGGCAGGATACTCCGGGGCAGTTTACAGCGTTGTTTTACACTGGGAGGAGCGAGCCGATTTGGCTCCGCACCAAGATAGACCTGGATTTTTTAGTTCCCCACCGGTGTTCCCGACGCACGGGGACCCCACATTGGTGTGGGCGAGGACGCCCACACGACAGCCGGTCTGGAGACCGGCGCTACAGTTTGTTTGTTACTACAATTGCCGAAGGTGATCTCCTCCATGCCAACCGATTCCAGCGCCGCCGATCCAAGTTCCTGCGCCATTGCCGATCCAATCTGTGAGGCACACGGGCTTTGCGCCGGTGGTCCGCAGGAGCGGCTGGTGGAGATCAGTGGCGCGCGCAGGAAGATCGAGCACTTTCACCGGCCCCACGAGCGGCCCTTCACCGCCGAGGAACGCGACCGCGTGACCATCCTCTTTGGCGGCTTTACGTGGAAGCATGAGCGCTTCATCGGCGCTATCTTGCGCGGCGCGGGCTATCGCTGCCAGGTGTTGCCGACGCCCGACGTGGCGGCCTTCACTTACGGGCGCGAGTACGGCAACAACGGACAGTGCAATCCGACGTACTTTACCGTGGGGAATTTGATCAAATTTTTGCGCGCTGAGGAGGAAAAGGGTTTTTCGCGCGAGGAGATCGTCGAAAAATACATCTTTTTCTCGGCTGGGTCGTGCGGTCCCTGCCGCTTTGGAATGTACGAGTCGGAGTACCGGCTGGCGCTGGAGAATGCCGGCTTCGGCAACTTTCGCATTGTGCTGTATCAGGCCGAACAGGCGATCAAGGCGGCCAAGGACAATCCCGGATTGCATTTTTCGCTGGACTTCAACATGGGCGCGCTGAATATGTTGAATCTGGGCGATGTAATCAACGATTTGAGCTACCGCATCCGCCCGTATGAGCTGGTGGCGGGCAACACGGACCGGGCGGTGGACGAGGTGGTCGAGCGGCTGGCGATTTTTCTGGAGAGGCGCAGGCGCTTCGAGCTTCAGGAGCGCGCGCCGCGCTGGATCGCCCAGCCGCTCAGCCGGCGCAAAAAGCTGCATGGTTTTTTGAACGGCACGGGCAAGATTCTGGATCATATTTACAGCAAGGAGTTTGCCGCCGAGATGCGCCGCGCGCGGCAGCGGCTGGGCGAAGTCGAGGTGGATCATACGCGGGTGAAGCCGGTGGTGAAGATCGTCGGCGAGTTCTGGGCGCAATTGACCGAGGGCGACGGCAACTTCAATATGTTCGCCTTTCTGGAGCAGGAGGGGGCGCAGGTCCACATTGATTCGATTGCCGGATGGATCAGCTACCTGCTGCATCAATCGCGCACCAGCATGGAGGCGCGCAAGGGGCTGGACGATCCGTACCCCGGCGCGCGCTGGTGGCAGGCGCGGAAGCGGCTGGCCAACGCGTGGAAGTTCCGGCGCAAGGCCTCGCTGCTGCGACTGAGCGAAGGGCTGTGGAGCTATCTTTTTGCGCGGACGATTCGCCACATGGGCGGGATTACGCCGCCTCTGCTCTCGCAGCCGGAGCTGGCGCGGCTGGCGCATCCTTTTTATCACTCACTGGCGCGGGGCGGCGAGGGGCACCTGGAGGTGGGCAAGAACGTGTATTACACCAGCAAGGGGCTATGCCACATGGTGCTGGCGCTGAAGCCGTTTGGCTGCATGCCCAGCTCGCAGTCGGACGGGGTGCAGTCGGCGGTGGTGGCGCGCTTTCCCAAGATGATCTTTCTGCCGGTGGAGACCTCCGGCGAGGGCGCGCTGAATGCGCAGAGCCGGGTGCAGATGGCGCTGGGCGAGGCGCGGTTGAAGGCGCGGGCGGAGTTCGAGGAGGCGCTGGCGGGGACGGGAAGATCGTTGGAGGAGATTCGGGAGTTTGCCGCGCGGCATCGGGCGTTGCGCAGCCCGTTTTATCCGATTCCGCGGCGGCGGGGCGTGGCCGGAGTGGCGGCGAATTTTGTTCTGCACGTGGGGGAGTTGATCGACGGAAAGGCGCGGCTGGCGCGGCTGCCGGGGGAGCGCGATTGATTCAGGAAGCAACAAGCGTGGACCAGGAGGTCCACGCCACAGCCGACCAGGAGGTCGGCGCTACCTGTTCTTGAAGCGACCAATAGTCGGGAGAAGAATTGGATTCAACCTCACAATTCGTGCAGCACGGGGCGCATTTTATTGTCGGCGTGGACGTCGGCTCGACGACCGTGAAGGCTTTGGTGGTCGAGGCTGGGGGCGGGCGGATTCTCTGGCAGGAGTATCAGCGCCACGAGACGCGGCAGGCGGAAAAGCTGCTTGAGTTTTTGGAGCGCATGGAGAGCGAGGCGGGGATCGCGGCGGGCAACTGCCGCATCTTCATCACCGGCTCCGGCGGCGGGGCGCTCAGCAGCCTGATTGGCGCGCGCTTTGTGCAAGAGGTGAACGCTGTCGCGCTGGCGGTGGAGAAGCTGCACCCCGAAGTGCGCTCGGTCATCGAACTGGGCGGGCAGGACGCCAAGATCATTCTCTTCAAAGACGAGCCGGGCAGCGGGCGGCGGCAGAAGATTGCCTCGATGAACGACAAATGCGCCGGGGGCACGGGAGCGGTGATCGACAAGATCAACGCCAAGCTGAAGATTCCCGCCGAGCGGCTCTGCGATCAGCCATACAAAGGCGTGCGCATTCATCCGGTGGCGGGCAAGTGCGGCGTCTTTGCGGAGACGGACATCAACGGCCTGCAAAAGCAGGGGCTGCCGCCGGAGGAGCTGATGGCCTCGCTCTTCGACGCCATTGTTTTGCAGAATTTAACGGTGCTGGCGCGGGGACATACGCTTTTGCCAAACGTGCTGCTGCTGGGCGGGCCGAATGCGATGATTCGCGGAATGCGCGAGGCGTGGCGGCACAATATCCCGCTGCTGTGGCGGGAGCGCGGGGTTGAACTGCCCGCCGGGATTGCTCCGGAAGAGCTGATCCAGGCGCCGGAGAATGCGCTGTACTATGCGGCGCTGGGAGCGGTGGAATTCGGAAATTCCCTGGAAGTTGAGGAAGATGCGGAGAAGAATTCCGGAAATTATCGGGGTTGCGAGGGGCTGCGGCAGTCGATTGCCGAGCGCCAAAACGCCGAGCGGACCGATGCGGGCAAAGGCGCATTGTGCGCTTCGGCGGAGGAGTTGCGCGCGTTCAAAGGCCGCTACAGCCATCCGGCCTTTGAGCCCGCCGCTTTTCACGCGGGCGAGCGGGTGGAGGCTTTCATAGGCCTGGATGGCGGTTCGACCTCGACGAAAGCCGTGCTGCTTTCGATGAGCGGCGCGGTGCTGGCCAAGGCCTATCAGCTCTCCAAGGGCAATCCCATCGCGGACACCATCGATGTTCTGGAAGCGTTGCGCATGCAGGTTGAGGCCGGTGGCGCGACCTTGCAGATTCGCGGCGCGGGCGTAACCGGCTACGCCAAGGACATTCTTCGTCCGGTGCTGGGCGCGGACGTTGCGCTGGTGGAGACGGTCGCGCATACGCAATCGGCGCTGCATTTTTTCGACGATCCGCAGGTCATCGTCGATGTGGGCGGGCAGGACATCAAGCTGATCCTGCTGCGCGAGGGGCGGGTGCGGGATTTCAAGCTGAACACGCAATGCTCGGCGGGCAACGGCTATTTTCTGCAAGCCACGGCGGGGGAGTTTGGCGTGCCGGTGGAGGAGTACGCCGAGGCGGCCTTCCGCGCCCGCTCGATGCCGGTCTTCGGCTTTGGCTGCGCGGTCTTTCTGCAGTCGGAGATCGTCAACTTCCAGCGCCAGGGCTGGCGGGCCGAGGAGATTCTCGCGGGTCTGGCCACCGTGCTGCCGCGCAACGTCTTTTTGCACGTGGCCAAGGTTCCCAGCCTGGCCGCGCTGGGCCAGCGCTTCGTTTTGCAGGGAGGCACGCAGCGGAATCTGGCGGCGGTGAAGGCGGAGGTGGATTTTCTGCGCGCCAGCTTTCGCGGCAGCGGCGTGGAGCCGGAGATTGCGGTGCATCCGCACTGCGGCGAATCAGGGGCGATCGGCGCGGGGCTGGAGGCGATCCGGCTGCTGCGCGACGGGCGGGCGAGCAGCTTCATCGGCCTGGACGCGGTGCGCAACCTCCGCTACTCAACCGCGTGCAACGAGGAGACGCGCTGCCATTATTGCAAGAACGCCTGTCTGCGCACCTTTCTTGATGTGCAGACAGGCGAGGCGCAGCAGCGGATTATTCTGGCTACTTGCGAAAAAGGCGCGGCGGAAGACGTGCAAGCGATGCGCGGCGTCCATGCGCAGATGGAAGCGGCCAAGGCGGCCAATCCGAATCTCGTCGAGCTGGCCGCGCATGAGGTTTGGCGCTCGCGCCGCCCGGAGAGCGTTGCCGATCCGCTTTCCGCGCGCGTCTGGACAGCATCGGCTCGCCGCCGCCTTGCGCTCCGCAAACAGCGCGCGAAGTTGCGCATCGGCATTCCCCGCGTCCTCAGTCTTTATGCCTACGCGCCGCTCTTCAGCGCTTATCTGGAGAGCCTGGGCGTGCGAGCGGAGAACATCGTCTACTCGGATGTGACCACGAGCGAGATGTATCGCTCCGGGTCCAGCCGAGGCTCCATCGATCCCTGCTTTCCGTCGAAGATCGCCATTGCGCACTTCCATAATTTGCTCTTTCGGCAGCATGCCCTGAAGCCGCTGGATGCGATTTTCTTTCCGATGTTCGATGTGCTCTCGACGCATCTGGTGAACACGCGCGCCAACAACGGCTGCCCCACCGCCTCGATCACGCCGGAGACCGTGGAAGCTGCTTACACCAAGGAGAGCGACCTCTTTGCCGAGCGCGGCATTCAGTACATCCATCCGCTGGTCAATCTTTCGCACCGCGCTCTGTTTGCCCGCCAAATGCTTCAGGCCTGGTCGCCGCTGCTGGGGCTTTCCGAGGAGGAGAATCAGCGCGCCGTGGCCGTGGGCTTCCGCGAGCTGGAGCGCTACGAGGCCGGCCTGCAACGCCGCGCCCGCGAGGTTCTGGATCAACTGGAGGCCGAGGACCGGCTGGGCATCGTCCTGCTCGGTCGCCCCTATCATCACGATCCCGGCATCAATCACGAGATCATGGCGCAATTTCAGCGCTTGGGCTATCCGGTCTTTTCGCAGAGCACGCTGCCGATGGATCCCGTGCTGGACGCGAATCTACTGGAGCGGCTCTTCGGCGATGAGATGCGCGCCGGGATTATCGCGCATCCGCTGGAGATTTCCGACGTTTGGAAGACTGCCTTTTCGGCGAACTCGAGCCAAAAGCTCTGGGCAGCCAAGTTCACCGCGCGCCATCCCAGCTTGGTAGCGGTGGAGTTTTCCAGCTTCAAATGCGGCCACGACGCACCGATCTACAGCGCCATCGAACAGATCGTCGAGCGCAGTGGAACGCCCTTTTTCTCATTCAAGGACATGGACGAAAACCGCCCCGCTAACTCCATCAAGCTGCGCGTCGAGACCATCGATTACTTCCTGCATCGCTATCAGGAGGATCGTCGGCGCGGCAAAGACAGGTAGCGCACTCAACGCAAATAGGAATACGCGCAAGTGCCGAATTTCGATGTATTAACCTAGGAAGAAACAAACGTGGACCAGGAGGTCCACGTTACAGCCGACCGGGAGGCCGGCGCTACAGTTTCATGTACCGCGGGTCGTAAACGGCGGTAGGGAACTAAAACGGCAGTTGAAGTATGGCCGGAACGGTCAACGACATCCGACGTAAATAGGTTGCAAAGATTGAGGCTTTCACCGATTGGGTGAAGTGCGGAGCAGGATGGAAATCCACCGGAATACTCTTTGGCCGTTCTGCAAGAACCTTCAAGGAGCGAGGCATCCGATAAAGCGTATGTGGAACAAAAGCAGCGAGTCAGCTTCCGCTTCGCGGAAATCGCGAGTTAGCGAGTTGGCGGCTGTGCATCGTATTTGCAAGTGAACGAGGCGAGCAGGGCCGTTCCCAACTGCCGTTCATAGGATAAATGATTAAAAAACGAGGAACTGGGCGGTTCCCGACTCTTCCCGCATCAGTCTCCCGGTTGCGCCGGTCTCTTTACAAATTTGTAGCGGACACGGATGAAGAAGCGGCTATTGCAACCTGCGCATCTCCAAGGATAGTAGCCAAAGAGGCTATAGATCCTCTTTTCGACAAAGCCCCGGCGCTTGGAGCGCTCGATTCCGTCATATTGGCACTTTGGACATTTCATGGAAACTTTCCTCTCTGATTGAGGATGCGTATATAGAGCATAGCGATTCAGATGCCGTTGTCAAACCAATTCTCACCGATTTTCCGGGAAAAATCGACGGGATGCACCTGCAATCAGGCACAAATCAATTGAATCGCTAAAAAACTCCGAGTTTGTCCAACTCTTGGCGCAACCGCCCTGCGCCGGAAAAGAGAATCGCTTTTATCCCCGCGGCGGCAGCCCCGGCCACATTCTCGGCGCGGTCGTCGATGAACAGAATCCGCTCCGGCGGCCGGTCCAGAATCTCCAGCGCCCGCTGGTAGATCGCCGCATCCGGCTTGCGCAGTCCAAGGTAACAGGAACTCAGCGCGACTTTGAAGAATGTGCGCAGGCCAAAATGATCGAAGCGGAAGTCGTTGGTCTCCCGCGCCTCGTTGTTCAGCGCGCCCACCATGCAGTTATCTGATAGAGATAACTCCTCAAGGATTCCCATGGCCCCATCGGGCAGCAGTTTGGAGCCCGCGCAGATGGCCGCGAAGAAATCCTCATGCGTGAATCCGCGCGGCTCATGGAAGACCGTAGCATCCAGATAGGTTTGCATCGAAATTGCGCCGGTCTCCCAGGCGCGATACGAGAGAGCGTGGCGAGCCTCGAATGCGGCGCGGTCCAGCCCAAAGCGCTCCAGCACAACCGCGCGCTCGCCCGCGTCCCAGCCGTTGGTGAGCAGAACCCCGCCTACATCAAAGAGGATTACGTCGAAGGGGAAGATCGCCGCCTCCTGAAAACAAGTCTGGATCGGAGAGATACTTGCCATTCTTCCGGCGCAAGAGGAGAATTGGGAAGATCATTGAGCAAGTTAGCTTCCGCCGCGCGGAACTCGCAAGTCAGCGAGTTAGCGGGTTCATTGCAGATCTAACTTAAAGAGCATTCCCCATTAGACTTCGCCGCGCTGGTACTTGGCTTCGATGGCCAGCACTTTCTTGAAGCGCCGCACGAAGCGCTCTTCGCTGGCGGCAAACTCCGCCGCGATGAACTTATCCACCACTTCAAAAGCTACCGCCGGGCCGATGATGCGCGCGCCGAGCACGCAGACATTCATATCATCATGCTCCACGCCCTGGTGCGCGGAGTACGTATCGTGGCACATTCCGGCGCGAATGCCGGGAATCTTGTTGGCGGCCACACAGACGCCCACGCCCGATCCGCAGATCAGGATGCCGCGCGGCGCAACGCCCTGCAGGAGCGCCTCGCCGACTTTCTCCGCAAAGTCTGGATAGTCGTCGGGCAGGTCTGCGCTATAAGCGCCAAGGTCCACAACCTCGTGGCCAGCCTTGCCGAGATAGGCGCGAACCTCCTCCTTCAAGGGGAAGCCCGCGTGGTCGGATGCGATGACGAGTTTCAAGTTTGTCCCTTTCTGGAGGACTTAACAGAGTTAAGCGGGGTTAGCGGGGTTAGCGGGGTTAGCGGTGCTAGCGGAGTTGGGAAGTTTATCGCGGCAGACGGCTAACTCCGCAAACCACGCTAACTCCGCTAACTCCGCTTCCAACTACTTCACCAGCTTTTTCGCCCGCGCCGCGATGTTGGCCGCGGTGAAGCCAAACTCGGCCATGACCTTGGGGCCCGGCGCGGAGGCGCCAAAGTGGTCGAGGCCGATCACGTCGCCGTCCGAGCCGACATACTTCCACCAGCCCACGGAGACGCCCGCCTCGACGGCCAGCTTGGGCACGCCAACCGGCAGGACACTGGCCTTGTACTCGGCGGTCTGCTCGTCGAAGAGCTTCCAACTGGGGAAGCTGACCACACGCGCCTGAATCCCTTCGGCCGCGAGCAGCTTGGCCGCCTCCAGGCAGAGCCAGACCTCCGAACCCGCGCCGATCAGAACCAGTTGCGGCTTCTCCGCCTCTTGCAAGAGGTAGGCGCCCTTGCTGACCCCGGCGTAAAGATCCTGCGCCGCCGCGTCGAGGATGGGCAGATTCTGGCGGGTGAGCGCAAAGAAGCTCGGCCCTTTGCGCTCGACGGCCAGCCGCCATGCCGCCGCTGTCTCGTTCGCGTCCGCCGGACGGAAGTCGGTCAGCCCGGGAATCGTGCGCAGGCCGAGCAACTGCTCGACCGGTTGATGAGTCGGTCCATCTTCGCCCAGGGCGATCGTGTCGTGGGTGAAGACGAAGAGCGAATGCACCTGCATCAGCGCCGCCAGACGGATTGCCGGCTTGGCGTAATCGGAGAAGACAAAGAAGGTAGAGCCGAAGGGAATCAGCCCGCCATGCGCGGCAATTCCATTCACCGCGGCGGCCATTCCGAACTCGCGCACGCCAAAAAAGACGTTGCGGCCTGCCGGGTTCTCGTGGAAGTTCGCTCCGGGCTGGAAGATGGTCCGCGTGGAAGCGGTCAGGTCGGCCGCGCCGCCGAAAAGCTCCGGCACCTGGGCGGCGATCGCATTCAAAATCTCGCCGCCGGCGTTGCGCGTGGCAATCTGCTTGTTCACCGGGAAGCTGGGAATCGCCTTCTCCCAGCCGGCCTTCAGCTCGCCCTTCTGGGTGCGCTCGAACTCCGCCGCCAGCTCCGGGAAGGCCGCGGTGTAACCGGCAAAGAGCTGCTTCCAGGCAGCTTCCTGGCCCGCGCCCGCCTCGACGGCTTTGCGCCAATTGGCCAGCGCCGCCTCTGGCACCACAAAGCTCCGATCTTCCGGGAAGCCGAAGAACTTCTTGGTGGCCGCCACGGCTTCCGCGCCCAGGGGCTCGCCATGCGACTTGTTGCTGCCCGCCTTGGGGCTGCCGTAACCGATGATGGTGCGAACCGCGATCAACGACGGCTTGCCGGTCTCGGCCTTGGCCGCGGCAATCGCCGCCTCCAGCGCCGCCAGGTCGTTGCCGTCCTCGACGCGCAGCACCTGCCAGTTGTAGGCCTCGAAGCGCTTCAGCGCATCCTCGGTGTAGCTCAGGCTGGTCGGTCCGTCGAGCGAGATCAAATTGTCATCATAGAGATAGATCAGCTTGCCCAGGCCCAGCGTTCCGGCCAGCGAGGCCGCCTCGTGCGAGACGCCTTCCATCAGGTCGCCGTCGCCCAGAATCGAGTAGGTATAGTGATCCACCACAGCAAAGCCGGGGCGGTTATAAACGGCGGCCAAATGCTTTTCGGCGATGGCCATGCCGACGGCCATGGCGATTCCCTGGCCCAGCGGCCCGGTGGTCACCTCGACGCCGTCCAGGTGGCCGCGCTCCGGGTGGCCGGGCGTGCGCGAGGCCCACTGGCGGAAGCTCTTCAGGTCGTCCAGCGTCACGTCATAGCCGGAGAGAAAGAGCGTGGAATAGAGCAGCGCCGAGGCGTGGCCATTGGAGAGCACAAAGCGGTCCCGATCGGCCCACCTGGAGTGCTGGGGATTGTGCTTCATCAGCTTCTGGAAGAGCAGATAAGCGATCGGCGCACAGCCCAGCGGGGCGCCGGGGTGGCCGCTATTAGCCTTTTGCACCGTGTCCACGGCCAGCAACCGCAGGGTGTCGATGGACAGTTGATCGAGGGAGGATGGCGCGAGCGTAGAAGTCATGCATCTATTGTAACCAAAGGCTACGGCTTATTCCGTCTCCCAATCTGCGGAATTGGTTTACATTCATTTCGTTTTTTGGTGCGGCGAAGTCCGGAATCCTGATCAGTTTTTGTTCCTGTCCGGAAGTTTTTGAAACGCTGCGCCCCATCCATTCCGCGCTTTTTGCGGAATGGGTGGGAGGGAGGGTTGCATTTCTTTGGGGCCGGATCAGTAGCTAGGGCTTTGCCGCGCCCGCGTTCTTTTGCTCTTCGTTGGCCTTACGCGTGGCCATCGCCTTGTTCCGCCATTCTTCGGCTTTGGTAACGTCGGCAATCCGCGCCGTCTCGTTGCCAAAGTCCAGATCGGCCTTGCGCCGGTAGACCAGGTTCATGTAGGCCATAGCATCGTCATAATTTGGGCGGTTCTCGATAGCCTGGTTGAGATACTGCAACGCCTCATCGACCAGCGCGCCATTCTGCGCCTTGATTGACTCCATCAACTTTGCCGGCGCCCCGGCATTGCCCTCGCCATCGTCGGTAAAGCCGGCTGGGACGAACGCCTTGAGCACATTCTGGTACGCTTCCTGCCAGTCAATTACACCAATGGTATAGGCCGCCTCTGGATCTTTTGGGGCTTCCTCCAGCACCTTCTTCTGCCAATCTTTGGCATCGTCCAATTTTTTGACGGTATATTCAACGGCCGCTATTTGCTTCATAGTGTTCACATCGTGCGGGCGCGTTTTCAGATACTGCTGAAAAAGTTCAATGGCTCGCAGCGCAGTCTTCAGGTTCTCCGGCGTATCCAGTCCAGGCACGAGAATCTCTGAAAGTGCTGTGGCCAAGTATAACTTAGCCAAAGGTTCGTTTGGCTCCAACTCTGTCGCTTTCTGAAAGTGAGCGATCGCCTCATCATAGCGAGCACCCTTAAACGCTGCTGCTCCCTTGTTCAACTCTTGGCCCTCCGCAACTTCCGTGGGTGAAGAGTGTGGAACGATGTCGGCTGGAGCTTGCCCAGCGGCTGAAAAGCATACTGTCACCGCGACAAGAAGGCAGGCTAATGCAATGATTGCCGGTCTGAAAAAACTGCGTAAATGAACCAAATTGCGCCTCGAATCTTGCAAAAGGGAATTTTTGTTAACGCATCCACAATATCAGGGCGGCCTATCCTCGGCGCGTACATTTTTTGGGCAACGAATCCCAAATCCGCACTTTCCTCCCCGGCTCAATCCCATCCATCCAACTTTCCCGCAACTTAGCGGCGGCTCCAGCATCCATAGAAAGTACGGCTTTGCTGAGGATGGACACGCGCAGCACAGCCCCGCCGCTCCCGCCCGGCCCCAGAGGCCCGGCACAACCCCCAACGCAGCAAAACACGAAATAGGCGCGCAACACGCACGACGAAGGAGATTCCTCGATGGCTTACGAACTCGCCCCGCTTCCTTACGACTACGCCGCTCTCGAACCGTTCATCGACACCGAGACGATGCACATCCACCACGACAAGCACCACCAGGCGTACGTCAACAACACCAACGCGCTGCTGGCCAACCATCCCGAGCTGGCCGCCAAGCCCATCGACGAGCTGATCCGCGATCTGGCGCAGGTTCCCGAGGAGATTCGCACCGCGGTCAAGAACAACGCCGGCGGCCACGCCAACCACAACGCCTTCTGGAAGCTGATGGGTCCGGTCGGCCAGGAGGGGGTCGGCGGAGCGCCGATTGGCCCGATTGCCGCCCAGATCGCCGCTGACTTTGGCGACTTTGAGGCCTTCAAGAAGCTCTTCAATGA
Organism: uncultured Occallatibacter sp.; assembly: GCA_964450895.1. GTDB lineage: Bacteria > Acidobacteriota > Terriglobia > Terriglobales > Acidobacteriaceae > Telmatobacter. Next base: position 1,608 of record CAYVGW010000121.1, on the reverse strand, counting down.
GACCACCGCCAAGCAGTTCGGCTCCGGCTGGGGCTGGCTGGTTTATACCGGCGGCAAGCTCAAGGTCATCAGCACAGCCAACCAGGATTCGCCGCTGACGCAGGGGCTCTTCCCGATCCTCTTCAACGACATCTGGGAGCACGCGTACTATTTGAAGTACCAGAACCGCCGCCCGGATTATCTGGCCGCCTGGTGGAATGTGGTCAATTGGCATGAGATCAACCGGCGCTTCGCCGTGGCCAAGGGGTAGGAAACAGGGATCAGGGGACAGGGGACAGGGGACAGGGCGCGGCATACGCTGCGTCCTTTCCTTTTTTGAGACTGACTGGGGGGGATGATAATTAAATAGGCTTCATGTTTTGGGTGTTTTCCTGCTTTGTTTTGAAACTTTTTAAGAAAATTCCCCTTTCTGCCGATGGAGAGGTATGCTGGTTGCTCGGAAGGAAAATTTCTAGCGGCTGCCGGCTGAAGTCAGGGGTTGGTTTGGCTGAATGAAGCGTGCTCTCAGGCACCGTGTATTTGTAGCCCTCGTCGCGACGCTGATTGCGGCGGCGTGCGGCGTGCTGGCCGGCTATCTGCTGGGCCGCGCCATCACGCTGCGTGTGGCTGAGAGCAAGCTCAAGCAGTACGCGGCGCTCACCATCAAGGAAGCTGACGCATCGTCGCTGGAGTCGCGCAGCCTGTTGGCGGCGATGAACGCATCCTCGTTCCCCTACTGTTCGGACGAGGAGATCGCCTGGTTTCGCAAACTGCTCTTCCGATCCGAGTTCCTGAAGGAAATTGGGCGGATGCGCGGCGGAAAAATTGAGTGTTCCGCCACGCTGGGGCGGCTCTCGCGGCCCATCGCGCAGCCCCAGGCCGGCTTTTCCCAAAGCGACGGCACGACAGTCTATAAGGGATTTGCCCCGTTCCGGGTGGACAATCTGTCGGTGGTCAGTCTGGAACTGGGCGATTCCTACGTGATTTTCAGTCCATATATTGAGGCGCGCCGAGGCTCTCCTCCCATGTACTACATTTCGACAGCCACCGACGATCCGAGCCGGCAATCAGCCCGGTTGAAGGGCGGACCGGCGCAGGCAGATGCCGCCATTCTCACGCGCGACGGTGAGGGCTATCAGGGCAATAACCTGTACGCGACGCGCTGCTCCGCCCGCTACTTCAATTGCGTCACGGCTTATATCTCGATCCCCGGCGCTCTACAAACCAATCACGGCCAGTTTCTGGCGTATACCTTTCTGGGCGGAGTGGTGGGCGGGCTTTTCGGGTTTGTCGTTGCAGTACTCTACCGGCGCAACCAGCACATCGATGCCCAGCTTCGCCGGGCTATCGCCAAGGACAAACTGCAAGTGGCGTATCAGCCGATTGTGGATCTCGCCACGCGGCGAATTGTGGGAGCCGAGGCGCTGGCCCGCTGGACCGATGAAGATGGCTTTGGCGTAGGCCCAGATATATTTATCAAGATCGCCGAGGAGCAAGGCTTTGTCAGTCAGATCACCAAGCTCGTTACACGGCACGCCTTGCGCGACTTTGCCGGAATCCTCCGTTCCGATCTGGGGAACCTCTGAAAAACGCTTTGATCCTTATGAATCTTGCGGGAAAATAGATTCA
>CAYVGW010000120.1:0-13258 GCA_964450895.1 uncultured Occallatibacter sp. | reverse complement strand
CCCATCTTTGGTACAGCATCACGAGCTTTCACTCGTGTTCGTGACACACTGCAAGGGCGCTCTTCTCTCGTTGGTGGGAGGCGAGCGCCCTGCTCTCTGTTTTCGATGGGAGTTAAGGGATCACCGGGAGTTGCGCGGCAATCGCCGTCGCAGCGCTGCTGCAAACCGGATGTCCCCAGCCGCTGGCGCTGACCCCGATGGAGAATCCCGCGGGGTTGGTAATGTCGTAGACGATATTATCCGGCCTGGTTGAGTCGCCACTGACTCCAGACGGAACATGGTCCAGCTTAAGCACGTTGCGTGTGCGCCATGCGATGTTATGATCCGCGCAGGATGAGTCGCCGCTCACGCCAATGGCGCCGAGCAGTTGTCCCTGCGCATTGTAAAGCGCCAGACCGCCGCCAAAGACATTCACTCCACCGATGCGCTTGCCGATCATCGGATCGTTCGCCTGCCCGTAATCCGCCGGATTGCCGCCATACGCGACGGCTGTGTCGACGGGGTTGCTCGCCTGGAGTCCGAAGAGGCTGCCGCCGGGCTGCACCGCGCTATACAGATTTGCCGTGGACAACGCCAGATTCGGCAAGCTGAAGGCGTTGGCCGTATTGGCCTTTTGCGCGGAGATGACGCGGCTGCCGGGCCATTGACTACCGCGATTGCTGCCGGTGAATGCAACGGCGCAGACCACTCCGTCGCGATTCACGATTGTACCCCACATATCCAGGTTGAATCCACCATTCGACTGCGCGCGTGCCGCAACGAGCGCCGCGTGAAGTTGATTGTATGAGGGGAGCTGCTTGCAGGCCGCGGCCACGTCGGCGTTGACGCCATTGGAGGGCTGCGTGAATGCTGGGAAACTGACGCCCAGCACCAGAAGGAGCATCATCAATCTTCTCATGGTCCTAGAAACCTTTCTCCTTGGATTTTGGCAAAGGGCGCGGAATTGCCTTCCCAAAGCCAGTCGAAAGATAGCACAGCCTTTGCGCAATCCGCAATGGGAAAATCATTGGAAAGCGATGGATTCTTCGCCGTTGCCGGTTCCGCTTGAGTCGTCATTCAAAGAGCTGAAGAAGGTGGGGGGCCGCATTCATGACCGGTTCCTGTATCGTTAAACCAGATGCGCTATACGACACAATTTCTTCTCTCGGCGATGGCGGCGGAGCAGTTCCCTGCCCCGGATGCGCCGGAGATCGCCTTTCTGGGCCGCTCGAATGTGGGCAAATCGAGCCTGCTCAATACCCTCACCGGCGAGAAATCCGCCAAAGTCTCCTCCACGCCGGGACGCACGCGGGCCATCAATTTCTTTGCTCTGCTCGATCAGAGCCAGAGAAAGAAGATGATCTTTGCCGACCTGCCCGGCTACGGCTACGCCAAGATTTCCAAGTCGATCTCTGAGGGCTGGCCAGCCTTTATCGAGCCGTATCTGGCGATGCGCTCCGCGCTCAAGCTGTGCATCTGCCTGGTGGATTCCAATGTCCCCGCGCAGCAGAGCGACCGGCAGTTGATCGACTGGCTGAGGGCCGAGGGGCGCCCCTTTGCTGTCGTAGCCACCAAGATCGACCGGCTCAGCGGCAACGAGCGAACGCGCAATCTGCTGGCACTGAAAAAAGGGCTGGAGTTGGAGGAGATTCTGCCCATCTCGGCGAAGACTGGCGTTGGCGTCAAGGAACTGTGGGCGCGGATTGAGGCGGTCTGCGGTGGAGAAAATTGAGCACAGAAAGTTAGAAAAATTAAAAATCTCCCCTTTTTCTCAAGATTACGATGTAAGTAATGTAATTTAGGAATACATTGTAAGTTTTCATGAGTAGTTTTTCCTGCTCGCGCGGCGGACGGCGCGGACCAGGAACTCCACGCGACTGCCGGCCGGGAGGCCAGCGCTACCTGCTCAAATTGTCTGAGCACGTGAAAATGTGCTGATTCGTGCCCTCTGTACGGATCAGTTTAACCTCGACAACGGCGCCAATCTCTCCGCATTCGACCGCTTCTCGCACTCGCTGCAGAAGGGCGCCGGCGGTGCTCTCGCTGCAACGCAGCACGCGCACCCCCTGCGCCAGACGGCCCAGATAGCGCGGGGCCAGACGCAGCCAGCGGCGCGCAGACTCCCCGGTCACAGAATCGAAACCGGGAGCGCCCAGATTTTGTTGCAAGATTTCTGTGGCGAGGGCGTCGATCTTGGGCAGCCAAAAAGACGGCGCGTTGCGGATGCGCCAGAGGAGTATGGCCTGTTTCCCATCCAGTGAGGCAAGCTCCGTCGGGCGCAAAATATCCGGCAAAACGCCGCGCTCGCGCATCTCCTGTTCCACAGTTTCCGGCGCTTGAGCGACGCAGACAGCCACCGACTCACGCTTGCGCACTTCGTTCTTCAAGATGCGCAGAGCCTCGTCGAGCGTGGTCACCAGGAAGTCCACCACGCCGTCGCGCATGGCCTGCTTGCGCGCCTCCGCATCGGCGGAGATGGTAAGCGTGGCTGCTCCGCTGATGTTGGCGGCTACAATGAGCGCGCGGGCTTCGGCGTCAAGCTCTCCCGCGTAGAGCAGTTTTCCGCCGAGGCTGGGTTCGGATCGCGGATTGGATGCTGAATCTACTGTCATGATCCCAGGTCTCAAAATCGAGACCTGGGGCACCCGCTGTTCTGTCAAAATTGAGACTTGGTGTACCCGCTGTTCTGTCAATATCGAGACTTGGTGTACCCGCTGTTCTGTCAATATCGAGACTTGGCGTACCCGCTGTTCTGACTCTGCGGAAGAGATCAGGCTGGCGTAGAGGCGCTCCACCTGAAGGGCGAAAGCTGCGTCTGCGATGGGATCAACCGCCAAAATAATCTCCTGCGCACAGCCGATGGCCGCTGAAGGCTCAACGGTCCTCGAAATCATCCTTCGCCTGCTCGAGCATATTTCTCTTGCGCACATAGAAGATGAACTCTCCCGGCTTGGCGGCAATCTTGAGCTTGGCGGCTTCGCGGGGCTTGACGCATCCGTTGGGAGCGACGATGCCGGTGGCCAATATCGCTGCAATGCCATACCAGTGAGCGGCTGCCTTGTCTTTTTCGCCGGCGGCGTCGCAACTGAGATAGATCTGCTCCGCGCTGTCGTAGGTTCCTTGAATCTGGAGCTGGAGCGCTGTCCGCGGCACAGTCAGCTTGCCGGAGCCATCCTCATTGAGCGTCACCCAATCGGCATGAACCGCCGGATTGTGATCGACGCTCACCAGATAATTCGAGGTCGAGATCAGCTTGCCGGACTTGCCGTCCAGCATTCGGATCGTGATGGTCGCGGTCTGCGCGCCGACAGAGGCACACAGCGCGGCTGCGCACAGCAGGAGGGTGAGAGAACGAAACAGCGTCCGTGGATGCATGACTTTCCTTCGCTTACCAACTGGAGTAGGGCTGGTCGTCGGAGCCGGTCTCCTGCGAGCCGGAGTGAACATCGTCGATACCCGGTTCAGTCTGATCGACCGAGTGCAGCGAGTCGCTGGTGTCGGTGACCCAGGTGTCTTTGCTGTAGGTGAAGGGATCCTTGGGCACTTCTTTCAGATAGCCGTCGGTGATCAGGTCGTCGAGCGACTGCGGCGCCTTCTGCTTGTCCATCGTATACGAATCGATGGCCACGCGCATCACGTGCAGATCTTCCTTCAGCACCGCCTCTTTGGCGTTGCGGATGGCGGAGGCAAATTTAGGAATCGCCATGCCCGTCAGAACCAGGATGATCATCATCACGATCAACAGTTCGATGAGCGTAAAGCCCGCGTCTTGTTTGTGCGTCCTGCTCAATGAAACCTCGCCCTACCAATCCGAATACTTGGTTCCGTCCAGCGCCGTGCCGGTGGACTTGGAGTATACGTCGAAGACGCTCTGCCCGCCGAAGGAGTCGGACTTGGGATCGTCCTGCATGGAGCGCAATCCCCACTCCGCCTTGCCGGTCATCGGGTCCACCGGGATGTGGCGCAGAAATTTGACTTTCTTGGTCTGCACTTCCTCGCCCTCGACCAGCTTCTCCAAACTCTCCGGATAGTTCTGGCTGTCGACCTTGGTGCGGAAGGCGTTCTTGTCGGCGGCGTCCTTGTAGCGGTCGATGGCGTCGCGCATCATCCACAGATCGTAGCGCAGGATGCGCTCGTTCAGCCGCTTGGTCTGAAAGCGCGCAATCGGAAAGGCCGCCCCGGCCAGGATCGAGAGGATGGTCACCGTAATGATCAACTCGACAAGCGTCAGCCCGCGCTCAGCGGGACGAACGAGCCGGATTGGAGGGTGCGCCTTCATAGCTCTACTTGACCTGAATGCTGATCTGCGATCCCTGCGCCGCCAGCGGCTTCTGCGTGCTGGTCAGCGCTCTCGGCTGGTTGATAACAATGTCGCTGGCGCCGGCTGCCTTGGCCTGGAAGCTGAGCATACAGACCACGCCCGCGCCGTTGATGCCCACCGATCCCGGCATCCGCGAAGCATTGATTTTGATAAGGCCGGGGCCGTCATCGCGGTGCGTCAGAACGACGTTCTGCCCATCGCGATTCAAAAGATCCCCCTGATCGACATTGACCAGTTCGAGCTTGGTGGGATCATAGGAAATCTGCAAAGGGACGGAACCGATATCCACTCCTCCGGTCAGCACCACGGGCACCCGGAAGGTTGCGCCGCTGGCTACCGGGCCGGGCGGCGGCGTGAGCATCAGACTGACCTTCGAGGTCTGAGGAACCGGCGGGGCGGGACTCGGTGAATTGTTTCCATTGGTCTCCGCTACCTTGCGGATCTGCTCCAGCGCTGCAGGAGCCGCACCGGCGGCGCTCTGCCCCGGAACCGTGCCGAGGCTGGAATGTCCTTCGGCCGGGGGATGGGCGGTCGGCGCTGGAACAGTTGCCGGACTCGCGATTGGAGTCGCCGCCGGCGCTTCCGAGGGAACGTGGCGAATCTCGACCGTCTGGCCCGTGCCGGTATCGATGGCGCGCAGATTCATCTCTTCCAGCGACTGCGAACGCACCACGTGCGGCACCACCAGGAAGACCAGCTCATCGTCGTTGATGGTGTGGTCCTTGGAGCCGAAGAGGTACTTCAAGCCGGGAATCGAACTGAGGCCGGGAATGCCGTTCCAACTGACCATCTCCTGGCTGTCTTTGATGCCGCCCAGGATGCTGGCCTCGCCCTCGCGCAGCCGGATCACCTGATCCACTTCCTTCTGCGCAATGATCGGCTCGGTGACGCCGCTGATGGTCACCGAGCCGCTCTGCGAGGTGACGGAAATCTTGATCTTCAGCGTCACGTCGCGGTTGAAGTGGATGGTGGGCGTCATCTCGATGGTCACGCCCACATCCTGGTACTGGAATTGCGTGTTGACCAGGGAACTGATGCCGCCCAAGGCGCTGCTGGTGCCCAGGCCCGCCCCGCCGTAAGAGCCGGTGGCGATGGGGATCTTTTCGCCGATCTTCATCGTCTGCTTCTGCCCGTCTGTGGCACGGATGCTGGGATTCTGCAGAATTTTGGTATTCGAGTCTGTCAGCAGCATATTGGCCGTGGCCGAGCCGATGGTGACGGCAAAATCATAGGCCTTCAGGTGCGAGAGGCTGTACAGTGTTGTAGCGGCGGTTGAAGCGGTTGTGCTACTCGACGAGGAACTGGAAGAGGAAGAACTGGTAGTGCTGGAGCTGGGCGAGGTCAGCGCGACGCTGGCTGAGCTGGGCCACTGAATGCCCAGCGTCTTCTCCCAGTTCTTGCTGACTTCCATGATGGAGATGTCCACCACTACCTCGGGGCGCGCCTTGTCCAGGTCGTTGACCAGCTTCTGCGCCAGCAGCAACTCGTCCGGCGTGCCGCGCATGACGATGGCGTTTTGGCTGGGAACCGGGTAGGTCTTGGCGTTGGGCAGCAAATTGCGGATGGCCGTGCCCACGTCGGTCAAATCGGTCTGCTGCCATGCATTGGAGAGATAAAAGGTCTCCACCGCCTGCTCATCCAGCTCGGTGCGCTTGGCGCGAGTGTTGGCGGCCACAAAGATGGTATTGTCGGTCACCGGCCGCCAGAAGGTGTTGGAGATGGTGCCCACGATGCGCAGCGCGTCCAGCAGCGAGACGTTGTTCAGATCCGCCGTAATGCGCTTGGAGGTGTAATCCGGGTCGAAGAGGACATTGACGCCGGCCGCCTTGCCGATGGCTTGGTAGACCACCTTGGCGTCCTCGGTCATGTGCAGCGTGAGCGGCTCATTGGAGACCGGCTTCAACTCGGCCGGAGCGCCCATGGAGTCCAAATCCTCTTGATTGCCTGCCGGCTCGGGGAGGCTGGTCTCGGCCTGGGGCGCCGTCTCGCCGTTCTTTTTGCGCATCTGCGCGATGGCCTGCTGCGCGGCTTCGTTGCTGGGATCAATCTCAGAAGCGCGGAGAAACTCGGCGATTGCCTCCTGCTCCTTGCCGGCTTCCTGCAGCTTGTGGCCCTTGCTCACATGCGCCGCTGAAGCGGTGACTCGTACGCGATAGTAGACCGCACGGTACTCCAGATTCTTGGGCGCCTTGGCGTAGGCCTTCTGATAGTTGTCGAAGGCCGCGTCGTAATCCTGGCGCGCCTCGGCGCTTTGGCCGTGCTTGAATAAGCTGGCGGCCGATTCGGCGCGCAGCACGGCGCTCTGCAAGCCGAGCAGGGCCATGACGGCGATCAGCGCCATCCAGAAAGCGGATACTCTCAAGGCAAATCCAGTGGCTGCCTGTGCTTCTGCGCGGCTTTTCATCGAACTCCCAGGCGTCTCTTGTGGCCCGCGCTTCTGCTCGGAACCATGCGGGCTGCCTTGGCCGCCCCGGAGGCGCATCTTGACGCAATTTTTGTGAACACAGCTTCCCATCCGATACTGCCCCATTTTATCTCATCCCTGCAACAATACCCTCGGTTGCCCCAAGTCACGCGACATGAAACAGTAGCGCCGCATCAAACTGTAGCGCCGGCCTCCCGGCCGGCTGTCGCGTGGACCTCCTGGTCCACGCCGGTTTCTTCCTGAACAATCTGTTCTCCGGCCGCCCCTCCCCAACGGAAAAATCTCCTGCAATGCTAAAATGAAGATTCGAGGATGCTTCCGGATGGCCCGCCAAACCAGCCACGTGATCGTACAGCCCAAGGCCGCCGGCCCGCAGAAGGCCGCCAAGCCCCGCGACCCCGTCGCCAGCGGCGAGCGCGACGCCGCACATAACCGCGCGGCCAGCCATAACTACTTTCTGCTGGAGAAGTTCGAGGCCGGCGTCAGCCTGCGCGGCACCGAGGTCAAATCCATCCGCGAGGGCAAAGCCAACCTCAAAGACTCCTACGGCCTCATCAAGGACGGCGAAGCCTTTTTGCTCAATCTTCATATCGGCCCCTACTCCCACGGCAATCTCTCCAATCACGACGAAACCCGCACCCGCAAGCTGCTGCTGCACCAGGCGGAGATTCGCAAGCTACTCATCAAGACGCAGATCAAGGGAAATACGCTCATTCCCACCCGCCTCTACTTCCGCCACGGCCGGGTCAAGTGCGAACTGGCCATCGCCAAAGGCAAGCAGGACTGGGACAAGCGCGAGACCGAACGCAGCCGCGAGGCCGACCGCGAGGCCCGCTCCGCCATCAACGCCAGCAAGCACCGCATGGGGCGGTAGTACTTTGTTTTGGTGCGCCGGCCTTCCGGCTGGCTCTCGTGCGGACCTCCTGGTCCACGCCACACTCTACACAAAAAATGCTCTAATGACCACCGGAACCACGGTCCGCTCTCCCCCCGATTAACGGATTCTGAGATTCTCCCGATAAGATGAGGAGCAACTCAGAAACGCAGAGGGTTGCTCCGTTGGGAGACACGCCATATGAAAGCCTTGGTGGATGAGCAATGCGTGATCAAGGCCAACTCCCAGTTTTGGGAGCAGATGCTGGCCATGATCCTCGATCCCGTCCCCGCCGGCAGCGATCATTGTATCGGCGCAAAGCACGTTCTGGGCGCTGTCAATTTGGGCGGCGTCTGGAAGGGGCGCATTGAGGTGCGCATGAATGAGGGGCTGGCCTACCAGGCAACGGCGGCGATGATGATGCAGCCATTGGAGACGGTGGCCGAGGCCGACGCCCTGGACGCTACCAAAGAGATCGCCAACATGATCGCCGGCACCATCAAGTCTTCCCTGCCCCGTCCCTGCACCATGACCGTGCCTGAATCGGCCGTCGAACCCAGCAGCTACTGCGGTCCGGCGCAGAGCGAAGACTCGTTGGTCGTGCTCTTCCGCCACGAGAGCGGCGACCTGCTGGTGCGCATCTGGGAAGAAGAGTGCGGGTAAAGCAGGGACTAGTCCCTCAGTCCCTCAGTCCCTGCCTCTACCGGCTCCAGCGTCAGCCGCGCCACCAGCACCACCAGCGCGGTCCAAAGCGAATCGGCGGCCAGCAGATGCGCCACCTGCACCCACAGCGGAGCCAGCAGAATCACATCCAGCAAGCCCAGCGTGTAGACGGCGGCCAGCAGCAGCAGCACCAGCGCCAAAAGACCGCGATTGTCCCAGTGCGTCTGGCGGCGCGCGGCGCGGAACAGAAGCCAGATGAGGAAGATGCTGGCGGCGAAGGCGATCCCCGGATGCGTCCAGCGCCAGCGCACCAGCCAACTGCCGGCCGTGGAGAAGTCCAGCGCCAGCGCCATGCCCAAGGAACTGGCCGGGAAGAGCGTGTCGCCCAGCGCGGCCAGCGAGCCGGTGACGCCGACCAGCATCACCACAACGACGCCCGCCGTGGCGGCAAAGGGCGCGGTGAAACGCACGCTGCCGCGCAGGTAACCGCGCATGCGGCTGAGCAGGTGCGCGGTCAGCGTCAGCGCGGCCAGAAGCAGTAGCGTATTGGCCAGATGCAGCGCCAGGAAGGCCGGCCGCAGCGGCGACTGGCTCTGCGCCGTATAGCCCAGCTTGACCAGCAGCGCGCCCAGCAGCGCCTCGATCAGCGTAAAAGCCACCGATGCCGCCGCCGCCGCCCGCGCCAGATGCCCGCGCACCGTGCCCGCGAAGGTCCACACGAGCAGGCCCACAACGGCGATGAGCGAGAGGCCGCTGGTGATGCGGTGGGTGTATTCGATCAGCGTTTCGACGCTGGCCGAGCGCTGCATCACCTCGCCGTTGCACAGCGGCCAGTGGCCGCCGCAGCCTGCCCCGGAGCCGGTGGCGCGCACCAGCGTGCCCCACAGAATCACGGCGATGAAGTAGCAGAGCACACCCCACGCAAAGCGGCGCAAGGCGGGCGATGGCAAGTTTTTGGCGGAGACAGAAGCGGTGTTTGCAGGCATAAGGAAAGGCTCCGGATGGAACCCCCTCAGTGTAGAACAAGCGGGGGGGTGCCGCAGTTCGTGGTTTTCATGTACTCAACAATGTTCGATCAAATGCCGATGAAGATTGGAGCAGTGAAAAAAATCTGCTCAACAAAGGAGCGGCATTATGCAATATATCCGGACAGTGAACAAAAGGGGAGCGGTCACCATCCCAATTCAATTGCGCAGAATGCTCGGCTGGATGGGACGCATGAAGGTCATCATTCATGAAGTGAAGGGCGGGTTGCTGATCGAGCCAGCCGACGCAAAGGCCGCTGGCTCGAATCAACAGATTTCTTTGACGGTTATTTCCCCAGCAGCCGCGCCACGTGATTGACAATCATCAAATCCTCGGCCGGCGGAATGACGCGCACCGTGACCGGCGAGTTCTCTGCTGAGATCACTGCTTCGCCGCGCACGTTGTTGCGGACAGGGTCGATCACAATGCCCAGCGCGCTCAGGCCGGCGCAGATTTCCGCGCGGGCGTTGATGTCGTTTTCGCCAATGCCGCCGGTGAAGACGAGCATATCCAGGCCATTCAACTCAGCGACAAAGCTGCCAATCCACTTGGCCAGCGTCCAGTTGAATTTGTCCACCGCCAGCCGCGCCTTGGCGTTGCCTTCGTTGATCGCCTCGCGCAATCCGCGCATATCGTTGGTCAGCTCGCTCACGCCCAAGAGGCCCGACTTCTTGCTGGCCATGGTCTCCAGCTTGTCGGCGGCCTCGCTTGCGCTCACGCCGGTCTCGGCAATTTTGCGCAGGATGAACAGCAGCACGCCGGGATCAATGTCGCCCGTCCGCGAGCCGCTGATGATGCCGCCGGTCGGCGTCAGGCCCATCGAAGTGTCCAGGCACTCGCCGTTGCGGATGGCGGAGATCGACGCGCCGTTGCCCAGATGCGCCACGATCAGCTTCTCCGGCACGTTGGGCTGCAACTGGTGGATGATCGACTCGTAGCTGATGCCGTGATAGCCGTAGCGGCGCACGCCCATCGCCGAGTACTCGGCCGGGATCGGCATGTGAGTCACCACTTCGGGCATGGTGCGATGGAAGTAGGTGTCCAGGCAGACGAAGTTCGGCACGCTGGGAAAGAGCCGCAGCGACTCGCGCATGATGTAGACGGCGATGGGCGTATGCAGCGGCGCAAAGGCCGTGTAGCTCTCCATCTCGTCGATCAGTTCGGGCGTGATGAGCTGGTTCGCCTGCACCGTCGGCCCACCGCAGACCATGCGATGGCCGATGGCCAACGGCGCGGGAAACTGGCCGGAGTGCAGCGCGTCGGAGACCAGCTTGAAGGCCACGGCGCGCGTGGGCAGGGCCGGGGTTTGATCGACGAGCTTGGTGCCCGCCGCGTCCTTGATCCAGAACTTGCCCAGATCGGTGCCGATGCCGTCCACCGCGCCCTCGAAGAGCTTGTCGCGCTGGCCGTCGCCAGCCTCATAGACAGAAAATTTGATCGAAGAAGAACCGCTGTTCAAAACCAGTACGGGCAAAGAAGACATTCGTAAAATCCTTTGAGGTTGGGGCTGATCGGGTCAGCGGTGTTAGCGTTGCTAGCGGAGTTAGCGGCGTTAGCTGAGTTAGCAAGTCACTTGAAACTCCATTCAAAAATCAGTTTTGTAACAGGGCACGACTTTAGTCGTGCCGCAAAGCAAGTAAATCACCATGGGCTTTAGCCCCCGAGGGAATGTTGACGAAGGCGGACCAACTCCCGGTTCATCCACCAGCGCTTGAACCATCCAGGGCGTCTCGGAGGGTTGAGTGCCATGTGTACCAGCTTTTCATTGAGCTTCGAGAAACGATCAGCGAACTTTCGTTCGTCGATCGTGCGCATCGCATAATTGGTGACTGCGGTATCCCATTCAACAAGGATGCCTGCATAATTAAGTTCTTCTGCGATGAAAATGCGGTCTCGGAGAACACGGAATGAATCGGCCTTCATCACTTCGATCTCTTGGAGCATTTCTGGCCTCATCATCGAGGTTAGGCTAGCCAAATCGACACGTACTATTGTCATATACGCGGTAACAGTCGCACTCAAGACAGCTTGATAATCCTCATAACGCTTATCCCGGAACCATTGCTCACGCTGCCACGAACGCGATAGATAATGGCCGAAAAGGATGCCAATGAGTGGGGCAATGACGCCCCACAATACTAAAGCAAGCGTCAATCCGTGCGTAAATTTCGCATCCATATGGAAACTCCTGTAAATCGACAGCTTAACCAAAGACTCCTTAACAACCCGTGGTGAAAGTTCAGATTACCGAAAAAACATCTCTCAGGGGCTAAAGCCCAACATACTCTGGTGACCTGGCGGCACGGCTAAAGCCGTGCCCTTTCAAAACTCATCAATAATAGCCTGTGTGGTATTCCACCCTAGCCGCAAAAACAAGAACGCGGCGAGGGTGGGGCACCCGAAGTTTGTTGATTCCCAGGTCCGAAAATCCGGACCTGGGGAACCCAGATTATTTGAAACTCGGCTAGTGTCCTGAGTATAAATTCCTACAACAAATGACTGTCATCCTGAGCGACCGTAGCGTAGCGAAGGGAGTCGAAGGACCTGCGGTTGCTTTTCGGGATTCTGCGAAAAAACGCAGATTCTTCGACTCACCACCCCCAAACTGAAGTACGTTTGGGGCCCCGTTCGCTCAGAATGACAGTTCATCTCATGCTCAGAATGACAGTTCCTTTCATGGTAGAAACTTCTGACTCAGGATACTAGAAACAAATACCAGCGAGCCGAAGGCCATTGGCCCCACCGCAGGTGGTTTACGAGCCGGAGGCAGTTGGCCCCACCGCAGGTGGTGCCCAGCGCCAGTCGCGAATCTCCGGCAGGTCGTCGCCGTTCTCCGCCACGTAGAGCTTGTGGCGCTGAATCGCCTCGGAGTACCACTGCTCGGCGGCGTCGGCCTGTCCGCGCAGCCGAGGCACGCGCTTGACCGCGTCCAGAGCCAACTGGAAGCGGTCGATGTTGTTGAGCACGCACATATCGAAGGGCGTGGTCGTGGTGCCCTCTTCCTTGTAGCCGCGCACGTGAAGATTATCGTGATTATGCCGCCGGTAGGTGAGCCGGTGCAGCAGCCAGGGGTAACCGTGATAGGCAAAGACCACCGGCGTCTTGGGCGGGAAGATGCGGTCGTACTCCTCGTCGGCGAGGCCGTGCGGATGCTCGCTGGGCGGCTGCAAGGCCATCAGATCCACCACGTTGACCACGCGAATCTTCAGGTCCGGGGCAAGCGAGCGCAGCAGCACCACCGCGGCCAGCGTCTCCATTGTCGGCACATCGCCCGCGCAGGCCAGCACCACGTCCGGCGCGCCCTCGTCATTCGAGGCCCACTGCCAGACGCCCAGGCCGACGGTGCAATGCGCCACGGCTTCATCGATGGTGAGCCACTGCGGCGCGGGCTGCTTGCCGGCGACGATCAGGTTGATGTAATTCTTGCTGCGCAAACAGTGATCGCCCACCGAGAGCAGCGTGTTGGCGTCCGGCGGAAGATAGACGCGGACGACTTCGGCCTTCTTGTTCATCAGGTGATCGATGAAGCCGGGGTCCTGATGGCTGAAGCCGTTGTGATCCTGCCGCCAGACGAGCGAACTCAGGAGATAATTCAGCGAGGCAATCGGCTTGCGCCATGGAATGTGCCGCGTCACTTTGAGCCACTTGGCGTGCTGGTTGACCATCGAATCAATGATGTGGATGAAGGCCTCGTAGCACGAGAAGAAGCCGTGGCGGCCAGTCAGCAAGTACCCCTCCAGCCAGCCCTGACACATGTGTTCGCTGAGCATCTCCACCACGCGCCCGGTCTGTGAAAGGTTCTCGTCCACCGGCAGCGTCTCTTCCATCCACTCCTTGCCGGTTCCGGTAATCGTGTCGCCGAGGCGGTTCGAGGCCGTCTCATCCGGCCCGAAGACGCGGAAGTTCTTCTGCTCTTTGTTGGCCTCCATCACGCCATGCAGGAACTGCCCCAGGACGCGCGTCGATTCCA